>NZ_JBHXSY010000039.1:0-62856 GCF_042715295.1 Streptomyces sp. NPDC058701 | reverse complement strand
GCTCAGCTTCTGGCGCTGCATCAACAGGTCGTTGAGCAGGCTGGAGGCGCCGAAGCGGAACCAGTGGTTGCTCAGCCAGTCCTCGCCCACGGTCTCGTTGACCAGGACCAGGAACTTGATCGCGTCCTTGGTGGTGCGGATGCCGCCGGCCGGCTTCACGCCGATCTGGATGCCGGTCTGCGCGCGGAAGTCACGGACGGCTTCGAGCATCAGCAGGGTGTTGGCGGGGGTGGCGTTCACCCCGACCTTGCCGGTCGACGTCTTGATGAAGTCGGCGCCGGCCATCATGCCGATCCAGGAGGCGCGGCGGATGTTGTCGTACGTCGACAGCTCGCCGGTCTCGAAGATGACCTTGAGGCGGGCCGCGGTGCCGTCGGGGCGGACACAGGCCTCCTTGACGGCCTTGATCAGCTCGTACGTGTCCAGGTAGCGGCCGGCGAGGAAGGCGCCACGGTCGATGACCATGTCGATCTCGTCCGCGCCGGCGGCCACGGCGTCCGCGGTGTCCGCGAGCTTGACCGGCAGGGCGGCCCGGCCGGCGGGGAACGCCGTGGCGACGGAGGCCACCTTGACGTCGGCGCCGTTCAGCGCCGCCTTGGCGGTGGCCACCATGTCGGGATACACGCAGACGGCGGCCGTCGTCGGGGTGGTGCGGTCGGTCGGATCGGGGATGACGGCCTTGGCGGAGAGCGCCCGGACCTTGCCCGGGGTGTCCGCGCCTTCCAGGGTCGTCAGGTCGATCATCGAGATGGCCAGGTCGATGGCGTACGCCTTGGCCGTCGTCTTGATCGAGCGGGTGCCGAGGGCGGCCGCGCGGGCCTCCAGGCCGACAGCGTCGACGCCGGGCAGCCCGTGCAGGAAGCGGCGCAGCGCACTGTCGGACGTCGTCACGTCAGCGAATGCGGTGAGGGTGGTGGGCATGGTCACCACATGAGCATATCTACGCGCGTAGCGACCTGTCACCCCCCTTCCCCGATTCCGGTGCGGAATCGACACCTCCGCTCGCTCCGGCCCGCCCGCCGGGCTGGGAGCGGCGCCGACCTCGTCCACCGGGACGGCGTGGGGCAGAATCGACCGCATGAGCAGCCAGCCGCAGCCGACCGACGAGCCCGTCTACGACGACCGGGTCTACCGCTCCCCCATGGCCGTCGTCACCGGGGTGCTGCTGCTCGGGCTGACCGCCTGGCTCTGCGGGGACGCCGCGGTCCGGGGTTCGGGGAACACGCCGTGGATCGCGCTCGCCCTGGCGCTGTGCGCGGTCCCGCTGATCGTGGCGTTCACCATCCGCCCGGCCGTCTTCGCCAACGACGACCGGATGCGCGTGCGCAACCCCTTCCGGGTCGTCGAGCTGCCCTGGGCGGCCGTGGACACCGTGCGCGCCGGGTATTCGGCCGAGGTGCTGGCCGAGGGGTCCACGTACCAGCTCTGGTCGGTGCCCGTGTCCCTGCGGGAGCGCAAGAAGGCGAACCGGCGCCAGCTCAGCCGCCGCGGCGGACTGACCGGCCGCGGCTTGGCCGCCCCGGCGCAGAACGGCGCCGCCGCCGAGCCCGCCGAGCCGCAGCGGGCGGGCGCGGACCGCGTCGTGGACGAGCTGCGCGAGCTCGCCGAGCGCGGCGCCTCGCGGGCGGGCGCCCAGGGCGGGGTGCGCGTGCACTGGTCGTACGAGGTCATCGCCCCCGCCGTGGCCGGGGCCGTGCTGCTGATCGTCCTGCTCGCCGTCGGCTGACACCCCGGCCGGCGTGGCCGGCGCCACACCCCCGCCGGTGCGGAACCGGCGCTACCGGTGACGCGTCCTCGCAGGTGTGCAGCGTCATGAGGACGGCGGAAACGCCGCCACCGCCATTCATCTCCGGCTCCGGCTCGCGGCCGGCGCCCTGCTCGCCGCTCATCTCCTGGTCGTCGGCTGGCTCACCCTGCGGCCGCTGGACCTGCCCTGGGCGGCGGCAGCCAATCTGAGCCCGCTGGAGGGGATCAGGGCGGACCTGGCGCTCGGGCCGCTGGAGGCCGCCCGGCGGATCGGCGAGGCGCTGGCGCTGCTGGCTCCGCTGGGGGTGCTGCTGCCGCTGGTCAGCGGGCGGCTCGCGCCCTCGCGGCTGTCCGCGTGGTCCTCGCTGACCCGGACCGCCGCCGCGGGCGCCCTGGTCTCGGTGTGCATCGAGCTGCTCCAGACCGCCGTCCCGGGCCGGGTCGTCGACGTGGACGCGGTCCTGCTGAACACGGTGGGCGTACTCCTCGCCCACGCGGCCGTCGTACCGGCGCTGCGGGCCCGGATGCGGCGCGCGCGGACCGCGTGTCAGGGGGCGACCCCGAGAATTACCAGGGTCGGGGTGGGCCCCTGGACCGAGGTCGTATCGGCGGTCCAGCGGGAGTATTGAGGCATCGCACGACACGCGATCCCGACGAAGGAGAAACCATGAGCGCCCTGGCCCGCCCCCGTGACGGACGTTGGATAGGCGGCGTCTGCGCCGCGCTGGCGCGTCGCTTCGGAACGTCTGCGAACACGATGCGCGTCATCTTCGTCGTCTCGTGCCTGCTCCCCGGCCCGCAGTTCCTGGTCTACCTGGCGCTGTGGCTGCTCCTGCCGAACGACAAGACCGCCTCCACCGCCTGGTAGACCTCCCGGGGATCAGCCGGCCAGCCGGACCTTCTCCAGCTGCTTGTCCGCCACTTCCTGCGGCACCAGCGCCTTCTGCTCGGCGGCCGCCACGTTGAGGGCCATCAGCCGTACGACGGTGTCGCCCTCGCGCACGACGACCAGGTGGACCCGCGCCGAGACGCCCTGGGCGGCCGCGGTCGTGGTCCAGCTGACGCTCTCGTCGCCGGACGTCGTGTACGCGGCGGCCCGCACGTCGCGGTAGCTGCCGGTCTGCTTCTCGACGGTGGCGGAGAAGCCCGTGGCACAGGCGGCGACGGCCGCCTTCAGACGGCTGATCAGGGCTTTGGCGTCGGCCTCGGTGTACGAGCTGACGGAGGCGGAGACGGCGAGGCCGATCTGCTTCTGGGAGCCGACGCCGCGGTTGACCGTCTCGCGGGCGGCCGGGTCCGGCTTGTCGCCCATGACGTCCGCCAGCGGCTGGCAGGCCTTGCGATCGGCCTGTGGCTGGCCGTCGGGGGCGTTCGGATTCTTGCCCTGGGCGGAGATCTGGTAGCCGGGCAGGTCGCCCTGTTCCAGCGCGGCCCGCTCCGCCTTCGTGCCGCCGGTCTTCGGCGTGCCGGTCGTGGCGGGGGCCGACGCGGTCGGGGCCGGGGCGCCGGGCGCACCGGAGGCGGGGCGGGAGGAGCCCTTGGGGTCCGGGGCCTCGCCCTTGGCGGGAGTGTCCGTACTGCTGCATCCGACCGCCGCGACGAGCAGGGCGGGGACCAGCGCGACCAGGGTCGCTCGTGCCTTCATTCGCATGACCAAAGACCTCATACCGATTGCTTCGGCGGGCAGTTGGTGGTGATCGTGGCACACGGCACGGCGGGGCACACACCTCGTCGAGGAGGCGTGCGCCCACCGCGCGCGCGTTCGGGTCGCGGCAGCGTCAGGTCAGCCGCCGAGGCCGTTCAGGGCGCCGGTGGCCGGGGCCAGGCCGCCGAGGAGGCCGGTGATCGGCGCGGCGGGGTCGGAGGACTCGCCCTGCTGGCCTCCGACGTTCTGCTGGCTGGTGGCTCCCTGGAGCGCGCCGGTGGCGCTGGTCAGTGCGTCGGTGAGGCCGACGGCGGGGACGGCTGCGGAGGCGGTACCGGCGGCGACGACGGCGAAGGCGGCGCCGAGAGCGGCGACACCGAGGGTCTTGGCAGCTGACTTCTTCATGAGATCGTCCTTGTGACGGGGAATTGAGCGGCTCCGCAAACTAGTCACTTCGAACCCCCGCCCGCAAACATCCGTAAATACGAGAAAGCGCCCGGGAATTGCTCCTCCCGGGCGCTTTCAGTACGTCATGCCGTGGCCTAGGCCGAGACGGAACCCCTGGTGGAAGCGGTCTGCTGGAACAGCCACTCCGACTTCAGCTCCGCGTATCCGGGCTTGATGACCTCGTTGATCATGGCCAGTCGTTCATCGAAAGGAATGAACGCGGACTTCATCGCATTGACGGTGAACCACTGCATGTCGTCCAGCGAGTACCCGAAGGTGTCGACCAGGTGCTCGAACTCACGGCTCATGCTGGTGCCGCTCATCAGCCGGTTGTCGGTGTTGACGGTCAGCCTGAAGTGCAGTTTCCGCAGCAGACCGATCGGGTGCTCGGCGTACGAGGCGGCCGCGGCCGTCTGCAGGTTCGAGGTCGGGCACATCTCCAGGGGGATGCGCTTGTCCCGTACGTACGAGGCCAGGCGGCCGAGCTTCACCGTGCCGTCGGCGGCGACCTCGATGTCATCGATGATCTTCACACCGTGACCGAGGCGGTCGGCGCCGCACCACTGCAGGGCCTGCCAGATCGACGGCAGGCCGAAGGCCTCGCCCGCGTGGATGGTGAAGTGGTTGTTCTCGCGCTTGAGGTACTCGAACGCGTCGAGGTGGCGGGTGGGGGGGAACCCGGCCTCGGCGCCGGCGATGTCGAAGCCGACCACCCCGTTGTCGCGGTAGCGGTTCGCCAGCTCGGCGATCTCCAGGGCGCGGGCCGCGTGGCGCATGGCGGTCAGCAGGGCGCCGACGCGGATGCGGTGGCCGTTGGCCCTGGCGCGGCGCTCGCCCTCGCGGAAGCCGTCGTTCACGGCCTCGACGACCTCTTCGAGGGTCAGGCCGGCTTCCAGGTGCTGCTCGGGCGCGTACCGGATCTCGGCGTACACGACGCCGTCCTCGGCCAGGTCCTCGGCGCACTCGGCGGCGACCCGGAAGAGGGCCTCCTTCGTCTGCATGACCGCGCAGGTGTGCGCGAACGTCTCGAGGTAGCGCGGGAGGGAGCCGGAGTCGGCGGCTTCCCGGAACCAGATGCCGAGCTTGTCGGCGTCGGTCTCGGGGAGGTTCTCGTAGCCGGCCTCGCGGGCCAGCTCGATGATGGTCCCGGGGCGCAGTCCACCGTCGAGGTGATCGTGCAGGAGCACCTTCGGGGAGCGGCGGATCTGATCCGGGGTCGGCAGGTTGAGGGTCTCGCTCGTCATCTGGGCACTCTAGCTCCTACGCGCGTAGAGCGTGCCCCGGCGACGGGGGTCGATATGTAACAGAGACCGCGCGGACGGATGGCGTACGCCTCGGGGTCTGAGACTGTTCCGCCATGGCACAGCATGCGCCGCCGGCGCGCGGGGCCCGCTTGGGGCGGGCGGCCGGCGCGAACGGTTCGGTCACGACGGTCAACGGTGTGGTGCTCCTGCTTCCCGGAGCGTCCAGATTCTCCCCCGGTCCCCTGCGCCCGCTCGCGCGGGCGCTGGCCCGGGCGGGCGGAACGGAGGGGCTGGCCGCGCACACGGTCCAGCACGGCGGGGACGCCCCCCGCGAGGAGCAGGCGCGGTGGGCGGTGGACGAGGTGGTGCGGCGCTACGGCGACGTGCCGGTGTGCCTGGCCGGCTACGGCGCGGGCGGCCTGGCCGCGCTGCGGGCGGCGGGGCACGAGGCCGTCAACTCCGTTCTGGCGATGGCCCCCTGCCTTCCGGAGGCGGGGGCGGCCGCGCAGGCGCCCGAGCCGGTGAAACACCTGGCGGGGCGGCGGGTGCTGATCGTGCACGGCACGAACGACGCGCGCAGCGACCCGGAGGCCTCGTTCCTGCTGGCGGCGCGGGCGAAGAAGGCGAACCGGGCGACGTGCCGGTTCGAGGTGCACTCGGACGGGCACGGGCTGCGCGAACACCAGGCGGAAGTCGTGGCGCTGGCCGTGGACTTCGCCCTCGGGTCGGTGTTCTCGGACCGGTACTCGCGCCCGGTGACGGACGCCCTGGCGGCGCCCCCGCCGCTGGGCCTGCGGATGCCGCTCGCCTCCGGCTTCGGCAGGCCGCCGCGGCGCTGACGCGCCGGGCCGCCCGGCCGTCCCGGCGCCCGCCCGGCACGAGGCCCGAGCCGGGCCGGGCGGCCGGGCGTACAGTGAGATCGAGGACTCGGGGACTTCTCCCCGGAGGCGATGATCATGGCCGATCTGGTGTGCAAGAACTTCGACGCGGCCGACGAGACACGGCCCTTCCTCGCCGGCAAGGGCCGGCTGGACCTGCTGGAGACGGACGGCGGACAGGTCGGCCGCGCGGTGTTCGAGCCGGGCTGGAAGTGGTCGGAGCACATCAAGCCGCTGGCCGGCACCGAGAGCTGCGAGTCCGCGCACACGGGATACGTGGTGAGCGGCCGGATCCGGGTCGTCATGGACTCCGGGGACGCCGTCGAGGCCGGACCGGGCGACTTCCTCCAGGCGGCTCCCGGGCACGACGCCTGGGTCCTGGGCGACGAGCCCTGCGTCCTCCTGGACTGGACCGGATACGGGAACTACGCCAGGCCGCCCTCCGGCTGAGGAATCAGGCGGGCGGGCGGGGCCTGGCCCAGCAGGCCCGTGGCGCGGTCCAGCGTGCGGGCCAGGGAGCCGGGGGTCGCGGCGGTCGCCAGGACGTACGCGTGGTGCAGGGCCCCCGTCGGAGCGCGTCGGACGGTGGCGCCCGCCGGTATCTCCAGCTGGACCCGCACCACCCCCGGCACGGCGCGGGCCGCGGCGATCCCCGGGCGCACCCCGTCGAGGCGGCGGCCGGGCGGGAAGTCCACGTACCGCAGCCCGGCGCAGGCGGCGCGGGGGCTGCGCGCCGGATCCGGCAGGCGCAGCCCGGACGCGAGCGCGAGGCCGAGAACGTCGGTGCCGTGGGCGAGCCGGAGCAGCCGGGCGAGCTCCTCGACGCCGGGGCGGGCGTGCGCCTCGATCAGGCGGGGGCCGTGCCGGGTGAGGACGACCTCGGTGTGGGAGGGGCCGTCGCCGTGGCCCGCGAGGTCGAGGACGCCCCGCACGAGGGCCCGTACGGCGTCGGCGGTGCCGGGGTCCAGGGGCACGGGCAGTTCGTGGCCGGTGGCGGTCAGGCCCGGGCCCGTCCGGCGGCGGGCCCAGCCGAGGACGCGGTGGCGGCCATCCCGGGACAGGGCCTCGACGGCGAGCTCGGGGCCGTCGAGGTACTCCTCGACGAGGAGGTCGGTGACCTCCGGGTAGGCGAGGGCGGCGGCAGACGCCTCGGCCTCGTCGCGGACGAGGCGGACGCCCTCGCCGTCGCCGCCGGCCCGCGGTTTCACCACGCAGGGGTAGCCGATGAGGGCCGTGACGAAGGGGAGGGTCGCGGCGCGGCCGCAACGGGCGAAGGAGACGGGCCGGGCGGGGTGCAGCGCGTTGGAGCGGGCCCGCAGGGCGGCCTTGTCCATGAGGGCGGTGACGGCGGCGGCGGGGGTGCCGGGCAGGCCCAGTTCCTCGTTGGCGCGGGCGGCCGCCAGGGCCGAGGCCGCGTCGAAGCCGAAGACGGCGGCGCGGCCCTCGCGGACCTCCTCCATCCGGCCGACGGCGCCGACGAGGCGGCGGTGGTCGCGCCAGTCCGCCCGTACCCGCCGCTCCGCCCCCTCACGGTCGGACGGCACCGGTGGAACCGGCGCGACCACCACGGTGCGCGCTCCCGCGCGGCGGGCGGCCGCCACCACGGCGGGTCGAGGGCTCAGCAGGACGGCAACGGGCTCCCGCCCCTCGATGGGTGTCCGCTGCCGCATACCGCGCTCCCCCTCACGCCGTGCGACCACTGTGCCGCTTCGGCATATGCCGGTAGCGGCCGGGCACGCGTCGTCTTGCCGCCTTGCGGGAACACGAGGGGTTTACAAACGGACACACCCCGGGACGAATACGCATATGCCAGCCGACCCACCCGGAGAGCACGAGGAGCTGAGCCCCACGGCCCGGCGCCTCTACGCGTACGCCGTCGAGCGGCACGACTTCGGCGCCGCCGAGGCGACCGAGGCCCTCGGCGTGCGCGCGGCCGCCGCGATCACCGAGCTGGCGGCCGCGCACCTGCTCCAGCGGGCGCCCGGCGGCGCGCCCGACCGGTGGAGCGCGGTCGCGCCCCGCGCGGCGGCGGCCCGGGCGCTGGCCCCGCTGGCCCTGCTCGTACGGGAGACCCACGACGAGATGGACCGGCTGCGGGGGCGGCTGGAGGCCCTGGTTCCGGCGTACGAGGCGGGGGCCGCGCACCGGGACCCGAGCGGTGGTTCGGGGCGGCTGGAGCTGGTGACCGACCTGGGCGCCGTACGGGGTCTGATCGCGGAGCTGGTCGCCTCCTGCGAGCGGGAGCTGCTGACCTCCCAGCCGGGCGGCGGCCGGCCGCTGGAGACGCTGGAGGAGTCGATCGGGCGGGACGAGTCGCTGCTGGCGCGCGGGGTCCGGATGCGGACCATCTACCAGCACACGGCGCGCTACTCGCGGCCCACGGCGGCGTACGTGGAGCGGGTGACGGCGCTGGGCGCGCAGGTGCGGACGCTCGGCGACGGGCTGATGCGGATGCTGGTCTTCGACGCGCACACGGGCCTGATGGCGGTGCCGGACCGCAGCGGGGCGGCGCTGGTGGTGCGGGAGCCGAGCGTCGTGCACTTCATGACGGCGGCGTTCGAGCGGTCCTGGCTGGGGGCCCAGCCGTTCCCGGTGACGGTGAGCCCGGAGGCGGCCCGGTCGATCTCCGACGAGCTGCGGCAGACGATCGTGCGGCTGCTGTCGGAGGGGCTGGAGGACAAGGTGATCGCCCGGCGGCTCGGCATGTCCGAGCGGACGTGCCAGCGGCACATCGCGGAGATCATGCGGGCGGTGGGGGCCAAGTCCCGCTTCCAGGCGGGATTCCTGCTGTCCGCGCACCCGGTGCCGGATCCGGAGCGGGAGCGGGAGCGGGAAGGGGGGACGGAACCTACGCCGGTGGCTCCAGCTCCGGGATGAGGCGGCCGCGGCGGGACAGCAGGAAACGCTTGAACTCGGCCACCGGCGGGGTGTCCGGGTGGCCGTCGAGCCAGGCGACGCCGATCTCGCGGACCGCGCGCGGGGCGGTGACCGTCAGCTCGACGACTCCCGGGCGGGCCACGGCCGGGGGCGGCAGCAGGGCCACGCCGAGTCCGGCGGCGACCAGGCCGCGCAGGGTCTCGGCCTCCTCGCCCTCGAAGGCGACCCGGGGCGTGAAGCCGGCCTCGGCGCACAGGTCGTCGGTGATGCGGCGCAGGCCGTAGCCGGGCTCCAGGGTGACGAAGGTTTCCTCGGCGGCCTCGGCGAGGCGGATGCGCTTGCGCCCGGCGAGGCGGTGGTCGTCGGGGACGACCAGGCGCAGCCGCTGCTCGTCCAGGCGGCGGGCGACGAGGTCGGGGGCGTCGGGGAGGGGCGAGGTCAGGCAGAGGTCGAGCTCGCCGGCGCGCAGCCGCTCCAGCATGGCCTCGCCGTAGTTCTGGACGAGCGAGAAGCGGATGCGGGGGTGGTCGGCGCGGAAGGCGCGGATCAGGCCGGGCACGGTCTCGGAGCCCAGGGTGTGCAGGAAGCCGAAGGCCACCTTGCCGGCGGTGGGGTCGGCGTCCTGCTGGACGGACTCGGCGGCGCGGGCGATCCCGTCGAGGGCCCGCTCGGCGGAGGCGAGGAAGGTGTGGCCCGCGGTGGTGAGGGCGACCGTACGGCCCTTGCGGGCGAACAGCGCGACGCCGAGGTCCTGTTCGAGCCGGACCATGGCCCGCGACAGGGTCGACTGGGGGACGCCGAGCTCGTGCGCGGCGCGGGTGACGTGCTCGTGCCGGGCCACGGCCGCGAAGTACGCGAGGCGCGGGGCCAGCAGGCGTGTCATCGCCATGTCTTCTTCGTAACGGTTCATCGACATGCGCCGTCCTGAGCTGTGCTGATGCGTGAGTGGAACGATTATCACGAATCCGTGCATTGGACGCATGAAAACCACGGGCCTACCTTCGACGTATGCCTCCCGCTCATACCGGGGCACCCGTCATCCCGGGTGCCTCCACCTCGTCGTTCGCCGAACCCGCGCCGGAGCCGGCGCCCGCATCCGCGCCGCGGTCCGCGCCGCGGTCGGCGCCGCCCGCCGCCGCCCCCGAGGGCCGCGAGCCCGGCCGCCCCGGTTACCGCCGCATGAGCCTCGCGCTCTTCGCCGCCGGCCTCGCCACCTTCGCGCTCCTCTACTCCACGCAGGCGCTGCTGCCCGCCGTCTCCGCGGGCTTCGGCGTGACGGCGGGTCAGGCCAGCTGGACGGTGTCCGCGGCCACCGGCGCGCTCGCGCTGTTCGTCCTGCCGCTGAGCGCGCTGTCCGAGCGGTTCGGACGCACCCGGATGATGACCTGGTCGATGGTGGTGGCCGTGGCCGTGGGCCTGCTGGTGCCGTTCGCGCCGAGCCTGGAGTGGCTGGTCGTCCTGCGCGGCGTCCAGGGCGCGGCGATCGCCGGCATCCCGGCCTCCGCGATGGCGTACCTCGCGGAGGAGGTGAAGCCGAAGGCGCTCGTCGGCGCGATCGGCCTGTTCGTCGCGGGCAACTCCATCGGCGGCATGAGCGGCCGTCTCGTCACGGGCTGGGGGGCGCAGCTGGGCGGCTGGCGGGTGGGCCTGCTGTCCGTGGGCCTGTTGTCGCTGGCCTGCGCGGCGGCCTTCCTGGTGCTGCTGCCCCGGGCCCGGTTCTTCCGGCCGGCGTCGCTGAACCCACGCGCGGTGGGCCGTACGGTCTCCGGGCACCTGCGGGACCCGCTGCTGCTGCGGCTGTACGGGATCGGCGCGCTGTTCATGACCGTCTTCGGGGCCGTGTACACCGTGATCGGCTACCGGCTCGTCGACGAGCCGTTCTCGCTGGGCCAGGGCGTGATCGGGTCGATCTTCCTGATCTACCTGGTCGGCACGGTCTCCTCGGCCGCCGCCGGCCGGCTCGTGGCCCGTGCGGGGCGGCGCGGCGCGCTGTACCTGGCGGTGACCACCACCGCGCTCGGGCTGCTGTTCTCCCTGGCCGACTCCCTAACCCTGATCCTCGCCGGGCTGGTGCTGATCACGGCGGGCTTCTTCGCGGGCCACGCCGTGGCGTCCGCCGCCGTGAGCCGTACGGCGAAGACGGGCCGGGCGCAGGCCTCCGCGCTCTACCAGTCGGCGTACTACCTGGGCTCCAGCGCCGGCGGCACGCTGGGCGCGCTCGCCTACCACTCCGCCGGGTGGGCGGCGACGGTGGGCATCGCGCTGCTGGCCGTGCTGGGCGTCGTGTCGATCACGCTGTACGGGTCGCACGCGGCCCGCGCGGAGCGCCGGACGATGACGGCCGCGGCCGTCGCGCGCTGAGGGAATCTACGCATCCCCTCCAGGTAACCCGTGGTTGTTTTCCGGGCATTGAACCGGTAGGACAGCAGTCCGAGGACAAGGGGAGGACCTGATGGGGGAGAAGCGCACGCGCGTGAGGCGGCGGGCGGCGGTGGTGTTCGCGGCGGCGGCTGCGATGGCCGTACCGGTGGTGGTCGCGGGGGGCGGCGCGGCGCAGGCCGCCTCGTGCAACCTGACGACCGGGCCGTACCAGCGGCAGGTGGAGCAGTTCCTGGGGCGGCCGGTGGACGGGATCCAGTCGGCGGCCGACTGCAATGCCATCAAGGCGTTCCAGGCCACCCACGGGATAACCCCGACGCAGGGGTACGCCGGGCCGCTGACCTGGCAGACGATGAGCCTGATCCTGACCCAGTGGTCGGTCGGACCCAATCCGAACAAGGACGGCAGCTGTCCGACGAACCGGGGGCGGATCGCCTGCGTCGACCTGACGCGGCAGATCAGCTGGATACAGGACGGCTCCACCGTGAAGTACGCCCCGGTGCCCGTGCGCACCGGCAAGGACGGCACCGAGACCCGGACCGGCCTGAAGTCGATCTACTACCGCAGCATCAACCACTGGTCGACGATCTACAACGTCTCGATGCCGTACTCGCAGTTCTTCGACGGCGGGATCGCCTTCCACTCGACCACCAAGAGCATGTGGAACCCGCCGGGCTCGGGGGGCTGCGTGAACATGCGGACCGCCGACGCCAAGGCGTACTGGAACATGCTGGGCAACGGGAACTCCGTCTACGTCTACGGGCGCAAGCCCGGCACGTAGACGCCTCCGGCTGCCGTTGTCGGACCCCTCGGGTAGTTTCCGGAGTATCGGAAGCCACCTGGGGGAACGACAGCCATGAGCGACCTCGCGACGACACCGCCGGAACCGGATCTGGACACCGCGATGGACCGGTACCGCATCGAGCTCACCGGTTACTGCTACCGCATGCTCGGCTCCGCCTTCGACGCCGAGGACGCGGTGCAGGAGACGTACATCCGCGCCTGGCGCGCCCGGGAGAAGTTCGAGGGCCGCTCGTCGCTGCGCTCGTGGCTGTACCGGATCGCCACCAACGTCTGCCTGGACCTGCTGAAGGCCGGGAACAAGCGGGCCCGCCCCATGGACCTCACCGCCCCGCAGCACCAGGCCTCGGCCGTGCTGAACGAGCGGTCGGAGGTGACCTGGCTGGAGCCCGTGCCGGACGGCCGGGTGCTGCCGCAGACCGCCGATCCCGCCGAGACGGCGCTGGCCAAGGAGTCCGTGCGGCTGGCGTTCGTCGCCGCGCTCCAGCACCTGCCGGCGAAGCAGCGGGCCGTGCTCATCCTGCGGGAGGTGCTGGCCTGGAAGGCCGACGAGGTCGCGCAGCTCCTGGACACCACCACGGCCTCGGTCAACAGCGCCCTCCAGCGGGCGCGGGCGACGCTCGCGGGCCACGCGCTGCGCGAGAGCGACCCGGCGGATCCGCTGGACGCGGAGCAGGCGAAGCTGCTGGAGCGCTACCTGGCGGCGTTCGAGGCGTACGACATCTCCCGGCTGACCGCGCTGCTGCACGAGGACGCGGTGCTGTCGATGCCGCCGTTCGACCTGTGGCTCCGGGGCCACGAGGACATCGCCGCCTGGCACCTGAACCAGGGCATCGGCTGCAAGGGATCCCGGCTCGTCCCGACGACGGCGAACGGCATGCCGGCCTTCGGGCAGTACCGGCCGGCGGCCTCCGGGAAGGGTCACACCCCGTGGGCGCTCCAGGTGCTGGAGATCTCAGACGGGAAGATCGTCGGGCTCAACGCCTTCCTGGACACCGCCCGGTGGTTCCCGCTCTTCGGCCTCCCCGAGCAGCTCCCCTAGTCCCACGAGCTCCAGCAGACCGAGCAGACCGGGCGCGGCCCGCACCCGGAGGGGGACGCCGAGGCGCCGGGCGGTCAGTGCGGCCCGCGCGAGGGCCTGGACGGTCGCGAGCGTGGGCGCTGCGACCGCTCCCGCGTCGAGCACGATCCCGACGGGCCCGTCACGGCACATTTCGTACACGCGCGCGCACAGCTCGGCCGTATCCGGCTCCGGTCCCTCCACCGCCAGGGTTCTGGTCTCCACACGAGGCAGACCCCCGGCCCCACCCGAACTCATCGGCGGGGCGGGGAGGCACCGCCTACGGGCGGGGGAAGGCGAAGGAGTCGAGGATCAGGTCGAACGGCTCGGGCAGGTGGAAGGCCTCGCCGAACTTGGCGGCCGCCAGGACCCGGTACGTCCCGTCGCTGGGCTCGCCGTACAGGTGGATGGTCGGGATGCCGGACGAGTGCGGGTCGATGAGGAGGTAGAGCGGGGCGCCTGCCGCGGCGTAACCCTGGAGTTTGGCGACGCGGTCGTTCACGGCGTTCGACTTCGAGGTGATCTCGACGACGAGCTCGGCGACGGCTGCGGGAGCGAAGTTCTCTCCCTTGGGAACCGCGTCCCTCGGCACGACCGCGAGGTCCGGGATGTAGAGACCGCCGCGGCTCGGCACAGCCAGATTGAGGGTCTGGAAGACACCCCAGTCATCGGGGATCGCGGTGTAGAGACGCCTCTGTACCAGCTCGGCGATCAGGTTGTGGTTGTTGACGGGCGGTGGTGCCACGGTGACGATCCCCTGGATGATCTCCACCTTGCAGCCCTCCGGCGCGTCCAACTCCTCCCGGAGGTGGACGACCGAATCCCAGTCGTCACCGCTCGGAGGCTGGTGCTCGACTGCGAGTGCGCCCATGGTGTGCTCCTATCGCTTCGCCACCGATCCCAGCGTGCCGAACGGGACCGGTGGGCGTCCACCGGTCCCGTTCAGCCGTACGAGTGAGTACAGGTCAGGCGATGCGGTCCAGCACGATCGGCGTGGCGGCGAAGGACGTGCCCGCCGGGGCCACGTCGTAGGAACCGTCCAGCGCGGAGAGGGCGTACTCGAACTTCTCCGGGGTGTCCGTGTGCAGCGTCATCAGCGGCTGGCCGGCCGTGACCGTGTCGCCCGGCTTGGCGTGCAGCTCGATGCCGGCGCCCGCCTGCACCGGGTCCTCCTTGCGCGCGCGGCCCGCGCCGAGGCGCCAGGCGCCGACGCCGACGCCGTACGCGTCGAGGCGGGTCAGGACGCCCGAGGACGGGGCGGTGACGACGTGCTGCTCGCGGGCGACCGGCAGGGCCGCGTCCGGGTCGCCGCCCTGGGCCGCGATCATCCGGCGCCACACGTCCATCGCGGAGCCGTCGGCCAAGGCCTTTTCCGGGTCGGCGCCCTTGATGCCCGCGGCGTCCAGCATCTCGCGGGCCAGGGCCAGGGTCAGCTCGACGACGTCGGAGGGGCCGCCGCCGGCCAGGACCTCGACGGACTCGCGGATCTCCAGCGCGTTGCCGGCGGTGAGGCCGAGCGGCGTGGACATGTCCGTGAGCAGGGCGATCGTCTTGACGCCGCTGTCGGTACCGAGGGCGACCATGGTCGAGGCGAGCTCGCGCGCGTCCTCGATGTTCTTCATGAAGGCGCCGGAGCCGACCTTGACGTCGAGGACGAGGGAGCCGGTGCCCTCGGCGATCTTCTTCGACATGATCGAGGACGCGATCAGCGGGATGGCCTCGACGGTGCCGGTGACGTCGCGCAGGGCGTAGAGCTTCTTGTCGGCGGGGGCCAGGCCGTCGCCCGCCGCGCAGATGACGGCGCCGGTGGTGTCCAGGACGTGCAGCATCTCCTCGTTGGAGAGCAGCGCGCGCCAGCCCGGGATGGACTCCAGCTTGTCGAGCGTGCCGCCGGTGTGGCCGAGGCCGCGGCCGGAGAGCTGCGGCACGGCCGCGCCGCAGGCGGCGACGAGCGGGGCCAGCGGGAGGGTGATCTTGTCGCCGACGCCGCCGGTGGAGTGCTTGTCGGCGGTCGGCCGCGAGAGGGAGTCGAAGTTCATGCGCTCGCCCGAGGCGATCATCGCGGCGGTCCAGCGGGCGATCTCGGTGCGGTTCATCCCGTTCAGCAGGATGGACATCGCCAGCGCCGACATCTGCTCGTCGGCGACGACACCGCGCGTGTACGCGTCGATGACCCAGTCGATCTGCTCGGGGCTCAGCTCGCCGCGGTCCCGCTTGGTCCGGATGACGGAGATGACGTCCATGGGTGACTTCCTTCTACGCGCATAGAGAGAGGGGGTACGGAGGGGGAGGGAGGAAGACGACGGCCCTCCGCCCGGGAGGGGGCGGAGGGCCGTCGGCACGGCTATCTCAGGTGGTCGGGCCCGAAGGCCTGGGGCAGCATCGCGGACAGCGGCAGGATCCCGTCGGGGGTCTCCACCAGCAGTTCCGGGCCGCCGAACTCGAACAGCAGCTGTCGGCAGCGGCCGCAGGGGACGAGGATGTCGCCCTTGCCGTCCACGCAGGTGAAGTGCGTGAGCCGGCCGCCGCCGGTGGCCTGGAGCGAGGACACCAGTCCGCACTCGGCGCACAGGCCGAGTCCGTAGCTCGCGTTCTCCACGTTGCAGCCGGTCACGACCCGGCCGTCGTCGACGCGGGCGGCGACCCCGACCGGGAAGCCCGAGTACGGCGCGTACGCGTGGGACATGGCCTCCCGCGCCGCGACGCGCAGGGCCTCCCAGTCGACGGCCGCGGCCGTGGCCGGGCTCGTCACTTGCCCTGGCCCTTGCGGTACGGCATGCCGTCCGCCTTGGGCATCCGCAGCCGCTGTGCGGAGAGCGCGAGGACGAGCAGGGTGGTGACGTACGGGGCCGCGTCCACGAACTGGCTGGGCACCGAATCGGTCAGGGCGTACCAGACGAACAGCAGGACGGCGCAGAGCGCGGAGATGCCGGCCTGGACGTACTTCTTCTTGTACAGCTGCCAGGCGAAGACCAGGACCAGCAGGATCGCGATCAGCAGCAGCATGGCGTGGACGTTCTCGGCGCCGCCGCGGAGCTTGAGGCTGTCGATGAAGCCGAAGAGGCCCGCGCCGAGCGCCGTGCCGCCGGGCATCCAGTTGCCGAAGATCATCGCGGCGAGGCCGATGTAGCCGCGGCCGCCGGTCTGGCCCTCCTGGTAGATGCCGGTGGTGATCGCGAGGAAGGCGCCGCCGAAGCCGGCCAGCCCGCCCGAGACAATCACGGCGATGTACTTGTACTTGTAGACGTTGACGCCGAGGGACTCCGCCGCGATCGGGTTCTCGCCGCAGGAGCGCAGGCGCAGGCCGAAGGCGGTCCGCCACAGCACCCACCAGGTGCCGGGGATCAGCAGCAGGGCGATGAGGGTCAGCGGCGAGAGGTTGGTGACCACTCCGCCGATGACGCCCGCGAGGTCCGAGATGAAGAACCAGTGCTTGCCCTGGAGGTCCGACAGCGCGTCCGAGAGCCCGCCCAGGTTGATCCGTGGGATGTCCTCGATGCGCGGGGACTGCTTGGAGGAGCCGCCCGGCGCCTCGGCGAACGTGAAGTTCGACAGGTACTGGGTGAAGCCCAGCGCCAGGATGTTGATGGCCACGCCGGAGACGATGTGGTTCACGTTGAACGTGACCGTGATGATCGCGTGCAGCAGGCCGCCGAGGGCGCCGCCGAGGATGCCGACGAGGACGCCGGTCCAGGGACCCCACTGGTAGCCGGCCCAGGCACCGAACCAGGTGCCGAGGATGAGCATGCCCTCGAGGCCGATGTTGACGACGCCCGCGCGCTCGGCCCACAGGCCGCCGAGGCCGGCGAGGCCGATCGGTACGGCGAGCTGGAGCGCGCCGGAGACCTGGCCGACGGAGGTCAGGTCGTTGGCCCCGCTGATCAGGCGGACCAGCGAGACCAGCGCGAGGCCGCCCGCGATGATCAGCAGGATCCAGGGCAGGGTGAGCTTTCGGCGGCCGTCCGACTTCTTCGGGGCCGCGCTCGCCGCGGAGACGGTGCTGGTGCTCACGCCGCGACCTCCTTGTCGGTCTTGATGGCGCCGCCGGCGGCGAGTTCCTCGCCGACCTTCTGCTGCTGGCGGCGGATGCCGTAGCGGCCTACGAGCTCATAGGAGACGACGACCGCGATCACGATCAGACCCTTCATGATCGTGCCGATCTCCTTGGCGTACCCGGCCGTGTCGAGCGAGGCCGAGGCCTTGTCGATGAAGGCCATGAGCAGTGCCGCGAAGAAGATGCCGACCGGGCTGTTGCGGCCGAGCAGGGCGATGGTGATGCCCGTGAAGCCGATGCCGACCGGGAAGGACAGGCTGTACGTGTGGCTCTCGCCCAGCAGCACGGGCATGCCCGCGAGGCCGGCGACGGCGCCGGAGATGAGCATCGAGGTGATGATCATCTTCTTGGCGTCCACACCGGAGGCCTGGGCCGCGGACTCGCTGGCGCCGGTGGCGCGCAGGTCGAAGCCGAAGCGGGTCCGGTTGAGGACGAACCAGTAGACGATGCCGAGGGCGAAGGCCACGAAGGTGAAGCCGTAGATCTCCAGGCCGTCACCGAGGTCGACCGCCGGGAACCAGCCCGACTGGGCGATCTCGCCGGTGTTCAGGTCGTTGGAGCCCTCGGGCTGGACGCCGAGGTTCTTCGGGAGGATCAGGTAGGCGATCAGGCTGGTGGCGATCGCGTTCAGCATGATCGTGGAGACGACCTCGCTGACGCCCCGCTTGGCCTTCAGGACGCCGGCGATGCCGGACCAGAAGGCGCCCACCATCATCGCGACGAGCACGATCAGCAGGATGTGCAGCGGGCCCGGCAGGGTGACGGCCGTGCCGACCACCGCGGACACCATCGCCGCGAGGCGGTACTGACCGTCGACGCCGATGTTGAAGAGGTTCATCCGGAAGCCGATGGCCACGGCCAGGGCTGCCAGGTAGTACGTACCGGCCTGGTTCACGATGAGGACCTGGACGTCCTCGTAACCCGCGTTCTCCACCATGATCTGCAGCGGGTCGATCGGGTCCACACCCGTCGCCGCCAGCACGATCATGGTCAGCACGAACGCGGTGACCAGTGCGAGCGCGGGCCCGGCGAAGGCGAGGAGCAGCCGGTCCTTGTCGAATTTCTTCATCGGGCCTCGTCCTCCGGTGAATCGGCACCAGCGTCGGTACCGGCGGAGTGGTTGTCGGTGGCTTCCAGGTGCCCGGAGGCGGCGCCCGTCATGGCGGTGCCGAGCTCTTCCGGGGTGACGGTCGCGGGGTCGGCGTCCGCGACAAGGCGGCCGCGGTAGATCACGCGCAGGGTGTCGGACAGGCCGATCAGCTCGTCCAGGTCGGCGGAGATCAGGAGCACGGCCAGGCCTTCGCGGCGGGCCTCGCGGATCGCGTCCCAGATCTGCGCCTGCGCGCCGACGTCCACACCGCGGGTGGGGTGGGCGGCGATGAGGAACTTGGGGTTGTGGCTCATCTCGCGGCCGACGATCAGCTTCTGCTGGTTGCCGCCGGAGAGCGAGGCCGCGGTGACCTCGATGCCGGGCGTGCGGACGTCGTACTCGCGCACGATCCGCTCGGTGTCCTTGCGGGCCGCCTTCAGGTCGAGGATGCCGCGCCTGGAGTTGGGCGCCTCGGTGACGTGGCCCAGGATGCGGTTCTCCCACAGCGGGGATTCCAGCAGCAGGCCGTGGCGGTGGCGGTCCTCGGGGATGTACCCGATGCCGCCCTCGCGGCGCTCGCGCACCGGCGCCTTGGTGATGTCCCTGCCGTCCAGCGTGATCACGCCCGCGTCGGCGGAGCTCATGCCCATCAGGGCTTCGATCAGTTCGGTCTGACCGTTGCCCTCGACGCCCGCGATGCCGAGGATCTCGCCCTTGTGGATCGTGAAGTTGACGTCGTCGAGCAGCAGGCGGCCGCCCGACGCCGGCTCGCGCACGAAGGTGTCCGAGGACTCCGGCGTCCGCGCGGTGTCCTCGGTGGCGACGGGCCCGAGGCCGCCCTCGGCGACGGTGAGTCCCGTCACCTGCAGCATCGGGACGTCCGTCACGGTCGACTCGCGGGTCTCCGGCGAAGGCAGCTCCGCGCCGACCATCAGCTCGGCGAGCTGCTTGGGCGTGGTGTTGCGCGGGTCGGCGGTGCCGACCGTGGTGCCGCGGCGGATGACGGTGATGTCGTCGGCGACCTTCAGGACCTCGCCCAGCTTGTGCGAGATGAAGATGACGGTCAGGCCCTCGGACTTGAGCTCGCGCAGGTTGTCGAAGAGGGCGTCCACCTCCTGCGGCACGAGCACCGCGGTCGGCTCGTCCAGGATGAGGATCTTGGCGCCGCGGTAGAGGACCTTGAGGATCTCCACGCGCTGGCGGTCGGCGACCCCGAGGTCCTCGACCAGGGCGTCGGGGCGCACGCCGAGGCCGTACGCGTCCGAGATCTCCCTGATCTTCTTGCGGGCCTTGGCACCGATGCCGTACAGCTTCTCGCCGCCGAGAACCACGTTCTCCAGGACGGTGAGGTTGTCGGCCAGCATGAAGTGCTGGTGCACCATGCCGATGCCGCGGGCGATGGCGTCGCCGGGGCTGGTGAAGGAGACCTGCTCCCCGTCGATGGCGATGGTGCCCTCGTCCGGCTTCTGCATGCCGTAGAGGATCTTCATCAGAGTCGACTTGCCGGCGCCGTTCTCACCGACGAGGGCGTGGACCGTGCCCTTGCGGACGGTGATCGCGATGTCCTTGTTGGCTACGACGCCGGGGAAGCGCTTGGTGATGCCGTGCAGTTCCACGGCGGGGGGCGGGCTGGACGCGTTGATGACGCACTCTCCTTGGCGCGGAAGGAGCGGAGGCAGGGGGGAGACAGGGCGGGACTCGGCCGGGCGGGTGGGCGGGAGCAGGACGGTACCGCGTCCACGATGCCTCTACGCGCGTAGCACTGTCGAAAGTGAAAACTTGCGGCCAAGTGGCCACAACCAGTCACGGGGTGACGGTTCACGAGACGCGGCTCGGGGTCCGGGAGCGGCACTGACCGCTCCCCGGACCCCGGAGACCACGACTACATGTCGGACTCGGCCTTACGGCGCGGTCTTGACAGTGATCTTCTTGGCGATGATGTCGGCCTTGGCCTTCTCCACCGCGGCGATGACGTCGGCCATCTTCTTGTACTCGGGGTTGGAGTCGGCGAGGCCGACGCCGTCCTTGTCCAGGCCGTAGCGGATCTCACCGTTCTCCGGCTTGCCGTCCTTGACCGACTTGATCAGGTTGTAGACGGAGTCCGAGACGTCCTTGGTGACCGAGGTCAGGATCTTGTCCTTGTACTTGGACAGACCCGCCTGGTTGTACTGGTCGGAGTCGACACCGATCGCCCACTTGCCGGCCGCGTGGGCCGCCTCGATGGCACCGGAACCGGCCAGGCCGGCCGCGGCGTACACCACGTCGGCGCCGCCCGCGCTCAGCTGGCCCTGCGCGGCCGCCTTGCCGAGGTCGGGCTTGGAGAAACCGTCGAAGTTCGGCGGCTGCGTCAGGTAGGCGGACAGCACCTTGGCGTTCGGGTTGGTGTCCTTGACGCCCTGGGTGAAGCCGGCCTCGAACTTCTTGATCAGCGGCACCTCGACGCCACCGATGAAGCCGACCGTGCCGGTCTTGGACACCTTGGCGGCGGCGACGCCGGCCAGGTAGGAGCCCTGCTCCTCGTTGAAGACGAGGTTGGCGATGTTCGGGCCGGTCACCGAGGTGTCGTCGATGATGCCGAACGTGGTCTCCGGGAACTTAGGAGCGACCTTCTTGATGGCCGGGGCGTAGGCGAAGCCGACGCCGATGACCGGGTTGTTGCCCTTGCGGGCAAGCTCGGTGAGGCGCTGGACCTTGTCGGCCTCGCCCTCACCGTCGGTGGGCTCGGCCTCGGCGCCCTTGATCTTGAGGTCCGTCTCGGCCTTCTGGAGGCCCGCGTAGGCGGCGTCGTTGAACGACTGGTCGCCGCGGCCACCGATGTCGTACGCGATGGCGGCGCTGGCAGCCTTCGCGTCGCCCGAGGCGGAGGACGAGGACGAGGCGTCCGACGAGTTCTTTCCACCACAGGCGGTGGCCGAGAGGGCGAGCGCAGCGGACGCGAGGCCCACGGTGGCGATCCTGGTGATCCGGCGCAAGGGAAGGCTCCTTCAAAACCTGACCGAAGCGCCACGACCGGCGCTGGTTTCGCGGCGATCGTAACGCGCGTAGATGTCAGTTAAAGGCCCGTTCATGAGTCGTTATCGGATCGTCGCGAACCGGACAGTGACCGGTTGGTGACTGCACACCCGTCCAACCCTTGTGTACCAAGGGTTGGACAGCCCCGCGGGAAGAACGGTGAATGTTGTACGGAAGTTTGCCCGGGCCCTACTGGGGGGAAGTGGACCGCCGGCCGTCCAGCAGGGCTGCGGCCGTGAAGAACTCCACGCCGACCCCGATCGCGGACTCGTCGACGTCGAAGTCGCCCCGGTGCAGGTCCCTCTTGGCGGTGTCGCCCGGGGTGCGGACGCCCAGCCGGGCCATGGCGCCCGGGACGTGCTCCAGGTACCAGGAGAAGTCCTCCCCGCCCAGGCTCTGCTCGGTGTCCTCGACGGAATCGGCGCCGCGGCGCGCACCCATGGCCTCGCGGAGCAGTTCGGTGACCACCGGGTCGTTGACGACCGGCGGGACCCCGCGCACCTGGTTGATCTCGAACTTGGCCCCGTGCATCGTGGCGATCTCGTCGATCGCCGCGTGGATCATGTCGGGCGCCTCGTGCCAGGCGGCCAGGTCCAGGCAGCGCACGGTCCCGGACAGCTCGGCGTGCATCGGGATGACGTTGCAGGCGTGGCCCGCCTCGATCCGGCCCCAGGTGACCGCCATGCCCGAGCGGGCGTCCATCCGGCGGGAGAGCACCGCGGGCAGGTCGATCGCCACCCGGGCGGCCGCCGTCACCAGGTCGGTGGTCAGGTGCGGCCGGGCGGTGTGCCCGCCGGGGCCGGAGAGGCTGACCTCCAGCCGGTCGCAGGCCGAGGTGATGGCGCCGGACCGCAGCCCGATGCGGCCCGAGTCGACCCGGGGATCGCAGTGCACGGCGATGATCTTGCCGACCCCGTCCAGGACCCCGGCCTCGATGGCGTCGGTGGCTCCGCCGGGGAGCACCTCCTCGGCCGGCTGGAAGAGCAGCCGCACCGGACGGGGCAGCAGGCCCTGCCGGTCGAGGTCGGCGAGGACCAGGCCCGCGCCGAGGACGACGGTGGTGTGCACGTCGTGACCGCAGGCGTGGGCCCGGTCCGGGACCGTCGAGCGGTACGCGGCGTGCGTCTTGGCGTCCGGGATGGGCAGGGCGTCGATGTCCGCGCGGAGCGCCAGCATGGGCCGTACGCCGTCCCAGGAGCCCACGTCACAGACCAGACCGGTGCCCGACTTCAGCACCCGTGGTCGCAGGCCGGCTCGTTCCAGCCGGGCCTTGATCGCTGCCGTGGTACGGAACTCCTGGTGCCCGAGCTCGGGATGCATGTGCAAGTCCCGGCGGAAGGCGATCAGTTCGGCACGCAGGTGGTCCGGAAGCTTGCCGGGCAGCTCGGGCCGGTCGGACGCGGCGGGCTGGGCGGTCTGGGATTCGCGGGACATCAACTGGTTCACCCGTTGAAGGGTAGGCGCATCGACCGGCCAACTGGCTGGAGATCACAAAAAGTTCATGCCGTTAGGGTAAAGAAACCCGGCCTCTGGACGCATGGCCGGATGCGTCCGGGGGTAAACTCGCGCGCTCATCCGGCCGCCCCGGCCGTCTGGGCAGGGAGTCTGCGCACATCACGGGCGCTTTCCGTGACCCCCGCGAGGAAACCGCGGGCGCGCGGCGACGCGGATCCGGTGAGCCAGGCGGGGTCCACATCGCATACGGCGACGGTGACACCGGTCCCTCCCAGGGCGTACGGCAGCGTGTGGACGACCGTGGAGGGGAAGCTGACCACCGTGTGCCCCACCGGGCCGCGCCGGGCGATCAGCTCCAGCGGCAGGTCCGGCCGTACGATCTCCAGCCCGGTCGCCGCGCTCAGCGCGCGCAGCTTCTCGGGGGACTCCCGGCGGTGTGCGAAGTAGCGGGTCGCCCCGTGCTCCGCGGTCAGCGCGCGCACCGCGTCGAGGTAGCGGGCCGGGTCCACCACGCCGGTCTCCACGAGCGAGGTCCCGACCAGGTCGGTTCCCCTGGTCAGACGGGGCGGGCCGAAGCGGGCGCGGGTCCAGGCGAAGTCGTTGACCCGCAGGGTGGTGCTGCCGTGGACGGTGACC
This sequence comes from Streptomyces sp. NPDC058701, assembly GCF_042715295.1. Lineage (NCBI taxonomy): Bacteria > Bacillati > Actinomycetota > Actinomycetes > Kitasatosporales > Streptomycetaceae > Streptomyces > Streptomyces sp. NPDC058701. Next base: position 39,532 of record NZ_JBHXSY010000039.1, on the reverse strand, counting down.
GGCATCGAGCTGAACAGCTCCACGGCGCGCGTCCCGGAGGGCGTAAACCGGCGCCGGGCGGTGGCCGAGACCGGCGCGTACGCCAGCTCCCGGACCCGGCCGGGCAGCCCCCCGGCGCCGACCCGGTGCCAGCGCACCAGGCGCTCGCCGCGGGCGGTCTGGGCGACGAACTCCATGGTGGCCGTTCCGTCGTCGACCACAACGAGCCGGTCGGCGCGCACCAGGGTGAGCAGCAGCTGCACGTACCGGGAGAACGGGTCGCCCACGACGACGGTGCGGGCGGCCCGGACGTCGCCGACGAGCGCCGCGAGCGCCTTCAGTGGCGCGAGCCCGCCACCGCGCGCCTCCTGCCACCGGACGTCGTGACCCTCGTCACGTGCCAGGGCGGCCATCCGGCGCAGCTGGCCGCGGGACATCGGGTCGGTGGGGGGCAGGACGACGATCCGCAGCGGCCCGGCGGCGGGCGCGTCCGCGGCGGTGGGCGGCGGGGCGGGCGCGCCGGCCTCGCGGCCCTGGCGCGGGATGCCGCCGAGCAGCGGGGCGGGGACCGCCGGGCCCGGGGCGGCGGCGTCGGGACCCGCGGGGTCGGCGGGCCGGGCGTACGCCCACTCCAGGACGTTCAGGAGTTGGACCGGGCTCTCGACGAACGCCAGGGCGGAGGCGGAAGGGGGCACCACGGACACCACGTACTCCTCGTCTGGGGCGGCACTTCGTCTGGGGGCGGCACTCGTACGCGCCGGACCCGGGGTCGGACGGCCGGGACGGTCAGACGGCCACCGGCGTGCCCTGCACCCGGCGGAGCTTCTTCATGGGGCCGAGCTCGGAGGCGTAGACCCGCTTGACCCCGTCGCCGAGGGCGGTCTCGATGGTGCGGATGTCGCGGACGAGGCGGGTCAGGCCGCCCGGCTCGACGGAGGCCGCCTGGTCGGAGCCCCACATCGCGCGGTCGAGGGTGATGTGCCGCTCGACGAACGCGGCGCCGAGGGCGACGGCGGCGAGGGTGGTCTGCAGGCCCGTCTCGTGGCCGGAGTAGCCGATGGGGACGTTGGGGTACTCCTCCCGGAGGGTGTTGATCACCCGCAGGTTGAGCTCCTCGGCCTTGGCCGGGTAGGTCGAGGTCGCGTGGCAGAGCAGGATGTTGTCGCTGCCGAGCACCTCCACCGCGTGCCGGATCTGCTTCGGGGTGGACATGCCCGTGGAGAGGACGACGGTGCGGCCGGTGGCGCGCAGGGCGCGCAGCAGCTCGTCGTCGGTGAGCGAGGCGGAGGCCACCTTGTGGGCGGGGACGTCGAACTTCTCCAGGAAGGCGACGGCCTCGGTGTCCCACGGGGAGGCGAACCAGTCGATGCCGCGCTGGGCGCAGTGGGTGTCGATGGCGCGGTACTCGTCCTCGCCGAACTCGACGCGGTGGCGGTAGTCGATGTACGTCATGCGGCCCCAGGGGGTGTCGCGCTCGATGTCCCACTGGTCGCGCGGGGTGCAGATCTCCGGGGTGCGCTTCTGGAACTTCACGGCGTCGCAGCCGGCTTCGGCGGCCGCGTCGATCAGGGCGAAGGCGGTGCCGAGGTCGCCGTTGTGGTTGATGCCGATCTCTCCGACGACGTAGACGGGGTGGCCGGGTCCGGCGGTGCGCGATCCGAAGGTGCGCAGGCGGGCGGCGACGTGGGGGGTGGCGGTCATGGCGGGCGACGTCCTTCGCGTGGGTACGGGGTGTGCGGGGGGTGCGGGGAGCTCGGGGTGCGGGGTGTTCGCGGGGTGTGCGGGGAGCTCGGGGTGCGAGGTGGGCTCGGGGGGTGCCGGTGCGGGGGCCGCGAGCCCGGGGTGCGGGGTCAGGGGGTCGAGGAGCGGGGCGAGGAGCCGGGCCCGGGCCAGGTCGTGCGGGTCGTCGATCTCCAGCACCCGTGCCGGGTCGGTGGCGACGGGCAGGACCCGGCCGAAGAACCGGTGGCCGGCGGCGCGGAAGCCCGCGGCGTCCATGGCGTAGGCGGCGCCGGTCTCCAGCAGGTCCCGCGGGCGGTCCTGGCGCCTGGGGCGGTACGCCTCGTCGTGGTTGACCCCGGCCGCGGACCCGTCGGGGCGTTCCCGCCAGAGGAAACCGTGGAAGGGGGCCGCGGTCAGGGCCGAGTCGGCCTCCCCGGAGGCGACGGCGGCGGCGACGGACTCGACGTCGGAGGCGGTGAGGAAGGGGCTCGTGCACTGGACCAGGAGGACCACGTCCACGGTGGCTCCGTGCAGCTCCTCGAAGGCGGCCAGCGCGTGCAGGACCGCGGCCTCGCTGCTCGCCGTGTCGCCGGAGATCGCCCGGGGGCGGGTGACCGGCTCGGCGCCGGCGTCGCGGGCGGCCGCGGCGATCGCGGCGGAGTCGGTGGACACCACCACGTCGGTGACGGTCGGCGCGGCCAGGCAGGCCCGTACGGCACGGGCGACGAGCGGCACCCCGGCCACCTCGGCGAGGTTCTTCCCGGGCACCCCCTTGGAGCCGCCCCGGGCGGGTACGACGGCCAGCACCCGCGGCGCCCCGGTCCGCGGCGCGGTCACAGCTCCCCCAGGCGGCGGATCAGCGGGGCCACGCGCTGGACTCCGTGGCGGTACGCCCCGCGGGCGGCTCCGCGCAGGTGGGCGCGCAGGCGGCGGCGCAGCCGGGACTCCCCCGCTGCCCGGCGCACGGCGCCGGGCAGCGGGGTGCCGTCGGGGGCCAGGCGGTGGCGGGCCAGGATGCCGGGCAGGTAACCGGGGGCGGTGGTGAGCGTGTAGTACGGGTCCGGGGAGGGCAGCAGCTCCTCGGCGGCCAGCGCGGCGACCCGCTCCCGGGCGGCCGCGTAGGCGTCGTCCAGGGGAGCGTGGTCGGCGTCGTCGGAGGGCGCGCCCGCGGTGGCGTCCCCGGCCGCAGGGCGGACCCCCTGGGCGCGCAGCCAGTCCTGATCGCCCCGCGGGAGCAGCCCGGCGTCCAGCTCGTCCCAGGAGGCCAGGCAGCCCGAGCCGAGGAAGTGGTGGTTCCCGAGGGCCTCGCGGATGCCGAGGTCGGTGAGGACCGCGGTCGGCACGGAGCGGTGCAGGGACTCCAGGGCGGCCGTGGACGAGACGGTGACCAGCAGGTCGGCGGTGTCCAGTACCTCGCCCATGTTCCCGTACACGAGGCGACAGTTGGGCGGGAGTCCGCCCGGCAGCCGCTGCGCGAGCCGCTGGTAGGGGTGCTCCTCCAGGTGCGTGGTGTGCTCCCCGGGGCGGCTGCGGAGCTTGATCAGCACCTCCCGGCCGGGGTGCAGCCGCGCGTGCCGCGCCGCCCGCTCCAGCAGGTACGCGCGGTCCGCGCGGCTCTCGGGGACGGAGGGCTGCACGGCGAAGACCACCCGGTGCGCGGGTCCGGCGGCGCCGCCGGACCCGGCCGGCGGGACGTACCGCGCGCCGCCCAGGAACGGCAGGGCCGTCTCGGTCACGGCGCCGGCGTCCGCGCCGACCCCCTCGTACACGGCGCGGAACCGCTCGGCGTCGTGGCGGGAGTTGGCGAGGACGAGGTCGGCCCCGTGCCGCAGCAGCAGCCCGTCGGCGAGCTTCTCGTAGACGACGCCCACGTAGCCCGTGACGAGTACGGGCCGCTCGGCCGGGGCGGGCCACAGGGCGCGGGTCCCGTGCAGGACGGCCTGGACGGCGCCGCCGACGAGAGCGAGGACGACCACGTCGTAGCGCTCGCGCCCGAGTCCGTCGAGGAACTCGGCGCAGGACACCTCGGTCAGCCGGTCGGCGCCGACCCCCACCTCGCCGAGCTGGCGGTCGGTGGGCGTGGCCCGGCCGCGCAGCAGGTATCCGGTGAGCTGGTGGTCGGGCACGAGACGGCGGGCGGTGAGAGCGCCCCATTTCCATCGCGTATCGGAATCGGCGAGCACGGCGACGCGCAGCTTGCTTTCTGGCACGCGGCAGAAACTATTCCGCGGCGCGGCCGACCGGCCCAACGACCGCACAACAGCGGGTTAACAACCAGTCGACGACATGCGAAAGCGTACGGGTTTACGCGCCCGCCCCGCGCCGTTCACATGGAATACGCACGGGAGCCACGGTGAATGCCGGGCGGACGCCTACCGTCCGGTGGGTGCCCAAGCTCTCTGTTGTCGTGCCGTTCTACAACGTGCGGACGTACGCACCGGATGCCCTGAGGAGCCTCGAAGCCAACGCCCGGGACGATTTCGAATTCCTGCTCGTCGACGACTGCTCGACGGACGGGACGGGCGAACTGCTGGAGCGGGCGGCCCGCACGCTGCCCGGCGCGGTCCTCCTCCCCCACGGGCAGAACGGCGGCCTGGCCACCGCACGGAACACCGGACTGGACGCGGCCCGCGGCGAGTACCTCGCCTTCCTGGACGGGGACGACTGGCTGGCCCCCGGCCACCTGGCCGGGACGCTGGCCGCCATCGAGGCCCTGGGCTGCGACTTCGTCCGTACCGACCACGTGCAGTGCACCGGCAGGGCGCGGAGCGTGCAGCGCGTCCCGTACGGGCCGCAGTCGCTCGTCGCCGATCCGCGCACGGCGATCCTGCCCTCGGACCGGGCCACCTCGGTGGACTATCCGTACGCCTGGGCCGGCATGTACCACCGGCGGCTGCTGGACCGCGGGGTGCTGCGCTTCACCGACGGGCTGCGGACGGCGGAGGACCGGCCGTGGATCTGGCGGCTGCACCGGGAGGCGGAATCCTTCGCGGCCGTCGGAATGCCCGGAATCTTCTACCGTCGCGGGATTTCCACGTCGCTGACGCAGATCGGGGACGAACGGCAGCTCGATTTCATCCGTGCATTTGATCAAGTTCTCGCGGAAACCGCGGCGGACCGCGAATCGGACCGGCTGATGCCGAAAGCCGTCCGAACATATTGCGCGATCATCGCCCACCATTTCGGATCCATCGAAAGGTACGAACCGGCCGTGGCCAGGAAACTCCGCTCGATGAGCGCGGCCGCGCTCGGACGCATGCCCCGGGACGTGCTGGACCGCGCCCTGGACTCGATGGACGCGGATCGCTCCGCCCTGCTGCGCCGCGTCCGCCGGGCGCACCGTCCGCTCGGCCGCCGCACCGCACGGGGAGCGGCCGCCTGATGCCCACCCAGATCTTCCTGGCCTCGACCCTCTACGGCGCCGCCACCCTCGCGGCGGGCATCGACGCGGGCGTCTTCCCGGCCGTCGGCCGCCGGATCCTGCTGACCAGCAACCACGCCGTGACCGCCGAGGTCACCCCCGGTCTCGCGGACATGCCGGGCTTCGCCGTGCTGCGCGGCCGCTTCGACGAGGTGCTCGACTGGAACGCCGTCATCGCACCGCAGCACCCGAGCACCTGGGCCCCGCGCCCGGAGGACGTCCCTCTGTGGGAACGGCAGTTGCGCGCCCTGTGGGGTCTCGGCGACGACCGCGTCGAGCTGGTCGTGGAGTCGCTCCAGGTGCCGCCCGCCCAGACCCTGTGCCGGCTCTTCCCCGGCGCGGCCGTGGACGTCTACGCCGACGGGCTGATGAGTTACGGGCCCACCCGCTTCCGGCTCGACCCCCAGCTCGGGATGCGGGTGCGGCGGGTGCTCCACCCGGACCTGGTGCCGGGTCTGGAGCCGCTGCTGCTGACGGAGTTCGGGGTGCGGGCCGAGCCGCTGCCCCCGGAGCCCCTGCTGAAGGTCCTCGCGGAGGTCGCCGAACTCCCGGACCCCGCGGGCCCCGAAGGTCTCGGAGGCCTCGGAGGCCTCGGAGGCCTTACCCGCGACACCGGCCCCGGCCCCGGCCCGGCCGGCCGCCCGGCGCTCCTCCTCGGCCAGTACCTCTCCGCGCTCGACCTCATGACCCCCGCCGAGGAGGAGCGGCTGCACGCGGACATGGTCCGCGGCGCGCACGCCCTCGGCCACCGCGAGCTGGTCTTCAAACCGCACCCCGGCGCCCCGGCCGCGTACGCGCACGAAGCCGAGCGGGAGGCCGCCCGGCTCGGTGTCCGGCTGACCGTGGCGGCCGCCCCGGTGCTGGCCGAGACGCTCTACCAGCGGCTGCGCCCCGCGCTGGTCGTCGGCTGCTTCTCCACGGGCCTGCTGACCGCCGCCACCCTGTACGGGCTGCCCGTCGCCCGCACCGGTACGGGCGCGGTGCTGGCCCGCCTGACCCCGTACGCGAACAGCAACCGCGTCCCGCTGGCCCTGGTCGACGCCCTGCTCCCCGACCTGGCCGACCCGGACGCGGTCCGCGCCTGGACGCCCCCCGGCCCCGAGCGGGTCCGCGCCGAGCTGGCCGGGCTCCTGACCGCGGTCGGGTTCACGATGCAGCCGCGGATCCTGGCGGCGCGCCGGGCGGAGGCGGAGGCCCACCTCGCCGGGCGGTCCGGCCCCGGCGCCCTGCGGTACGTCACCCGGCGCCGGCTGACCGTCCTGGGACTGCCGGGCGGCATTCCCGCCCGGCTCGCGTTCCTGCCGCGCAGCCCGCGGGTGCGCCGGGCCGTGCGCCGGATCGTGCGGCTGCGGCGCACGGGCCGCTCCGGCCGCCCGCTCAGCTGACGGCGAGCTTGGCCGCGAAGCCCAGGAACAGCACGCCGGCCGCCGAAGTCGCCCACGCGGACAACCGCTTGCGGCGGCGGAAGGCGGCCGACAGCCGGGTCCCCGTGAAGATCAGGGTGGACAGGTAGAGGAAGCTCACCAGCTGCGACACCGTGCCGAGCAGCAGGAACGACAGCGCCGGGTAGGCGTACCCGGGGTCGACGAACTGCACGAAGAACGACAGCAGGAACAGGATGGCCTTCGGGTTGACCAGGCTCACCAGGAGCGCCCGGCGGTAGGGCCGCCCGGTGCCGCCCTCCGGCTCCGCGCCGGTCAGCAACTCCTCCTGCGTGGCCCTGCGGTCGCGCCACATGGCCCGGGCGGTCCGCATCATCCCCACGGCCAGCCAGGCCAGGTAGCCGGCGCCGAGGAACTTCACCACGCCGAACAGCAGCGGGCTCGCCTGGAGCAGCGCGCCCGCGCCGGCGGCGGTCAGCACCATCAGGACCGCGTCGCCGGTGAACACCCCGGAGGCGGCCTTGTAGCCCTCCCTCACTCCGCCGCGCGCGGCCACGGACAGCACGTAGAGCGAGTTCGGACCCGGCAGCAGCACCATCAGCACCAGGCCGGCGAGGTACGTCGGAAGATCTGTCACACCCAGCATGCGCAGGAGTGTCCCACAGGGTTGCACCTGTCGCGCCACCCCGTTTCGCCTACTGGAACCGGCCCCGTCCGCAGCGCCCCGGAGCACCGCGCGACACCGGGGGACCCCGCCCGTCAACCGGCCGCCCGCGCACCGCCGCGCACCCTGCCGCACGGTCCGGGACGCGGCCCGGACCCGCTGTTCGCAAACCCGGGTGAATGCCCTGGACATCTGGAAAACACCCCGGATCGCCCGGGCGGGCCGCCGGGTCCCGTCCCGTCAGGCCGCGGGCCCCGCGTACCGGTTCGGCCGGAATTCCGGCCGCGGCGCGCGCCGTCGGACGTCCCTGCGTGGAACAGCCGGGTCCGGGACTGATAGAACCTTCCCCGGCTACCGCCGGGTGTGGCCCCCGCCGCGCACTCCTTCGCACGGCTGCGGGCGCCCCCGGTCACAAAGGCGCAACATCCCGGGACTCAGCGCAACTGTCCGCGCGCCCCAGGCATCACCTACTTACACGACGTAGAAAACGGGGGACAGCAATGCAACGCCAGAGAGTCATAATCCGCACGCTTGGGGTGGTCACCGCCGTCGCGCTCGCCGCGACCGCCTGCGGACCGCAGAAGTCGGGGGCCGCGGGCTCCCCTTCGTCGGTTTCCGCCTCGCCCACGGCGGGCGCCTCCCCCGATGCCTCCCCGACCACCGACGACAAGCCGGGCGAGCCCTCCGCCTCGGCGTCGCCGTCCCCCTCGAAGTCGGCCTCGCCGACCGCCTCCGCCTCGCCGTCGCCGACGGTGCAGCAGGTCATGGCCAACGGCGACGACAGCGAGCAGGTGCGCGAGCTCCAGGCCCGGCTGAAGCAGCTGAAGCTGATGTCGGTCGCGCCGACCGGCTTCTACGGCTCGAAGACGACCTCCGCGGTCAAGTCCTTCCAGTCGAAGAACGGCCTGACCCCGACCGGATCGGTCGACGAGCCCACCTGGAAGAAGATCCAGGCCGCCACCAAGAAGCCCACCGCCGACGAGCTGCGCCCGCCCACGGTCAACGAGCCGGACGCCCCGGACGCGCGCTGCATGGAGGGCCGGGTGATGTGCATCAGCAAGGAGAGCCGCACCCTCGCCTGGATGATCGACGGCAAGGTCATGTCCACCATGGACGTGCGCTTCGGCTCGGAGAACACCCCGACCCGCGAAGGCGTGTTCAACGTGGGCTGGAAGGCCAAGGAGTGGACGTCGACGATCTACCACACGCCCATGCCGTACGCGATGTTCTTCAGCGGCGGCCAGGCGGTGCACTACTCGGCCGACTTCGCGGCCCGCGGCTACGCCGGCGCTTCGCACGGCTGCGTCAACGTCCGGGACAAGGGCAAGCTGTCCGCGCTGTTCGACCAGGTCCAGGTCGGCGACAAGGTCGTCGTCTACTGGTGACGCCCGCGGCGGCCGGTGGGGGTCCGCCGGCCGCGGTGGCGGTCCGGACGTAAAGGGCGCGGGCAGGGCCGGGGGAACGTGCCCCGCCCGCGCCGGTTGCGCAGAGCCCAGGGGTACGGGGGGAACCCCGGCTCATGCGCGGCCGATGACCAGTCGGCTCGATACGTACTGCGTCACCGGTTCGAAAAGTGTTACAGGCAGGTCAGCACACCGATCAGCGGCGGTCGCGCAGGCCCGATCCGCCCGACAGTGCCGGGGACGGGGCCGGGGCCGGGATGACGCCGTCGCCGCCGCTGCCGTCCGCACCGCCGGACGCGCTCGTCCCGCCCGAGCGGCCGGGTGCGCCCGCGGCGTCGCCCGGCAGGCCGCCGGAGTCGGTGACCCCGTCCAGCAGCGCCTCGCAGTAGCGCGGGATGCGGGCGAGCCCCCGGGCCAGGTTCGACAGCTTCTCGCGGCGGTCCTTGTCGAGGTGCCCCGCCCGGTAGTCCTCGCAGAGGGTCGCCGCCCGGCGCTTCGCCCGGTCGTGGTCGCGTTCCCTGCTGCCGCCGTTGGCGAACGTGTTCCCGTTGCCCTCGGTCTCCACTTCGTCGTCCTTGCCCCCGGCGGTGCCCTGGGCACTGCCCCGGAGATCCTTGCCGGTGCCGCCGGCGGCGAACCCTCCGGTGGAGGTTCCGGTTCCGGCGGTGGCCGCGGCGCCGGGCTCCGTACGTCCGTCCGGTTCCCGCGTCGCCGTGGCGCCGCCCGGGTCCGGCTGGACGGTCGGGCCGCCCCGCAGCGGGGCGGGGGGCAGCTGCGGGGCGAGGGTGGGCAGGGAGCCGTCTGCGTCCGGGGCCGCGTCGTCGTCGGCGCTGACCGACAGCGCCGGTACGGGTCCCGCGCTGTCGAAGCGGTCCTGGTCCAGCAGCCCGGCTCCCGCCGCGGCGGCCAGCCCGCCCACGGCGACGCTCGCCAGGGCGGCCGCGAGGCCGAACCGGACGTGCCGCCGGGGGTGGCGCGCCGTGACGGGCGCGACGCGGCAGAGGTCGACCAGGGCGTCCCGGGAGGCGGCGGCCGGCGGCCGGGAGGCGGCCGCACCACGGGCGGCGCGCGCCACCTGCGCGGTACGGAAGGCGGCGACCGCCGCGGCCTCGCCGGGCAGCTCCCCGCGGGCCGGCTCCCGCTGCGCCAGGGAGTCGAGGGCCGCGCGCAGGCGTGCGGCCTCTCGCCGTGCGTGCGGATCGGCGGACGGTCCCACAGGTTCCGCCGGTTCCCCGCGCAGCAGTCTGTCCGCCGCGGCTTTGTCCAGCCACCTGTCGCGCTCGTCGGCCATCACATGTCCTTCTGCGTCCGCCAACGTGAATGCGTCACACCGGTTTGTTCTACGAGGCCCCCGCCACGGCCGCGTTGTGCGGGTACGGCGTCGAGATCCCTCCCGCCCCCGCCGTCCCGCGCCTGGCCACCGGCATTATGGCCGACCGGGGCCCGCTCGTCCGAGTCCGGTTCCGGTTCCGTTTCCCGGCCCGGCGCGAAGTCGCCCGTCACGCCCTGCGCGCCGAGCAGCTCCGCCAGCCTCTTCAGGCCCCGGTGCGCGGCGGTGCGGACCGCGCCGGGACGCTTGCCGAGGGTCTCGGCGGCGGTCTTGGCGTCGAGTCCGACGACGACGCGCAGGACGACGGCCTCCGCCTGGTCCTGGGGCAGCTGGGCGATCAGGGCCATGGTCGAGCCGGTGGCGAGCGACTCCATGGCGGCGCTGGCGGTGTCGCATTCGGCGGCCCAGCCGGTGAGCTCCGTGTCGTCGCCGCCGATGGCGGGGCGGCGGCCGCGCATGCGGATGTGGTCCAGGGCCCGGTTGCGGGCGATCCGGGCGGCCCAGCCGCGGAAGCGGTCGGCGTCGCCGGTGAAGGAGTCGAGGTCGCGGGCGATCTGCAGCCAGGCCTCGGACGTCACGTCCTCCGCGTCGCCGTCCCCGACGAGCGTGCGTACGTATCCGAGCAGGCGCGGGTGCACGGCGCGGTACACAGCACGGAACGCGTTCTCGTCGCCGTCCTGTGCCGCGAGCACCGCGGCGGTCAGCTCCGCGTCGTCCCCCAGCAAAGTCCCCAACCCGTTCACTGTCCTGTAGCTCTGGCGCAAATCAGCACGTTACGGCTTTCAAGCACCTTCGTCCACGAGTTGTACAACCAGCAACCAACCCTGCGCGGAGCGAGGTGTGACACAAAACGCACTCGGGGCGCTGACAGGGGTACGGGCTTGTCGCACGAGCCCGTGACGGACGGCGACCGGGGCCTCTCCTGTGGGGGGTGGCGGCCTCGGTCGTCTTCCCCTTCCCGCCCCGTCCGCGCCGGTCCGCGCGGACGGGCCCGCATGCCGTCCGAACGGCTGCCCCACACTCCGTACCAGGCGTCCACGTCATCCTTTCGGCTCTCTTCCGGGTGATTTCCCCGTGGGAGTACGACACACCCGACCCCACGTCGCTAGCGTGGCGGTACACCCGCGCCACGCCCCGAGGAGCCCCCCGCTGTCCAGCCATCTTCCGGCACAGGCCGCCGGGGGCACCTCCCGGACGCAGTCCGGGGGAAGCTCCGATCCCGTACACGGCTCCGGGCTGACGCGGTTCAACGCCCTCTCCCCCGAGGCGGCCCACGCCGCCCTGCTGCACTGCTGCGGAAGCCGCCGCTGGGCCCACCGGCTGGCCGTGCACCGCCCGTACCCCGACGCCGGCGTCCTGCTCGCCGCGGCCGACGAGGCCTCGTACGACCTCTCCCAGGCGGACCTGACGGAGGCGCTGGCCGCCGAGAGCTCGGCGGAACTGGAGCACGGCGCCTCGTACGCCGCGCTGCTCGCCCTCGACGCGGCCCACGCGGAGTACGAACGCACGTTCGGCCACGCCTTCGTGATCTGCCTCGACGGACACCCCCCGGAGGAGCAGGCCGACCAGCTGCTGTCGGCGATCCGGCGGCGGATGGGGCACGAGGTGGACGAGGAGCGCTCGATCTCCGCGGACGAGCTGCGCCGGGTCGCGCAGGGCCGGCTGCTGGACCTGACACGCTGGCTCACCTCGGCCGATGGGCTGACTGCGGAGGAATTCGGGCTATTTGCCCCTGTGGGATAGTCCGTCCGTGCCTGTTTGATCACACCGATGACCCCCGCGCAAGGGAACCGACAAAGCGTCGCTACGATGTCCGGGGCCGGAGGACCGTACCCGGCCGGGCCCGACCGACAAAGAAGCCGGCTGGCCCCCACCCCGCTTCCGGAGGGTTTTCCGTGCCGGCTGGAACGTTGTACCGCGGCCGGGAAGGAATGTGGTCCTGGGTGGCTCATCGAGTCACCGGCGTCCTCATTTTCTTCTTCCTGTTCGTACACGTCCTTGACACCGCTCTCGTCCGCGTCTCCCCCGAGGCGTACGACGACGTGGTGGCTACCTACAAGACTCCGATCGTCGCGCTGCTGGAGTACGGCCTCGTCGCCGCAATCCTGTTCCACGCGCTCAACGGTCTCCGCGTCATCGCCGTGGACTTCTGGTCCAAGGGCCCGCGCTACCAGAAGCAGATGCTCTGGACCGTCGTGGGCATCTGGATCGTGCTGATGGTCGGGGCTCTCTACCCCGTACTCGGCCACGCCTACCTTGAACTGTTCGGGAAGTGACACGCATGTCTTCTGACACTTCTTCCCCCAAGGTCATCGGCGACGTCGAGGGCGTGTCCCTCTACGACGTCGACAACCCGGCCCCGTACATCGAGGCCCCGCGCAAGCGGACCGGCAAGACCCCGCGCTCGACCCGCGGCAACTTCGAGATGGTGGCATGGCTCTTCATGCGCCTCTCGGGCATCGTCCTGGTCGTGCTCGTGATCGGCCACCTCCTGATCCAGCTGGTGCTGGACGGCGGCGTCTCCAAGATCGGCTTCGCCTTCGTGGCCGGCCGCTGGGCGTCCCCGTTCTGGCAGGTCTGGGACCTGCTGATGCTGTGGCTGGCCATGCTGCACGGCGGCAACGGTCTGCGTACGGTCATCAACGACTACGCGGAGCGCGCCAACACGCGGCTGTGGCTGAAGGGCCTGCTCTACACCGCCACGGTGTTCACCATCCTTCTGGGCACGCTGGTGATCTTCACCTTCGACCCGAACATCCGCTAGGCAACGGGGCTGAGGCGTAACCAATGAAGATCCACAAGTACGACACCGTCATCGTCGGCGCGGGCGGCGCGGGCATGCGCGCCGCCATCGAGTCGACGAAGCGCAGCCGCACCGCCGTGCTGACGAAGCTCTACCCCACCCGCTCCCACACGGGCGCCGCGCAGGGCGGCATGGCCGCCGCGCTGGCCAACGTGGAAGAGGACAACTGGGAGTGGCACACCTTCGACACGGTCAAGGGCGGTGACTACCTGGTCGACCAGGACGCCGCCGAGATCCTTGCGAAGGAGGCCATCGACGCCGTCCTCGACCTGGAGAAGATGGGCCTGCCGTTCAACCGCACCCCGGACGGCACCATCGACCAGCGCCGCTTCGGCGGCCACTCGCGCAACCACGGCGAGGCGCCGGTCCGCCGGTCCTGCTACGCCGCGGACCGCACGGGCCACATGATCCTCCAGACGCTCTACCAGAACTGCGTCAAGGAGGGCGTGGAGTTCTTCAACGAGTTCTACGTCCTGGACCAGCTCCTGGTCGAGGAGGACGGCGTCACGAAGTCGGCCGGTGTGGTCGCGTACGAGCTCGCCACCGGCGAGATCCACGTGTTCCAGGCCAAGTCCGTCATCTACGCCTCCGGCGGCACCGGCAAGTTCTTCAAGGTGACCTCCAACGCGCACACCCTCACCGGCGACGGCCAGGCGGCCTGCTACCGGCGCGGCCTGCCGCTGGAGGACATGGAGTTCTTCCAGTTCCACCCGACGGGCATCTGGCGCATGGGCATCCTGCTGACGGAGGGTGCCCGCGGTGAGGGCGGCATCCTCCGCAACAAGGACGGCGAGCGCTTCATGGAGAAGTACGCGCCGGTCATGAAGGACCTCGCGTCCCGTGACGTCGTCTCGCGCTCCATCTACACCGAGATCCGCGAGGGCCGCGGCTGCGGTCCGGCCGGGGACCACGTGTACCTGGACCTGACGCACCTGCCGCCGGAGCAGCTCGACGCCAAGCTGCCGGACATCACCGAGTTCGCCCGTACGTACCTCGGCATCGAGCCGTACACGGACCCGATCCCGATCCAGCCCACCGCGCACTACGCCATGGGCGGTATCCCGACCAACGTCGAGGGTGAGGTCCTGCGCGACAACACCACCGTCGTCCCGGGCCTGTACGCGGCCGGCGAGGTCGCGTGCGTGTCGGTGCACGGCGCGAACCGCCTGGGCACCAACTCGCTGCTGGACATCAACGTCTTCGGCAAGCGCTCGGGCATCGCCGCGGCGGCGTACGCCCACGCGCACGACTTCGTCGAGCTGCCGGAGAACCCGGCGCAGCAGGTCGTCGACCTCGTCGAGCGGCTGCGCAACTCCACGGGCCACGAGCGGGTCGCCGACCTGCGTCTGGAGCTCCAGGAGACGATGGACGCCTGCGTGATGGTGTTCCGTACGGAGCAGACCATCAAGACCGCGGTCGACAAGATCGCGGAGCTGCGCGAGCGCTACCGCAACGTGTCCGTCCAGGACAAGGGCAAGCGCTTCAACACGGACCTGCTGGAGGCCATCGAGCTGGGCAACCTGCTCGACCTGGCCGAGGTCATGGCCGTGTCCGCGCTGGCGCGCAAGGAGTCCCGCGGCGGTCACTACCGCGAGGACTACCCGAACCGCGACGACGTCAACTTCATGCGCCACACCATGGCGTACCGCGAGGTGGACGCCGACGGCAAGGACTCCGTCCGGCTGGACTACAAGCCCGTCGTCGTCACCCGCTACCAGCCGATGGAGCGTAAGTACTGATGGCCACCCCGACCCTGTCCAAGACGGACCAGATGGAGGCCGCGGCGGCCGCCTCGCCCTTCATCACCGTCACCTTCCGGATCCGCCGCTTCAACCCGGAGATCTCGGAAGAGTCGACCTGGCAGGACTTCCAGGTCGAGATCGACCCGAAGGAGCGCGTGCTCGACGGTCTCCACAAGATCAAGTGGGACCTCGACGGCACGCTGACCTTCCGCCGCTCGTGCGCGCACGGCATCTGCGGCTCCGACGCGATGCGGATCAACGGCAAGAACAGGCTCGCCTGCAAGACGCTGATCAAGGACATCAACCCGGAGAAGCCGATCACCGTCGAGGCCATCAAGGGCCTCACGGTGATGAAGGACCTCATCGTCGACATGGAGCCGTTCTTCCAGGCCTACCGCGACGTGATGCCCTTCCTCGTCACCAAGGGCAACGAGCCGACGCGCGAGCGCCTGCAGTCCGCCGAGGACCGCGAGCGCTTCGACGACACCACCAAGTGCATCCTGTGCGCCGCGTGCACGTCCTCGTGCCCGGTGTTCTGGAACGACGGGCAGTACTTCGGCCCGGCGGCGATCGTCAACGCGCACCGCTTCATCTTCGACTCGCGCGACGAGGCCGGCGAGCAGCGGCTGGAGATCCTGAACGACAAGGACGGCGTGTGGCGTTGCCGCACGACGTTCAACTGCACCGACGCGTGCCCCCGCGGCATCGAGGTCACGAAGGCGATCCAGGAAGTCAAGCGCGCCCTCATCACGCGCCGCTTCTGATCCGGACTTCGCAGCAGTAGCCGTACGGAGCCCCGTGCCCCGGACCACCGTCCGGGACACGGGGCTCCGGCGTGCGGGGCTCCGGCGTGCGGGAAGCGTCCGTTCTGCGCACGTGGGGTACGGGGGCGGGCGTGCCTGTGGAAGGATCGGCCGCATGAGCGAGCAGCAGCCGAACCCCTACGCGAGCGACCCGAGTCAGGGCGGCCAGCCCGGCCAGTCCGGCCAGGGCGACTACAGATGGGGGCCGGGCGAGGCCAGTTACGGCTACCCGCAGCCCTATCCGGCAGCCTCCGCCTACCAGCCGACCATCGGCGGCGCGGGCTTCCCCGTACCGGCGTACGGCCCGGGCGGCGGGGGCGCGATGCTGTCCCTCGGCGACATCAGCGTCGTCGGCGACCAGATCATCACCCCGTCGGGCTCGATGCCGCTCCAGGGCTCGATGTGGAACGCGACGGACTTCTCGCGCACCGAGGAGAAGATTCCGACCCACGCCATCGTGCTGGCGGTCGTCTTCGCGGTGTTCTGCCTGCTGGGCCTGCTCTTCCTCCTGATGAAGGAGAAGGTCACGA
Organism: Streptomyces sp. NPDC058701; assembly: GCF_042715295.1. Taxonomy (NCBI): domain Bacteria; kingdom Bacillati; phylum Actinomycetota; class Actinomycetes; order Kitasatosporales; family Streptomycetaceae; genus Streptomyces; species Streptomyces sp. NPDC058701. The sequence continues at coordinate 23,753 of NZ_JBHXSY010000039.1, read as the reverse complement.
CGGGCTACATCCAGGTCACGGTCACCAGCGGCGGCCGCCACCACTCCACGATGATTCCGGCGGCCGACGCGCACGCGTACGCCTGGGTCATGAACCAGGTCAACTACGCCCGCTCTCTGAGCTTCTGAGCTTCTGAGCTTCTGAGCATCTGAGGGACGGTCCGGGCCGGCTGCCGCCCCCGGACCCCCCACCCCGCCGCGCGGGCCACCCGCGGCTGCGGGGGCCGCGTGGCCTTCGCCGACCGGCCGTGCGCGAGCAGTCCGTGCCGGCGCGGGTCGGCCATGGCCCGGTACGCCCATGCCCCGCCCACGTCGAGCACCGGCTCCGTGAGCAGCCCCAGGGACCGGCGAACATTCGCTTGAACTTGTTCAAAAAACGCCCTAGAGTCAGCCATGCCAAGCATTTGAACACGTTCAAGGGGGCTTGAGGGCTATGGACCTCACCGTGGTCGCGTACGTCATCTACCTGCTCATCAGCATCGGCCTCACCGTCTGGGTGGCCCGCACCCTCAGCCGCAACGGCCGCGTCTTCATCGGCGACGTCCTCCAGGGGAACGAGAAGCTCGCCGACGCCGTCAACCACCTCCTGGTGGTCGGCTTCTACCTCGTGAACATCGGCTTCGTGACCCTCTACCTGCGCTCGGGCGAGACGATCCTCGACGCCCGCGGCCTCTTCGAGGCGCTGTCGCTCAAGCTCGGCGTCGTCCTGCTCGTCCTCGGGGTCATGCACCTCGGGAACGTCTGGGTGCTGAACAAGATGCGCCGCCGGGGCATCATGGAGCGTCAGCACACCCCGCCGGTCGCCCCCCAGGGGTGGACCGCGCCGGCCGGGGCCTGAGCCGGTGACGGCCCCGGGAGCGGTGCGCGCACTGACCGTCCTGTACGACGCCGGCTGCCCGGTCTGCGTCCACATCAGGCACTGGCTGACCGGGCAGCGCTGCCTGATCCGCATGGACCTGGTGCCCGCGGCGTCCTACGAGGCGCAGCGGCGGTTCCCGCGGCTCGACCACGCCTCGACGCTCAAGGAGATCACCGTCGTCGGGGACTCGGGTCAGGTGTGGACGGGGACCGACGCCTTCATCGTGTGCCTGTGGGCGCTGGCCGAGCACCGGCCGAAGGCCAACTGGCTCGCCACCCCGGCGGGCCGCCCCTTCGCCCGGGCCGCCCTGTACACCGCCTCCGCCTGGCGGCAGGCCGTACGGACGGAAAGCGGCCCGCCGGGGGCGGGGAACGACCCCGCGCGGGTGGAGGCACCGGTCTGTGACGACCGGTGCTCCGTCCCCGGATAGGCTCGTACACCGTGACTGATCAGAAGGCTCCCAAGAGCGAGCAGACCCGCACGCTCATCCTCGAAACCGCGCTCCGGCTCTTCCAGGAGCGCGGTTTCGACAAGACGACCATGCGGGGCATCGCCAAGGAGGCCGGTGTCTCGGTCGGCAACGCCTACTACTACTTCGAGTCGAAGGAACACCTGGTCCAGGGCTTCTACGACCGGATCGGCGCCGCCCACCAGGCGGCGGTCCGGCCCATCCTGGACAACGAGACCGACCTGCAGAAGCGGCTCGCCGGCGTACTGACCAGCTGGATGGACATCGCGGCCCCGTACCACGAGTTCGCCTCCCAGTTCTTCAAGAACGCGGCGGACCCGGAGAGCCCGCTCAGCCCGTTCTCCCCGGAGTCGGAGCCCGCCCGCAAGGCGGCGATCGACATCCACCGCGAGGTGCTGGCGGGCGCGAAGACCAAGGTTCCGGCGGAACTGGCCGACGTACTGCCGGAGTTGATGTGGCTCTCGCAGATGGGTCTGGTCCTGTACTGGGTCTTCGACCGCTCGCCGGACAGTCAGAAGACCCGTGGTCTCGCCGAGCGCGGCGCGCAGCTGACGACGCGGGGCATCGTCCTGGCCCGGTTCCGGGTGCTGCGGCCGCTGGTGCGGGAGGTCCACGAGCTGTTCGCGGACTTCCTGCCGGGCATGGCGCAGACGGTGGCGTCGAAGAAGCGGGCCTCGGACCCCGACCCCGCCGGGGACGGTTCCTAGGCGTTCGGCGCCGGCGGCGGCCCCGTCCGGCCGCGGCCGCCTGGATGCGCGGCAGGATCTCCTCGTACCGCCATACGCCCGGTCCGCCGGAATCCGACGGGCCGCGGGCGGATGGAGGCGCTCAGGCCTGGTACGAGGCGAGTTCCACGACGGTGATGTCGGACGGCGCGCCCACCCGGACCGGGGGCCCCCAGGCTCCGGCTCCGCGCGAGACGTACAGCTGGGTGTCCCCGTAGCGCTCCAGGCCGGCGACGGTGGGGTTGGCGAGCTCGGCGAGGTAGTTGCCCGGCCAGAGCTGGCCGCCGTGGGTGTGCCCGGACAGCTGGAGGTCCACGCCGTGCCGGACCGCGTCGTGGATGACGACGGGCTGGTGGGCGAGGAGCACCGCGGCGCGGGCCCGGTCGCGGTCGCCGAGGGCGGCCCGGAAGTCGGGGCCCTGGCCCTCGCTCTCGCCCGCGATGTCGTTCACCCCGGCGAGGTCGAAGTACGGCAGCGCGCGGCGGGCGTTCTCCAGCGGGGTCAGGCCGAGCTCCCGGACGTGGTCGACCCACTGCGCGGCGCCGGAGAAGTACTCGTGGTTGCCGGTGACGAAGTACGAGCCGTGGCGCGCCCGCAGCTCGCGCAGCGGCTCGGCGGCCGGCCCGAGGTCGTGCACGTTCCCGTCGACGAGGTCTCCGACGATGGCGATGACGTCGGGCTGCGTGCGGTTGACGGCGTCGACGATGCGCCGGGTGTGGGCGCGGCCGAGGACCGGGCCGAGGTGGACGTCGCTGACGACGGCGATCCGGAACCCGTGCGCCCCGCGGGGCAGCTTGGCCAGCGGCACCGTGACCCGCTTGACCGCCGGACCCCGCAGCACCCCGTGGGCGCCGTTCGCAACGGTCCCCACGGCCACGGCGGCGGCCGCGCCGCCGACGGCGCGTGCGAGCGTACGGCGGCTCGGCCCGCGGACGACCGGCCCGCCCGGCGCCCCGGCGGGGGCCGGGGCGGGGGCCGGGGCGGGGGCCGGGGCCGGAGCGGCGGCGGCCGCCGGGGTGGCCGCGGCGGCGTTCACGGCGGCCGCCGCGGGGGCGCCCGACGCGGCGGGTACCGCCTCGGAGGGCGCCCGGTGGGCCAGACGGCGGAGCAACAGCGCGCGGATCGGCTCCGCGACCAGCATCGTCAGGGTCAGGTACAGGAGCACCGCGAGCCAGAGGAACCCGGGCCAGGCGACCGCCTGCTGGAGCCAGAACGGGGCCCCGGCGCGGCCGGCGGTCAGGGCGGCCACAGAGAGGAGGGGCAGGGCGATGGCCAACGACGTGCCGATGCGGCGGGGCAGGCCGCCGGGGGCCGTGGTGTCCCGGACGAGGCGGATCCACAGCCAGCGGTGCACCAGGACCAGCAGGGCGAGGACCGCCAGTGCGACGAGGGCGAAGACCACGATCATCATGCGCCCGGCCCCGATCCGGCGTCCGGCCCGGTGCGCGGACCCGCGGCGGGGCCCGGCCCCGTGCCCGCGTCCCTGCCCGCGCGCGTGCCCGCGTCCGCGTCCGTCCCCGGGCGTGATCCGCGCCGCAGCGCCCGGACCCCGCGCAACCCGATCACTCCGACGGCCGTCCCCAGGAGAAGGGACGACACCGCGAGGGTCAGGTGGACCCAGAAGTAGGAAGTGGGATCGCCCGCCGCGTCAAACGCCAGGCCACTGCCGTTCTTCCACAGGTTCCGGACGAAAGACACCCAGATGAACCAGCTCCACACTCCGAAGACGAGTAGGAACCAGGCGGAGGAACGGCTGAGTTTCATGACCTCAGTATCGGATTCGTCCTCGGAACGGACGCGCCGGGGTGGGCTGTCCCGGCGGTGGTTCCTTCGAATTGGCCGGTCAGGAGGGGCATGCAGTACATCGGGATGTACTTTCACCTGCGTGTCTGCAAAGAAGACCGCGCTGACGGTCCTTTCCGCCGCGCTGCTGATCCCCTCGGCCCTCGGGGTCCCCGCGCACGCCGCGCCCTCCCCGCCGGCCGACGGGAAGGGCGGGCCCGCCAAGGCGCCGTCGGCGGCCGCGCCGCCCGCGTCCATGTCCACGGTCGGCGGTGCCCTGCTGGGCCAGCCGGGGACCCAGGTGAACCTGCTGCCCGGCGCCCCCTCGCTCCCCGCGAACCTGTCGGGTCGGTCGTGGGTCGTGGCCGACGCCGAGTCGGGCGAGATCCTGGCCGCGCACAACGCGCACTGGCGCCTGCCCCCGGCCTCCACCATGAAGATGCTCTTCGCGGACACCGTGCTGCCGAGCCTGCCCAAGGACCGGGTCCACCTGGTCACCGAGGAGGAGCTCTCCGGCGTCGGTTCGGGCAGCAGCCTGGTGGGCGTCAAGGAGGACCACGAGTACTCGGTCCACGATCTGTGGCTGGGCGTGTTCCTGATGTCCGGCAACGACGCCGTGCACGTGCTGTCCGCGATGAACGGCGGCGTCGAGAAGACCGTCAGGGACATGCAGGCGCACGCCGAGGAGCTCCAGGCGCTGGACACCCACGTGGTGTCCCCCGACGGCTACGACTCACCGGAGCAGGTGTCGAGCGCGTACGACCTCACGCTCATCGCCCGCTCCGGACTGCAGAAGCAGGACTTCCGGGAGTACTGCGGCACGGCGACCGCCCAGTTCCCCGGCAAGCAGCACGGCGGGAAGGCCCGCGAGTCCTTCGGCATCACGAACACCAACCGGCTGATGACGGGCGCGCACGGCGTGGCCCCGTACAAGGGCATCGCGGGCGTCAAGAACGGCACCACCACGATGGCCGGGTCCACGTTCACCGGCGTGGCGCAGCAGGGGTCGAGGAAGCTGCTGGTCACGGTGATGAACCCGAGCGCCGGCGGCGGCAACGCCGTCTACGAGGAGACCTCCGCGCTCTTCGACTGGGGTTTCGCGGCGGCCGGGAAGGTCAAGCCGGTGGGTGAGCTGGTGCCGCCGAAGAGCGAGGACACCTCTTCGTACGGCTCCCCCGCCCAGTCCCACGAGGGCGGCCCGGCGGCGGCCGGTGCCGGCGGGGCCGGCGGCGGTGTGGGCACCGCCCTCGCTGTCGCGGGCGGAGCGCTGGCAGCGCTCGCGGGCGGCGCCTTCGTGGTGAACCGGCGCTGGCCGCGCGGCCGCCGCGGCACGGGCCGCGGCTGACCCGGAGCGGCTGCCCCCGAGCGGCCGGGACGGCCTGAGGGCTGTTCCGCAATCCCTGGCGGGCGCGCGGCGCCGGGGATTGCGGACAGCCCTCAGGAGCGCGCGGGCTCCGGGCCAGGGGCCGGGCCGGACCCCGGCGCCGTGTCCGGGGCGGAGTCCGGGGTGCGGTCCGGGTCCTGCGCGCCGTCACCGTCCGCGTCGGCGCGCGTGGCGGTCCAGGACGACACGTAGAGCAGCAGCTTCGCCGTGAAGTTGATCCACAGCAGCAGGGCGATCGGCACGCCGAAGGCCCCGTACATGCTCTTGGCCGCCACCCCCCGCATGTAGCCGCTGAGCAGCAGCTTCAGCAGTTCGAAGCCCACCGCGCCGATGAGCGCCGCCTGGATCAGGCGGCCGCGCGGCGGTTCGACCCCGGGCAGCAGGGTCAGGACGTAGAGCAGCAGCAGGAACGCCGCCAGGACGCCGACGAGGAACGCGCCGGACCGCAGGAGCGCGCCGCCCGCGCCGTCGCGCGGGATGCCCAGCCACTCGGCGGACTTCCCGACCGCGCTGGACCCCAGGGTCGAGGCCGCGGCCGAGGCCAGCCCCACCCCGCCGAGGCCGAGGAGCACCAGGGCGTCCTTGCCCTTGCGGGCGAAGGGGTTCCCCTCGTCCTCGTCGTCCTTGTCCCACACCGCGCGCAGGCAGTCCCGCATGGCGCCGACCCACCCGATGCCGGTGAACAGCAGGATCGCGCCGGCGACGAGGCCGATCGTGCCCGCGTTGGCGACGAGCGCGTCGAGGTCGAGCTGGTCGGAGATGCCGGGGACCTGTTCGGCGAGGTTCTTCTGGAGGGTGGCCAGCTGCTCCTTGCTGAGCAGCGCCGCGCCCACGGCGGCGGCCACCGTGATCAGCGGGAAGAGCGCGAGGAAGCTGAGGAAGGTGATCGCGGCGGCGAGCCGGGTCCAGTGCACGCGGTCGAGGCGCTCGTACGAACGCCACGCGTGGGTGCGCATCAGACGGGCCACCAGCGGCCCGATCACCGGGAGTTTCGTCAGCCAGTCCATGGAGTCACCGTAATTGAGCCGCAGGAAATAGCCGGGATTGCGGCTTTCGGGGACTACGGTCGTCGATTGTGACTTTTCGCCCGAAGGCCCGCCCGTTCCACTCCCTCGTCCTGCGCGGGCTCAGGTTCCGCACGCACCGGGCCCTGCGGCCGCTCCGTCAGGAGGGCCGTACGGTCGGTCCGGCGGCCGCGTCGGTCGGCGAGCCGCACTGCGCCGGGACGCCGGTCGGACCTGTCCCGAAGGGGTACTCGCGCAGCTTGCGCCAGACCCCGTCCGAGCCCTGCTCGTAGAGGGCGAAGCCTTCGCAGAGCCACTCGGCCGCGTAGTCGGCGAGCGCCTCGAACGCCACGTCCATCGCCTCCTCGGAGATCCCGTGGGCGACCGTCACGTGCGGGTGGTACGGGAACGCCAGCTCGCGGCTGAGCGGCCCCGACGGGTCGCGGACCTCACCCTGGAGGCGGGTGCAGCCCGGGGCGCCCTCCACGATCCGGACGAAGACCACGGGCGAGAGGGGGCGGAAGGTCCCCGTCCCGGACAGCCGCATCGCGAAGGCGCGGAAGGCGGCCGCGACCTCGGCCAGGTGGGCCCGGATCTGCGGCAGCCGGTCCGCCTCGACCTCGGTCGGCGGCACGAGGGTGACGTGCGTGGGGATGCCGTGCGCGGCAGCGTCCCCGAAGCCGGCGCGCAGCTGCTGGAGCTGGCTGCCGTACGGCTCCGGGACCGCGATCGAAACGCCGAGCGTAACGGTCCCCACGTGTCTCTCCTCCGTGTGTCTGATTGGACTGCTGCCGCCCAGTGTGGCGGCAGCACCCCCCATCTCGCCAGGGCCCTCGGTCCGGTCAGTGCTTGGCGGGCAGGAAACCGAGGCGGTCGTACGTCTGGGCGAGGGTCTCGGCGGCGACCGCGCGGGCCTTCTCCGCGCCCTTGGCCAGGAGGGAGTCCAGGGTTTCCGGGTCGTCCAGGTACTCCTGGGTGCGCTGCTTGAACGGTGTGACGAAATCGACCATGACGTCGGCCAGATCGGTCTTCAGCGCGCCGTACCCCTTGCCCTCGTACTTGTCTTCGAGGGACGGGATCGTCTCGCCGGTGAGGGTGGAGTAGATCGTGAGCAGGTTGCTGACGCCGGGCTTCTCCTGGACGTCGAAGCGGACCTCGGCCTCGGTGTCCGTCACCGCGCTCTTGATCTTCTTCGCGGTGGCCTTCGGCTCGTCGAGGAGGTTGATGAGGCCCTTGGGCGAGGAGGCCGACTTCGACATCTTGACCGACGGGTCCTGGAGGTCGTAGATCTTCGCGACCTCCTTGACGATGTGCGCGGCGGGGAGGGTGAAGGTCTGGCCGAAGCGCTGGTTGAAGCGCTCGGCCAGGTCGCGGGTCAGCTCGATGTGCTGGCGCTGGTCCTCGCCGACCGGGACGGCGTTCGCCTGGTACAGCAGGATGTCGGCGACCTGGAGGATCGGGTACGTGAACAGGCCGACGGTGGCGTTGTTCGCACCCTGCTTCGCGGACTTGTCCTTGAACTGGGTCATCCGGCTCGCCTCGCCGAAACCGGTGATGCAGTTCATGACCCAGCCCAGCTGCGCGTGCTCCGGCACGTGGCTCTGGACGAACAGCGTGCAGCGCTCGGGGTCCAGGCCGGCGGCGAGCAGCTGCGCGGCGGAGAGCCGGGTGTTCGCGCGGAGGTCCTTCGGGTCCTGCGGCATGGTGATCGCGTGCAGGTCGACGACCATGTAGAAGGCGTCGTGCGTCTCCTGCAACGCGACGTACTGGCGGATGGCTCCGAGATAGTTCCCGAGGTGGAACGAACCGGAGGTGGGCTGGATGCCGGAGAGCGCGCGAGGACGATCAGAAGCCATGCCGCCATTCTCTCAGGTGCGGGGGCGGGCTCCGGTCCGCCGCTGGCCGGAACCTCCCGGGTCGCCCCGCTCCCCCGCCCGGCCCCGCACGGGTACCGGGCGGTAGTGCGGCGGCCGGATCCCGCCCCGGCCGAGCGACCGCTTTGCGCCGGGCGAGGCTGATGTCAGCCCCGCCGGCGTTCGAGGCGCGGGGTCCGGGGCGGCGCCCCCGGCAACGGCTCCGCGGGTCAGGACAGCGGCAGGCCGGGGGCCGGGAATTCCGCCATCAACGACGCGACCTCGGCGCGGACGGCGCCGAGCGCCGGCTCGTCGCCCTTGGCGGCGGCGTCCACGGCTCGGGAGATCCAGTCCGCCACCGCCGGCATGTGCGCGGCGGTCAGCCCGCGGGAGGTCAGCGACGGCGTGCCGATCCGCACTCCCGAGGGGTCGAACGGCTTGCGCGGGTCGAAGGGGACGGTGTTGTGGTTGACGACGATGCCCGCCCGGTCCAGCGCCTTGGCGGCGACCTTGCCGGGAACGCCCCGCGAGGTGAGGTCCATCAGGATCAGGTGGTTGTCGGTGCCGCCCGAGACCAGGTCGAAGCCGCGCTCCAGCAGGGCCGCGGCCAGTGCCTTCGCGTTGGCGACGACCGTGTGCGCGTACGCCGTGAAGGAGGGCTGCGCGGCCTCGTGGAGGGCGACGGCGATGCCGGCCGTCGTCTGGTTGTGCGGACCGCCCTGGAGGCCGGGGAAGACGGCCTTGTCGATGGCCTTGGCGTGCTCCTGGCGGCACATCAGCATCGCGCCGCGCGGGCCCCGCAGGGTCTTGTGCGTGGTCGTGGAGATCACGTCGGCGTGGTCCGCCGGCGACGGGTGCGCGCCGCCCGCGATCAGGCCCGCGATGTGGGCGACGTCCGCGACCAGGACCGAGCCGGCCTCCTCGGCGATCGAGGCGAAGGCGGCGAAGTCGATCGTGCGGGGCAGCGCGGTGCCGCCGCAGAAGATCAGCTTCGGCCGCTCGGCGAGCGCCAGCTCCCGTACGGCGTCGTAGTCGATCAGCCCGGTGTCGGGGCGCACCCCGTACTGGACGCCGCGGAACCACGAGCCGGTCGCCGAGACGCCCCAGCCGTGGGTGAGGTGCCCGCCCATGGGGAGGGCCATGCCCATGACGGTGTCGCCGGGCTTCGCGAAGGCGAGGTAGACGGCCAGGTTGGCCGGGGAGCCGGAGTACGGCTGGACGTTGGCGTGGTCCACCCCGAACAGGCCCTTGGCCCGCTCGACGGCGAGGGCCTCGACGCGGTCGATGTTCTGCTGGCCCTCGTAGTAGCGGCGGCCGGGGTAGCCCTCGCTGTACTTGTTCTGCAGCACGGTCCCGGAGGCTTCCAGGACGGCCGCGGACACGTAGTTCTCGCTGGGGATCAGGCGCAGGGTCTCCGCCTGGAGGACTTCCTCCGCGGCGACGAAGGACGCCAGTTCGGGGTCGGTCGCGGACAGGGCGGGATGGCGGCTCGCGGTCATGCGGGCTCCTCCGGGGTCGATGGGAATCGGTACCCCGCGAGGCCCAGGCGAGCGGCCCTGTGTGCGGATCTGCCCGCACGACTCCCCCGGAGTCGCTTCTCCGTGCGCCAGTCGCCGTGCGTACCGCACACCTTAGCGGGCGCGCCGCACGGGAGGTTTCCGCGTCCGGAATACGAGCGACGATAAGACTGTGACGCCACCCTCGTCACACGCTCACCCGGCAAGACGGACGATCGGAGACCCCGTGTCGACAACTGCTGATGCCATCCGCTCCGCCGAGGCGCACAGCGCGCACACCTACCACCCGCTGCCCGTCGTCGTCGCCTCCGCGGAAGGCGCGTGGATGACCGACGTGGAGGGGCGCCGTTACCTCGACCTGCTCGCCGGCTATTCGGCGCTCAACTTCGGCCACGGCAACCGCCGTCTGCTCGACGCGGCACGCGCGCAGCTGGAGCGGGTCACGCTGACCTCCCGCGCCTTCCACCACGACCGCTTCGCCGACTTCTGTACCGAACTGGCCGCGCTGTGCGGCAAGGACATGGTGCTGCCCATGAACACGGGCGCGGAGGCCGTCGAGACGGCGGTGAAGACCGCCCGCAAGTGGGGGTACGAGGTCAAGGGCGTGCCGGACGGGCACGCCAAGATCGTGGTGTGCGCCGACAACTTCCACGGCCGGACCACGACGATCGTCTCGTTCTCCACCGACCACGACGCCCGCGACCACTTCGGGCCGTACACGCCGGGCTTCGAGATCGTCCCGTACGGGGACCTCACCGCGCTCGCCGCGGCCGTCACCGAGAACACCGTCGCCGTGCTGCTGGAGCCGATCCAGGGCGAGGCGGGGGTGCTGGTGCCGCCGGCCGGCTACCTCCAGGGCGTACGCGAGCTGACCCGCGAGCGGAACGTGCTGTTCATCGCGGACGAGATCCAGTCGGGCCTGGGCCGGACCGGCAGGACCTTCGCGTGCGAGCACGAGGGCGTCGTCCCCGACGTGTACCTCCTGGGCAAGGCGCTGGGCGGCGGCGTGGTGCCCGTCTCGGCCGTCGTCGCCGACCGGGACGTGCTCGGGGTGTTCCGGCCCGGGGAGCACGGCTCGACGTTCGGCGGCAACCCGCTGGCCTGCGCGGTGGCGCTGGAGGTCGTCGCGATGCTGCGGACCGGCGAGTACCAGCAGCGGGCCACCGAACTCGGCGACCACCTGCACCGGGAGTTGAACGTGCTGGTCGGCGGCGGTGCGGTGACCGCCGTACGGGGGCGCGGGCTGTGGGCGGGCGTGGACATCGACCCGTCGCGCGGGACCGGCCGGGAGATCTCCGAGAAGATGATGGAGCGGGGGGTGCTGGTGAAGGACACCCACGGGTCGACGATCCGGATCGCCCCGCCGCTGGTGATCTCCAAGGAGGACCTGGACTGGGGGCTGGAGCAGCTCCGGTCCGTCCTGGCCGGCTAGCGGGCCGCGGTCAGAGGATCACGTGGGGCAGGAAGCGGGCGTACTCGTCCGTGACCGGCCCCGCGGATTCGCGGATGCCGAGTCCCGCCGCCTCGTCCTCGACGACCCACGCGCCGAGCACCACCCGGTTGCCGTCGAAGTCGGGCAGCGGGGCCAGGCCCTGGAAGCAGTACCGCTCGCCCTCCTCCGGTACGAAGGGCTCCCCGTCCCCGCCCGGCAGGTGGAGGGTGACCCCGGCGCCCTCGCGGCCGAGCAGCGGCTTGGCCACGTACCCGTCCGATCCGGGTCCGGCCAGCTCACGGGGGCCGTCGAGGTAGGCGGGCAGCAGGTTCGGGTGCTCCGGGAACAGCTCCCACAGGACGGCGAGCAGCGCCTTGTTGGAGAGCAGCATCTTCCACGCCGGCTCGATCCAGCAGGTGCTGCCGGTGCCGCCGCCGTGGTCGTAGGTGCCGATGACCTGCGGGCCGAACTCGTCCGCGGCCAGCCACTCCCACGGGTAGAGCTTGAAGCAGCTGCGGATGAAGCGGAGCTTCTCGTCCACGAACCGGCCGGACAGGCTGTCCCAGCCGATCTGCTCGACGGACAGCGCCTGCGTGTCGATGCCGGCCTGCTCGGCGGTCTCCTGGAGGTAGGCGACCGTCATCAGGTCCTCGCCGAGCTCGTCGGTCTCGGAGTGCGCGAAGTGCAGCGGGCCGGGCGGCAGCAGCTCCGCCTGCCGGCGCCAGGCCTCGACGAGCCGCTCGTGGAGGGAGTTCCACTGGTCGGCGCCGGGGAAGCGCTCCTCCATCCAGAACCACTGCGGGCTGGCAGCCTCCACCAGGGAGGTGGGGGTGTCGGCGTTGTACTCCAGCATCTTGGCCGGGCCGCCGGCGCCGTCGTAGCGCAGGTCGAAGCGTCCGTAGAGGGACGGCTGGTCGGCGCGGCGGCGCCAGGACTCGGCGACCAGCGCGACCACCTTCGGGTCCGTGATGCCGAGGTCGGCGAAGCGGTCGTGCTCCACGATGTGCGCGGCCGCGGCCAGGCACATCGCGTGCAGCTCCTCGACGACGTTCTCCAGCGCCTCCACCTCGGGGAGCGTGAAGGAGTAGTACGCGCTCTCGTCCCAGTAGGGGCGCAGCGAGTCGTCGGGGTAGCGCGTGAGGGGGTAGATCAGACCCTGTTCCTCGACGGTCTTCTGCCAGTCGGGGCGGGGTTCGATGGTGTGCCGCTTCATCGTTCTGGGCTCCTCAGCCGCCGCTGGTGCCGGACTTGCTGCCGCCGATGCCGCCCCGGGTGACGGCCGACTTGTCGAAGCTGCCGCCGGAGACCTTGCCGGCGACGACGGTGCCGCCGTAGTAGTACGCGCCGTGGCCCCCGCTCTTGCACTCCTTGTTGTTCAGCTTCTCCAGCGTGGAGCGGGACGCGCACCGCTTGTCGGGCTCGTCGCTGCTGCCGCAGGCCACGAGCGTGGCCGCGAGGAGGCCCATGCCGCCGAGGGCGACGACTCCGGAGCGCATGCGGCGCTGGTTGGTGCTGCTGCTGTCCATGTGGCTGCTCCCCCTGGGTGGCGTACTGCCGACAGAGTAGAGCGGGCCCCCCGGGGGATGGAATCCGGCCGCCGTGAGATCTGTGACCTAGAGTCACTTCGTGCTAATTGGGATGATTTGCGCGCTCGGGGCCGCGCTGTGCTTCGGTACGGCCTCGGTCCTCCAGGCGGTCGCGGCGCGGGCGGCGGAGCCGGGGACCGGGTCCGGCGTGGACCCGGCGCTGTTCCTGCGGGCCGTCCGGCAGTGGCGCTACGTGGCCGGTCTGGGACTGGACGGAGTCGGCTTCGTGCTCCAGATCATCGCCCTGAGCCACGTCCCGATCTACGCGGTGGGGGCCGCGCTGGCCGCCAGCCTCGCCGTGACGGCCGTGGTCGCGGCGCGGCTCATGGGGGTACGGCTGTCCCGGACCGAGTGGGCCGCGGTGGGGGTGGTGTGCGCGGGGCTGCTGATGCTCGGGCTGGCCTCCGGGGAGGAGGGCTCGGGAACCGGCTCCGACGCGCTGCGGTACGGGCTGCTCGGCGTGGCGGTGCTGGTGCTGCTCGTCGGCGCGGCCGCCGGGCGGCTCCCGGACGGGCCCCGCGCGCTGACCCTCGGCCTGGCGGCGGGCACGGGCTTCGGGGTGGTGGAGGTCGCCGTCCGCCTGATCGACGGCTTCTCGTGGAGCGAGCTCGCCAACCCGGCGCTGTACGCGCTGCTGCTGGGCGGCGCCGCGGGCTTCCTGCTGCTGACCTCGGCGCTCCAGCGCGGCTCCGTCACGGCGGCGACGGCCGGCCTGGTGCTCGGCGAGACGATCGGTCCCGCGCTGGTGGGGGTGGTGTGGCTGGGCGACCGCACCCGCGACGGCCTGGCCTGGCTCGCCGTCCTGGGCTTCACGGTGGCGGTGGCGGGCGCCCTCGCGCTCGCCCGCTTCGGCGAACCAGAACCACCCCCGCCGCCTACCGCCGCCCGCTAACCCCGTCGAGAAACACGGCGAAGGCTCGCGGGGCGAAGGCCAGCTCCGGCCCGCCGGGGTTCTTCGAGTCCCGAACCGGGACGACACCGGCGAGGTTGACGGCGACCTGGACGCAGTTGCCACCGTTGTCGCTGTACGAGGACTTGAACCAGCGGGGGCTTTCGGCCGTCACCGCTTGACCCCCGCAACGAAGGCGGCGAACGCCCCCGGGGTGAAGCCCAGCTCCGGGCCGCCAGGGTTCTTCGAGTCCCGAACCGGGACGACACCGACCAGGTTGGTGGCTACCTCGACACAATCGCCACCGTTGGAGCTGTACGAGGACGTGAACCAACGGGGGGATTCTGTCGTCACGGGGTGCCCCTTCGTCGCTGCGGGAGAGTGCCGGACCTACTTGGCCTGGATACCCGCCACGAACGTCGCGAACACCCCCGCCGCGAAGTCCAGCACGGGCCCTCCAGGACGCTTGGAATCGCGAACCGGAACCACCCCGCGCGAAGCGATCAAGTTCGTGGCGACCTCGATGCAGTTGCCACCGTTGTTGCTGTAAGAGGACTTGAACCAGCGGGGGGAATCGGTGCGGGTCGTCACGGGGAGCCCTTTCGTACCGCATTGATCATGGCGACTGATGCCGTTTGGGAGAGCGCTTCGGCCTGTAGCTGATGGTAGGCCGTAAGCATGGGCAGGACCGAGACGGTTTCTCGGTCCAGGTGCCCCTGCGCCTGTGACTCGGCGTACGCGACGACGGATCGATCGGCAAGGGTCAGCAAGTTGACCGGCAGGTCGAACGGCCGGCGCTCCCCGATGTCGAAGGGTGCCACCTGCAGAACCGTGTGGGCACGTGCAGCGAACTCGACCAACCGGTCCAGCTGGGCTTCCATGACCTCTGGGCCGCCGACGGGCCGACGAATGCAGCTTTCGTCCATCACGACGAACACCATGGGTGGTCGATCCCGCTCCAACGCCTCTTGGCGCTCGGCAAGGAACGCCACGCGCTCCGCCGCGTACGCGGGAGTGATGGCGCCGCGTTGCACCGCGCTGTTCGCCAACGCCTTCGCGTACTCGGGCGTCTGCAACAAGCCGGGAACGATGCCGATCTCAAACAGGCGGAGCTCCACCGCCCGACCTTCGTATCCCACGTACTCCGGGAAGCCTTCCAGCAGCGCACCGTGCCGAATCTCCAGGGACTGGCGCTCGAACGCATCGCCGGTCCCGAACGCGACGTCCACACTCCGCGAAAACCGCAAGGTCGGCACCTTCCGACCAGTTTCCACGGACGAGATGTGCGTACTCGAATACCCCATCCGCTCGCCCAGTTCGTCCTGGGTCCACCCCTGCGTCTTCCGCGAGCTGCGCAGGCGGGCGCCGAACGCGGCCTGCGGAGAGCTCTCCGGATTCAGCTCCTTGACGTTCACGCTGCACGCACCAACCTTTCGTCCTCCCCTGACACGTTGAATGCTTCCCTGTGTGCGGCCACGCTGAACCTCGCCGGTAGCGGAACGACTACACAGAGGAGCGGCGCCATGCCCAACGCAGGCAACGAGTGGCGGCAGCGGTTCAGCAGTACCCGGCGGGGCGCGCGGCTGGCGCGGGAGCTGGCGCTGCTGGAACTGGCCCGGTGGGGCTATCCGTTGGGCGGGGGTGACAGCGAGCGGGTCGCGCAGGTCGTCGCCGAGCTGGCGGCCAACGCCGTGGCGCACGGCGGCGTGCCGGGGCGGGACTTCGAGCTCGGGCTGCGGGAACTGGACGGCGTGCTGCGGGTGGAGGTCTCCGACGCGCGGGCGGGACAGCAGCCCCGGGTCCGGCCGGGGCCGGTCGAGGCCAACGAGCACGGTCACGGGCTGCGGATCGTCGAGGCGCTCTGCCTCGCCTGGGGCGTCTCCGGGCGGCTGGTCGGCAAGACCGTCTGGGCCGAGGTGGCCACGCGGGCGGCGGCCCCGCGGACCGCGGCTACGGCAGCGCGGCCGTGAGCGCCGCCAGGGTCGGCGACCACGCGCTGGCGGCCGGGCTCCCGTAGCTCACGACCAGCGCGTCGCGCGCCGGCAGCTCCGCCTCCGGGTGCCGGAAGGCGGCGAGGCCTTCCACGGCCAGGTCCTGCCAGGCCGCGGACCGGACCACCGCGCGTTCCGTCCCCTCCGGGAGGTCCAACACCGCGTGCAGCCCCGCCGCGATGCCGCAGACGCCCACCCGGCCGGCCACGGCCGCGACGAGCTCGTCCCGGCGGCGCCGGTACCGCAGCCGCATCCCGCGCACGTGCCGGTCGTACGCCCCCGAGGTGATGAACTGCGCCAGCGTCAGCTGGTCCAGCGCGCCGGAGGTCGCGTCGCCCGCGGTCCGCACCGCCATCACCTCGTCCAGCAGTCCCGGCGGGAGCACCATCCAGCCCATCCGCAGCCCCGGGGCGAGGGACTTGCTGGCCGTGCCCAGGTACACGACCCGGTCGGGGTCCAGCCCCTGGAGCGCCCCGACCGGCTGGCGGTCGTAGCGGAACTCCCCGTCGTAGTCGTCCTCCAGGACCAGCCCGCCCGTGGACCCGGCCCAGTCGACCGCGGCCGCCCGGCGGGCCGGGGTCAGGGCCGCCCCGGTCGGGAACTGGTGCGCCGGGGTCAGCAGGACCGCGCCGGGACCGGCGGTCAGCCCGCCCGTACGGGCCCCGTCCGCGTCCACCTCCAGCGGCCGCGTCCGCAGGCCCGCCCGTTCCAGCAGGTTCCGGTGGATGTCCAGCCCGTACCCCTCGACCGCCACCTCCCGTACGCGCCGCGCCCGCAGCACGCGCGCGAGCAGCGCCAGCGCGTGCGCGAAGCCCCCGCACAGCACGATCCGCTCCGGGTCCGCGTACACCCCGCGCGCCCGGGCCAGGTACCCGGCCAGCGCCTCCCGCAGCTCGATCCGGCCGCGCCCGTCGCCGTAGCCGAAGGCCTCGCCCGGCGCGTCGGTCAGCGCCCGCCGGGCGGCCGCCAGCCAGGCCGTACGGGGGAAGCCGCCCACGTCCGGGGAGCCCGGCATCAGGCTGTACGCGAGCCCCCGGCGCGCGGGGTGCCGTACCCGGGGCGCCGCG
Organism: Streptomyces sp. NPDC058701; assembly: GCF_042715295.1. Classification (NCBI taxonomy): domain Bacteria; kingdom Bacillati; phylum Actinomycetota; class Actinomycetes; order Kitasatosporales; family Streptomycetaceae; genus Streptomyces; species Streptomyces sp. NPDC058701. The sequence goes on along the minus strand of NZ_JBHXSY010000039.1, from coordinate 7,196 downwards.
GCGGGGCGCCGGGGCCTGGCCCGTTCGGCCACCCGGGTCCCGGAGCCCTGCCGGGCCGTCAGCCAGCCCTCGGCGACGAGTTCGGCGTACGCATGGGCCACCGTGTTCCGGGCGATCCCGAGGTCGGCGGCGAACGCGCGCGACGACGGCAGCCGGGTCCCGGCCGGGAGCCGCCCGCTGCGCGCGGCCTCGCGCAGCGCCTCGGTGAGACCGGCCCGCAGCCCGCGCCCGGAGACGGGGTCCAGACGGAGGTCCAGATGGAGGTCCGCGCCGAAAGTGGCCCCCGATTCCGTCATGAACATGGACCATAGCGGTGGGCTACCCGGCCCCTAGGGTGGAGCGCATGGCAACCACGTCGGAACACCCGCACGCCCACGACCGCGCCCCCGAGCACCCCCCGCGCCTCCAGCTCGCGAAGCTCGCGCCCGAGGCCTACAAGGCCGTCCTGGCCCTGGAGATCGCCTCGAAGAAGGACCTGGACCCGGTCCTGGTCGAGCTGGTCAAGATCCGTGCCTCGCAGCTCAACCACTGCGCCTTCTGCCTCGACATGCACACCAAGGACGCCCTCGCCGCGGGCGAGAGCGTGGAGCGGATCGTCCAGCTCAGCGCCTGGGAGGAGTCGCGGCACTTCTACACGGAGCGGGAGCTCGCCGCGATCGAGCTGGCCGAGGCCGTGACGGTGCTGACGGACGGCTTCGTGCCGGACGAGGTGTGGGAGAGGGCCGCGAAGCAGTTCGAGGAGCGCGAGCTCGCCCAGCTCGTCACCGTGATCGCGACGATCAACGTCTGGAACCGCTTCGCCGTGGCCACCCGCATGGCCCCCGGCCACTACACGCCCGGCATGTACAACACCAAGGGCTGATCAGTCGGTCCGGAACGACTCCACGGCGGCCGTCAGGTGGGCGCGGACCACCTCCGGGGCGGCCGCCGGTCCGGCCGCCAGCAGCGCCCAGCGCCGGCCGTCGGGGGCGACGACGATCCGCTCGATGCCCCGGCGGCGGCCGCCCGCCTCGGCGCTGTCGTACTCGTAGACCAGCTCGCAGGAGCCGGCGGACAGCTCGCCGACGGACACCTCCCGGTAGCCCGGGTTCCCGTCGTCCAGGCCCCGCGAAGAGGTCCGCAGCAGCTCGCAGGAGCCGATGCCCGCGGGTTCGGTGATCCGGAAGACCTGGAGCAGCGCGGTGCGGTCGCCGGGCGGCCGGTAGAAGGAGCCGCTCCCGGTCTCGCCGGTGCTGGGCCGCCAGCCCGCGGGCACGGCGACCGAGAAGCCGTTGTCGTTGTGGACCACCGCGTACGACGGGTCCGGCGTGGCGGGTGTCGGGGACGGACTCGGGCTCGGGCTCGTCTCCCCCGTGGGTGGGGCCGTCGCCGGGCCGGAGCGCGCACCGGAGGACCCGGACGCCGACGGGGGTGCGGCCGGGGTCTTCGGGTCGTCGTCGTCGGCGAGCGCGAGCCAGCCCGCCACCGCGGCCCCGCTCACCACCGCCGAACAGAGGGCCACCAGCAGCGGCGTCCGCCAGGGCCGCTGCGGACCGGGGCCCCGGCCGGGTCCGGGCGCGTAGCCGGAGTCGGCGCCGACCGGGGCGTCGTGGCCGGTCCCCTCCGGCTGCCATCGCGGCGGCACCGGCGGGAGCGGCGGAGGCGTACGGGGCAGCGGGGGCTGCTGCCCCGCCTCCGGTCCCGACTCCCAGCGCTGCGCGTCCGGGTTCCAGCGCGCGCCGCCCGAGGCCACCGTCAGGCCCCCAGCGTGGCGAGCAGCCCGCCGAGCGCCGCGGCCGCGTTCACCGACTCCACCAGCGGTGCCCAGCGTTCCAGGGTGCCGCGCAGCCGGGCGGGGAGGCCGGGCCGGATCTCCCCGGCCTCCTCCAGCTCCCCGGCGGCCTCGTCCAGTTCGCCGTCGAGCGCCGTGCGGTCGGCGCCCCTGGGCAGCCGTACGAGGGCGGCGCGCAGCTCCTGTACGGCCTCCAGCAGTTCCGCCGCGCCGGGGCCGTCCGCCCCCGTGCCGCCGTAGTGGACGGTGGTGGTGTGGGCGGTGTTGGTGTTGTTGCTGCCGCCGATGCTGAAGGCGCCGCCCTGCACGGTCCCGATGCGGACCTGCCCGGGGCCGGTGCCCGTACCGTCGGCGGCCGCCCCGGTTGCCTCATCTGCCACTGCCGTTGCTCCCGTTCGTGTGCGTGTGATGGCTGGTGCGATTGCTGTTGCCGCTGCCGCCGACGCTGAAGGCGCTGTGGTTCACCGACTGGATGAACACCCCGCCCTCGGCGACGTGGACCAGGCGCTGGTCGAACTCGTCGGTGTGCCACCCGGCTTCGTGCAGGGTCTCCTTGACCCCGCCGGCCACCCGCTCCTGAATGGTCTTCAGGTACCGGTCGAGGTCCATGAGGTGGAAGAGCGATCCGTCGGGCTGCGCGGCGATCTCCCGGACGGACAGCCCCGGCCCGGCCGGCAGCGCCCCCCGGTGGCCCGCCGTGGCCACCCGCCACACGCTCGCGGTGCCCCCGAAGAGCGTCGCCAGCGAGGCGCCGAGCGAGCGGGGCGTGCGCCCCACGGCCGAGACCGCCTTCGCGAACGCATTGTTGTTCCGGTGCCGCAGGGCGAAGTCGTCGGCCGCCTGGAACGCCTCGTCGACCGGCAGCAGCACGTGCGGCGCCACCTCCAGCATCAGCATCCGGCCCTGGGTGTGGACCCGTACGAACACGGTCACGACGAGGTTCTCGTCCCAGCCGCCGACCCGGATGCGCAGGAAGTGCCGCCGCTGCTCGCCACCCTCCTCGACCGCGTCCGCGCGGTGCTCCTCGTACACCTCCGGGCGGAACAGCTCCGGGATCCGGCCGGGGAGTCCCGCGGCGGGCAGGAACACGCACTCGTCGACGACGAGTTCGCGCAGCCGGTCCCGTACGGCGGCCTGGGCCCGCGGCGATCCGTGCGGCGTCGGCAGCCGCAGGCCCTCCAGCCGCGGCCGGATCCGGTCCAGGATCCGGGCGTTGTCGACGAGTTCCGGCGGTTCGGCGGCGCCGCGGTCGCTGCGCGGGCGCAGTTCCACGGCCAGGTGCCAGGGCCGGTACGGCAGTCCCGCACCGCAGAACGGGTCGTCGAACCCGTACATGACCAGCCGGGAGTGCTGCTCGTCGCGGATGCGTTCCCGGGCGCGGGCGAAGCGGACGCCGTCGGCCTGTTCGGCGGGGTCGGAATCGAGGCGGGCGTACGCGGTCCGGTCCAGGTCGTGCAGGATCACCCGAGCGACGTGGCCGCGCTGGAGGCCGACGACGGTGGCCACGGCGGCGAACGCGGCCAGCACCCCCAGGCCGGTCCAGCTCTCCAGGAGGCCGTCGCCGCTGACGTACAGGAGCGGGGCCAGGCCCAGCGCGTCCAGCAGCCAGAACAGCGGCCGCAGGAACACCAGGACCTGTACGCCGCTGCCGAGGGCGGCGACGGCGAGCACGAGGAGCAGCAGCCACGCCCAGAGCCTGATCAGCGCGCCGGCGATCCGGCTGAGCACCCCGACGGCCCCCCGGCCCCGCGAGGTGAGCCAGCCGGCGATACCGAGCAGCAGGAACGGCACCGCCAGCACCAGCAGCGCGCCGCCGGTGAGCAGCACGCCGGCGAACCAGGCGAAGACGACTCCGGCGGCCCAGCCCAGCTCCGCCCGGCGGGCGCGCAGGGCGTGGGCGAGGACCCGGGCGGCGTCGAACCCGTAGGAGGGCGCGACGATGCGTTCCTCGTGGACGTACAGCTCCTCGATCACCCGGTCCCGGTAGGCCGAGTCGAGGTAGGTGCCGGCGCACAGCAGGCGGCCCGCCTCACTGAGCGACGGGTGGACGGGCGCCCTGTCGTCCGAGGTCGCGCCCGTGCCCGTGGTGGTGCTGGTGGTCACCGAATCCCCCTGCGGTGTGACGAGGGGCAACGGTAGGGGAGGTCGCGGCCGCCCGACAGGGGCAAACGAGCCAAAAGGCCCCGGCGCGCGGGGCGCCGGGGCCTTTCGGGTCGAACGGGTGCTGCGGGTGGTGCGGGGCGGTCAGATCAGACCGAGCTCGCGGACCGCGTCGCGCTCCTCGACCAGCTCCGCCACGGACGCGTCGATGCGCGCACGGGAAAACTCGTTGATGTCCAGGCCCTGGACGATCTCGTACTTTCCGTCCTTGGTGGTGACGGGGAAGGACGAGATGATGCCCTCCGGGACGCCGTAGGAGCCGTCCGACGGGATGCCCATCGAGGTCCAGTCGCCCGCGGCGGTGCCGTTGACCCACGTGTGCACGTGGTCGATGGCGGCGTTCGCGGCGGAGGCGGCGGAGGACGCGCCACGGGCCTCGATGATCGCGGCGCCGCGCTTGGCGACGGTCGGGATGAAGGTCTCGGCGAGCCACAGCTCGTCGCTGACGACCTCGGCGGCGTTCTTGCCGGCGATCTCCGCGTGGAAGATGTCCGGGTACTGGGTGGCCGAGTGGTTGCCCCAGATGGTCAGGCGCTTGATGTCGGTGACGTCGGCGCCGGTCTTCTTGGCGAGCTGCGAGATCGCCCGGTTGTGGTCCAGGCGGGTCATCGCGGTGAAGCGCTCGGCCGGTACGTCCGGGGCCGCTGCCTGCGCGATGAGCGCGTTGGTGTTGGCCGGGTTGCCGACGACGAGGACCTTGATGTCGTCCGCGGCGTGGTCGTTGATGGCCTTGCCCTGCGGCTTGAAGATGCCGCCGTTGGCGGAGAGCAGGTCGCCGCGCTCCATGCCCTTGGTGCGCGGGCGGGCGCCCACGAGCAGCGCGACGTTGGCACCCTCGAAGCCCTGGTTCGGGTCGTCGAAGATGTCGATGCCCTTGAGCAGCGGGAAGGCGCAGTCGTCGAGCTCCATGGCGGTGCCCTCGGCGGCCTTCATGCCCTGGGGGATCTCCAGAAGACGGAGCTTGACCGGCACGTCCGCGCCGAGCAGGTGACCGGACGCGATGCGGAAGAGCAGCGCGTAGCCGATCTGGCCTGCGGCGCCGGTGACGGTGACATTCACGGGAGTGCGGGTCATGGCCTTCTCCGTTAGACAGCTGGCGGTGGGGCGTCCCTGCCCCATGTGCTGGGAGGACGCCGCTCCCCGGCCCTGTGAATCTTGACGTGAAGAGACATCCGCCGTCAGGCTATCCGACCCGGGAGGGGCCCAATCCCCCGGTCCCTGTGGTCCGTGGCACACGTACGGGCGATCCGCGGCGCCGAAGCCCTGGATCCGAACGCCCGGCGGGGCCGCCGGTGCCCCGTTCCGCGGCTCCTGGGAGCCGTCAGCGGACCGTGAAGCGGACCGCCGTCTCCAGGAAGGGGATCTCCAGCCACGGCTTGGGCTCGATGACCAGCGCCAGCAGGGTGATCGCCGTGCCCAGCAGTCCGTACGTGGCCACGTCCGTGAACCGGGAGCGCACGGCGAGCATGCCCACCGACGGCAGCAGCTGACGCATCGCGGAGGCGGCGATCAGGGCGACGCCCATCGCCAGGCAGCCGACCTTCGGGTGACCCAGCGCCGTGATCAGCAGGCCGGCCGCGGTCGCGGCGAGCACGCTGAGCATCGGCCACTGCCGGACCGGCGCGGACACCGCCCCGGGGACGGCGCGGCCGCTGCCCTCGGGGCGCGCGGTGTCCCGGGTGACGGACGGGAAGCGGCGGGACCTGGCCTGGGCCCGCTCGGGGACCGGGGCGGCCTCCGAGGCGGCTTCGGCGGCGGCCGGTACCGGTTCCGCGGCAGGCCCCGGGGCGGTCCCCTCCGACACGGCGGACGCGGGCTGCGGCTCCGGCGCGGGCTCCGCCCCCGGCGCGGGCTCCGGGGCGGCCGCGGCCTCCGCGCCCGGGTCAGCCTTCACCGGTGGTCCGTTCCGCCGCCTCGACCACGTTGACCAGCAGCTGGGCGCGGGTCATCGGGCCGACGCCGCCCGGGTTCGGGGAGATCCAGCCGGCCACCTCGGCCACGCCCGGGTGGACGTCGCCGACGATCTTCCCGGCCTCGTCGCGGCTGACGCCGACGTCGAGCACGGCCGCGCCCGGCTTCACGTCCTCCGGCTTGACCAGGTGCGGCACCCCGGCCGCCGCGACGACGATGTCCGCCCGGCGCAGCAGCCCCGCGAGGTCGCGCGTACCGGTGTGGCAGAGCGTCACGGTGGCGTTCTCGGACTTGCGGGTCAGCAGCAGGCCGATGGAACGCCCCACGGTGATGCCGCGTCCGAGGACGACGACGTGCGCCCCGTCGATGGCGACTCCGTGGTGGCGCAGCAGTTCGACGATCCCGTACGGGGTACAGGGCAGCGGGCCCGGCTCGTTCAGGACGAGCTTGCCGAGCGACATGGGGTGCAGGCCGTCGGCGTCCTTGGCCGGATCCATCAGCTCCAGCACCCGGTTGGTGTCGATGCCCTTGGGGAGCGGGAGTTGCACGATGTAACCCGTGCACTGCGGGTTCGCGTTGAGTTCGCGGACGACCTCCTCGATGTCCTCCTGGGAGGCCGTCGCGGGCAGTTCGCGCTGGAGGGAGGCGATGCCGACCTCGGCGCAGTCCTTGTGCTTGCCGTTCACGTACCAGCGGCTGCCCGGGTCGTCGCCGACCAGCAGGGTGCCGAGGCCGGGCGTGATGCCCCGGGCCTTCAGGGCCGCCACGCGGACGGACAGTTCGGACTTGATCGCGGCGGCGGTGGCCTTGCCATCGAGAATCTGGGCAGTCATGAACCCATACTCCCGGATGGAGTGGCCCCGGTTCCACTCAAGGCGTTCACCGGAGCACGCGGTTCATTGCACTTGCACAACAAGTCACGGAGCACTTGGGAACCGGCTGGACAAGTCGTCGCCCGGCCGAGGACGATGCAGTGATAAAGAGTGCCGCGGGCAGTGCCGGGGGGCGGACCGCAAATCCCGTATTCCTCCGTGCGTATGCCGTGCGTCCCCGCACTTCCACGGAGGAACACCCCAGATGAGTTTCGGCGACCCGAACAACCCGTACGGACAGCAGCCCCAGGCCCCCCAGGGTCAGCCCGGTTACGGCTACCCGCAGCAGGCCCCCCAGGGCGTCCCGCCGCAGGGCGGCTACGGCTACCCGCAGGGCGCCCCCGTCGGCTACCCGGCCGGTCCCGGCGGCTACCCGGGCGGTCCCGTCGAGATGCCGGGCGGTGTCAAGGGCGCGCGGATCATGCTCTTCATCCTCGGTGGCCTGCAGGCCGTCGGCGCGCTGATCACCATGGTCGCGTCCG
>NZ_JBHXSY010000038.1:63682-67510 GCF_042715295.1 Streptomyces sp. NPDC058701 | reverse complement strand
GCTGCTGGTGGACGCGCTCGCGGACCGGTGGGGGGTGGACCGGGGGCTGTCGCCGTGCAAGGTGGTGTGGGCCTAGGTGGACCTGGCCGGAGAGCCGGAACACCGGGTCGTGGCCGAGCGCGACCCGGGCGGTCCCGACGTAACCCCTTGCAATACGGGAGCTGAAACCAACCCACCAACCCACCCCACCAGCCCCCGTAACTCACATGGTGAACTGTGCCAACTGGGCTGGATTTATGGATGGTTGCCGGGCATATGCTCGGCCCACAACGTCAGACATGAGACGGCCCCCGGCGGGACTGGCATCCCGGTCGAGGGCCTGACCAAGCAGGAAGCTAGACCTTCCCCATGGCTCTTCAGAAGCTTAGCGCGCCCTCGCGCGCCTCGTCCCGGGAACGTGCCGGGGTCCCCGCAACGGGCGGCATCGTCCACGTCAAGGCGCGGCACACCGAGCAGTACACGGTGGTCGGCAACCACCTGGCCCAGCACCGTGCGCTGTCGCTGACGGCGAGGGGCCTCGCGCTCTACATCCAGTCGCTGCCGACCGGCGCCAAGGTCGGCATCAAGCGGCTCACGGACCGGTTCCCGGAGGGCGAGGTGCGGATCGCCTCCGCGCTGCGGGAGTTGGAGGCGCACGGGTACCTGGAGCGCAGCCGCGTGCGGCTGGCGAGCGGGCAGGTGGTCACCCGTACGGTGTCCTACAACCGCCCGCAGACCACCCGTCCGGGCCTCCCGGAGCGTTCGACGCCCCCGGCCACGCGCCGCGAGCCGGCCGTTCCGCCGGAGCGGGGGGAGGACGCCGTACGGCGATCCCGCCCCGTGGCCGAGCCGGTGCCGGTGACCGTGGCCGGGCCGGTGTCCGGGCCCCCGCCCGTGCCCGGGCGCGGGGGTGCGGTCGTGCCGGGGTCCGGGGTGGGTGCGAAGCCCAGTGTCGAGCCCGGGGCGGAGCCCGCGCCTCCGCCGGACTTCGGGCCGTGGCCCGAGTGCGAGCCGTGCTTCGACCTTGAGCCGGAGCCGGAGCCCCCGCCCGCCGACCCCTGGTCCTGGCCCGAGCCCCGGGCGGCCGTACCCGAGGCGGCCTCCGCGTCGGCCCCGGCCCGCGCGGCGGGGGAGCCGCCCGGCGCGGCGCTCCGCCAGGACGCCGTCGAGCTGCTGGCCCGGCTCCGCGAGGACGACCCCCGGCTGCTGCTGCCCGAACGGCACGTCCGGCGGCTCGCGCCCGGGGTGTCGGCCTGGCTGGAGCGCGGGGCCGAGCCGGAGGCCGTACGGCACGTGCTCGCCGGGGGCCTGCCCGCCGAGCTGCGCAACCCGGCGGGGCTGATCGCGCACCGGCTCGCGACGCAGGTCCCGCCGCGGCTGGCTCCGCGACCGGCCGGGCCGCCCGCCGCGCGGCCCGATCCGATGCAGAACTGCGACGGCTGCGAACGGGCCTTCCGGGCGCCCCGGCCCGGCCGCTGCCGGGACTGTCCCGAGGCGGCGGCGGACTCCGCCGCGTGAGGGCCGCGCGGTGCTCGTGCGGATTCCCCGTGCGGCCCGCGTGCGCTCCGGGTGGTCCCGTGGTGAAGAAAGGCTCCGAGGGCTGTTCAGAGGGGGTTACCGATGCGTAAATTACCGGCGGTAACCCCCTCACCCAGCCGCAGCTGGGTGGTACCCCGGCCGAGGAGACCGTGCAGTGGAAGCCGTACCCAAGCTGGTGGAGCCCGTCAAGACCGTGATCGACGGCAGGGTGCGCGAGGTACGTGTCCCCGCGCTGGCGCCCGTCCCCGACCGCGGTTCGCTGGGGGACATCCCCTTCGACAACGCCCGCGAGGCCCCCGGCGAGGCGGTGCTCGCGCGCAAGGACCGGGACGGCCGCTGGTGGGACATCACGGCCGGCCAGTTCGCGGCCGAGGTGCTCGCCGTCGCCAAGGGTCTGATCGCCGAGGGGCTGCGCGAGGGCGACCGGCTCGCCATCATGGCCCGTACGACCTACGAGTGGACCCTCCTCGACTTCGCCGGATGGGCCGCCGGGCTGGTCACCGTCCCCATCTACCCCACCTCCTCCGCCCTCCAGGCCCGCTGGATCATCCAGGACTCCGGCGCCGTGGCCTGCGCCGTCGAGGACACCGCGCAGGCCCGCATCATCAGCTCCGAGCGCGCCAACCTGCCCTGGCTGCAACACCTGTGGGAGTTCGACACCGGAGCCGTCGCCCGCCTGGTCAAGGCCGGGGAGCACCTGCCCGACGCCGTGGTGCACGCGCGGCGGGCCGCCCGTACGCCCGACTCCGTCGCCACCCTCATCTACACCTCGGGCACCACCGGCCGGCCGAAGGGCTGCGTGATCACCCACGCCAACTTCTTCGCCGAGGTCGACAACTCGGTCGAGCTGCTGCACCCCGTCTTCAAGTCGGTCAGCGACGACCCCGCCTCCACCCTCCTCTTCTTGCCGCTCAGCCACGTCTTCGGACGGATGGTCGCCGTCGGCTGCATGCGGGCCCGCGTCAAGCTCGGGCACGCGCCCAGCATCCGCACCGAGGACCTCCTCGCCGACCTCGGCGGGTTCCGCCCGACCTTCCTCCTCGCCATCCCCTACGTCCTGGAGAAGGTCTACAACACCGCCCGCGCCACCGCCGAGAAGATGGGCCGGGCCGCCTCCTTCGACCGGGCCTCCAAGATCGCGCGGAGCTTCGGCGAGCTGGTCGAGGGCCAGGCCCCCGGCCTCGGGCTGCGCGCCGCCCGCGCCCTGTACGAGCCGCTCGTCTACCGCCGGGTCCGGGCCGCGCTCGGGGGCCGCGTGAAGTACGTCCTCAGCGGCGGATCCCCCCTCGGCCGCCGGCTCGCCGCCTTCTACACCGGAGCCGGCATCGAGGTCTTCGAGGGCTACGGGCTCACCGAGACGACCGGCGCCAGCACCGTGACCCCGCCGCTGCGCCCCCGCCTGGGCACGGTGGGCTGGCCGCTGCCGGGCACGGCCGTACGGATCGCCGACGACGGGGAGGTGCTGCTCGGCGGGCGGCACGTGTTCGTCGGGTACTGGAACTCCGGGCAGGCGGTGCCGCCCGACACCTGGCTGCCGACCGGCGACCTCGGGGAGCTGGACGACGACGGCTACCTCACCATCACCGGCCGCAAGAAGGACCTGATCATCACTTCCGGCGGCAAGAACGTGGCCCCCGCGCCGCTGGAGGACTGGCTGCGGTCCCACCCGCTGGTCGGCCAGTGCCTGGTGGTCGGCGACAACCGGCCGTACGTCACCGCGCTGGTCACGCTGGAGCCGGACGGGCTGGCGCACTGGCGCCAGATGCACAGGAAGCAGGACGTGCCCATGCGGATCCTGGTCCAGGACGAGGAGCTGCGGGCCGACCTCCAGCGGGCGGTGGACGAGGCGAACCGGCTGGTGTCGCGGGCCGAGTCGATCCGCCGCTTCACGGTCCTGCCGGGGGACTTCACGGAGGAGGGCGGGCACCTGACCCCGTCGATGAAGCTCAAGCGGGACGCGATCGCGCGCGACTACGCCCGCCAGATCGACGAGCTGTACCGGGGCCCGCGCGAGGGCTGAGCCGTGCGGTCGGCGGGCCCGGGGACGCCGGTCGGTCCACGGCCCCGGGGGGTGCCCCGACTGCTCGCTTGCCCGCCTGCGCGGCGCCCCGGCGCTCCGGTTGCGGGGCGCCCCGCCTGCCCGCCTGCCCGCCTGCCCGCCTGCCCGCCTGCGCGCCTGCGCGGCGCCCCCCGGTTGCGCGGCGCCCCCCGGTTGCGCGGCGGCCCTCGCCTGCGCGGCGCCTCGCCTGCGCCGCCTGCGCCGTCTGCGCGGCCTGCGCCGTCTGCGCGGCCTGCGCCGTCTGCGCGGCC
>NZ_JBHXSY010000038.1:0-63585 GCF_042715295.1 Streptomyces sp. NPDC058701 | reverse complement strand
CGTCTGCGCGGCCTGCGCCGTCTGCGCGGCCTGCGCCGTCTGCGCGGCCTGCGCCGCCTGCGCCGCCTGCGCGGCCTGCGCGGCGGCCCGGCGGCTCGGCTCCCCCGATTGCGCGGCGCCCCGGCTGCGCGGCCTGCGCGGCCTGCCCGGCGGCCCGGCGGCCCGGCTCCCCCGGTTGCACGGCGCCCCGGTTGCGTGGCGGCCCCGATTGCGCGGCGGCCCCGCCTGCGTGGCGGGCGGGTTGTGGGGCCGGGCTGCGGCCGGGGGCTGCGGGGGCGGGGTGTACTGCGGGGGCGGGTCCGGCGGGGCGCGCTTATGGTGGGCTGCATGGTCCGGGGGGCCGCCCGAGGAGGGTGCGGTGCCCCGTACGCGAACCGCCGCCGCGGCCTGCGCGCTGGTCCTGGCCGCCGTGGGCACCGCGCCCGCGGCCGCCCCGGCGCAGGCCCCCACGGCGGCGACCCCCACCACCGGCACCGCGGTCCCGCGCGTCCGCTGGGGGGCGTGCCCCGAGCGGCGGGTGCCCGCCGCCATGCGGTGCGGGACCGTCGAGGTGCCGCTGGACCACGCCGCCCCCGGCAAGGGGACGATCAGGGTGGCGCTCGCGCGCCTCCCCGCCACCGGCAGCGGCCGGCACCTCGGCTCGCTGCTGCTGAACTTCGGCGGACCCGGCGCCCCGGGCGTCGCCGGCCTCGCCGCCGACCCCGACGCCTTCGCGAAGCTCGGCGAACGGTACGACCTCGTCGCCTTCGACCCGCGCGGGGTCGGCCACAGCGCCCCGGTGTCCTGCGCCGGTTCCCAGGAGACCGGCCAGGACGCGGCCACCGACGCGGCCGCCCAGCTGGCCGCCCTGCGCGCGGTGGCCAAGCGCTGCGAGCTGGCCTCCGGCCCGGTCCTCCCGTACGTCGGCACCGTGTACGTCGCCCGCGACATGGACGCGGTGCGCCGGGCGCTGGGCGACGAGAAGCTCAACTACCTCGGCTTCTCCTACGGCACCCGGCTCGGCGCCGTGTACGCCGCGCAGTTCCCCCACCGCACCGGCCGCATGGTCCTGGACGGCGTGGACACGCTGTCCGAGCCGCTGGCCGAGCAGGCCCTGGCCACGGCGCGCGGCCAGCAGCGGGCCCTGGACCGCTTCCTGTCCTGGTGCGCCCACCAGCCGGGCTGCGTGTACGGGACCAACACCCGCACGGCCAAGGAACAGGTCGACGACCTCGTGGCACGCCTCGACCGGCGGCCGCTCATCGGCGGCGACGGCTCGTACGTGACCGGCCAGGACGTCGCCGGCTCGATCGGCGCCGCCCTGTACTCGCCGCACGCCTGGCCCGCGCTCGCCGACGCGCTGAAGCTGGCCGAGGAACACGCCGACCCGGTCGGGCTGCTCCAGCTCGGCGGCCCCGTCGGCCCGACCGGCGAGGACGACCGCGAGGACGACCGGGAAGACGGCGGCGCGGACGGCGGCGGTGCGGAGCCGCAGGGCCCCGGCTCGGTGCCCGCCGACAACGCGGACGCGGCGCTCGCCGCCGTGAACTGCGCCGACGACCCCGACCGGTCGAACGACACGGCGAGCCCGGCCCGCATCGAGAGCGAACTGGAGTCGCTGCGGCCCGAGTTCGAGAAGACCTCGAAGATCTTCGGGCCGCGCCAGCTGATGACCGTACTGGCCTGTTACGGCCGGCCCGCGGGCACCGACTTCATCCGGCGGATCGACCGCCCCGGCGCCCCGCGGATGCTGCTCGTCGGGACCCGGGGCGACCCGGCCACCCCGTACGAGTGGACGGAGGAGACGGCCCGCCGGCTCGGCTCCGCGGTGGTCCTGGACCACAAGGGCGACGGGCACACCGGCTACCTCGCCTCGCCCTGCGTGCGGGAGTACGCGGACCGCTTCCTGCTCGACGGGCGGCTGCCGTCCGGGACGCGGTCCTGCCCCGCCGGCGAGTGAACCGACGGGGCGGGCGGCGGCCGTCCGGGGCGCGGCCGCCGTGCGGCGCGCGGCCGCCGAACGGGCCGCGCTCAGCAGTTGGCGCGCGTCGGGCGTCCGGCGAAGCGGTCCGCCAGCCAGTTCGCGACCGCCGGGGACTGGGTGATCACGCCGCTGACGTGCTCGCCGAGCCAGATGGTGTCGAACTCGACGTTCGCGCCCCGCGCACACCACTCGGAGCGCAGCCGGCTGCCCACCGCGTACGGGATCAGCTCGTCGGCGAGGGCGTGGTACTGGTACACCGGCGCCGCCGGGGCGGTGCGCCCCAGCCGGCTCTGGTTCAGCCGGGCCTGCCAGTCGGGCTGCGCGAGGGGGTTGCGCGTGGTCAGGTCGGAGATCCGCTTGAACGAGCCGGCGATGGCGTCGATCGCCACGCAGTTCTCCTTCATCGCGCCGACCAGCACCTTGCCCGCCGGGTTCAGGTAGGAGTCGAGCTTCAGCTCCGGGAAGGCGGCGTCCTGGCCGGCCGCCGCCATGAAGATGAGGCCCGAGCCGTAGGAGCCGTTGTTGAAGTCGGCCACCTTCAGCAGGTCGGCGGGCACACCGCCGGTCGCGGTGCCCTTGACGCGGAGCTCCGGCGCGTACGAGCCCTGCAGCTCGGCGGCCCAGCTGCTGGCCTGCCCGCCCTGGGAGTACCCCATGATGGCGACCGGTCCGGTCGGCGACAGCCCGGCCTCCGGCAGCCGCTGGGCGGCGCGGGCCGCGTCGAGGACGGCGTGCCCGGCGGAGGGGCCGACCGTGTAGGTGTGGACGCCCGGGGTGCCGAGGCCCTCGTAGTCGGTGACGACCACGGCCCAGCCGCGCAGGGTGAGCTGCTGGATGAGGTTGGCCTCCATGGCGGTGCCGTACGGGATGTTGTTGCTCGGCGCGCAGGAGTCGCCCATGCCGACCGTGCCTACGGCGTACGTGATCAGCGGGCGCGGGCCGGTGCGGCCGTCCTGCGGGACGATGACGGTGCCGGAGACGGTGTTCGGGGCGCCGTCGGCCGTGGTGGACCGGTAGTGGATCTTCCAGGCCTTGGTGCCGGTGGGCTGCCCGGGCAGCGGGTGGAACGCGGAGGGGGCGCTGCTGACGACGTCGCCGGGCGCGCCCGCGGCGGCGCCGGAGCCGGCCCCGTCCTGGGCGCCGGCGGCGGCGGGGCTCCAGACGGCGACGGCCACGGCGGCCACGGCGGCGAGGGCGGTACTGCGGAGGCGCGGGGGGTTTCGGAAACGCATGGGGCGGCTCTCCCAACGGTCCGTGCGGGGGTAGGTGAGGCGAAGGTAGTGACCGACCGGTCGGCATGTCGCTGACCGCACAGCTCACCTTTCCTGACCCGACCTCCCACCCCTGTCCGCCGCACGGAGCGTCAGCCGAACGGGACCGCTGCCGAACGCCCGCGCAGGGGGACCGGTTTCAGCCGCCCGAGGCGATGCGGTAGGCGCCCGGGGTGGTGCCCGTCCAGCGGCGGAACGCGCGGTGGAAGGCCGTGTCCTCCGAGAAGCCCAGCCGGGCGGCGAGTTCCGCGATCGGCTCGCCGCTCTCCGCCAGGCCCGCGATGGCGGCGTCCCGCCGGACGTGGTCCTTCAGCTCCTGGAACGAGGTTCCCTCCCGCCGGAGCCGGCGCCGCAGCGTCGCCGGGGACACCGCCAGGCGCGCCGCCACCTCCCCGAGCCCCGGCAGCCGCGGCGAGGTGCGCAGCTGCCGGGTCAGGGCCCGGCGCACCTGTTCCGCGACCGTGGTTCCGTACTCCGGCCGGGACAGCAGGTCGAAGGGGGCCCGGCGCAGCATCGCGTCGAGCGCGGGCTCGTCCCGTACGAGCGGCGCGGCCAGCCAGTGCGCGTCGAAAGCGGCGCCCGTACGGTCCGCGCCGAAGCGGACCGGGCAGCCGAAGAGCACCTCGTACTCCTCCGCGTGCGGTGGCGGCGGGTAGGCGAAGGCTGCCTCCGCGAGCGGGATGCGGTGGCCGATGAGCCAGCTGCTGAGCCGGTGCCAGATGGCGAGCACGCACTCGGTGAGGAACCGCTCCTCGTCCCGGTCGAAGTCGTTGCGGACGGTGAACCGGGCCTGCCCGCCGACCACGTCGAGCGCGAGCTCGGGCCCGCCGGGGAACAGCCCGTAGAAGGCGGCCGCGCGCTGCGTCGCCGCGCCGAGGTCCCGGCAGCCGAGCGAGGCGCAGCACATCATCGCGAACGTGCCGGGGCGGCTCGGGACGCGGCTCAGGCCGAGGAACTCGTCCTGCGTGGCCCGGTACAGCGCCCGGAACAGCCGGGCGAACTGCGAGGGCGTGATCCGCGCCCGGTCGTCCCCCAGCAGCAACGGCGGGATCTGCGCCGCCTGGAGCAGCGGCACGGTGTCGAGGCCGCCGGCGCGGGCCCCCGCGAGCAGCGCCCGTACGTGGTGCACGGTGATCGTCCGCCTCCCCATGCCTGCGACGGTAGCCGCCGGGGCCCCGGTGCGATACGGACGCGACACCACCGGTCGCACCCGATGAGCGCTGCGGCCAGCGCGGCTGACGTCTCCGGTCATGCCGCGGGGCCGCCCGCGGTGCCTAGCGTCGGGGGTCACCGAGTCCCGGGAGGGCATGCGATGGACGGTCGGCCCAGCACGCTGGCGGAGTTCACCCGATGGACCGCGGAGCGGTACGGGTCCGGGACCGCCCTGCGGTTCCGGGCGCGGACGGACCCGGGCGACGGCGCGGCCCCGGAGGCCCGCGGGGGGTGGCGGACCCGTACGTACGCCGAACTGGACGCGGAGGCACGGGCCGTCGGGTGCGCGCTCCTCGGGCTGGGGGTCGCCGCCGGGGAGCGGGTCGCGGTCCTGGCGGAGACCCGGCCGCGGTGGACGTACACGCACTTCGGGGTGATGGCGGCGGGCGCCGTCCTCGTGCCGGTCTACCCCACGGCCGGGGAGGAGGAGCTGGCCTGGGTGCTGTCGGACTCCGAGGCGGTCGCGGTGGTCTGCGACGACGCGGCGCAGCGCGAGCGGGTCGAGTCCCTGAGGGGGAAGCTGCCGGCGCTGCGGGCGGTGGTGCTGATGGACGAGCTGCCCGGTCTGCACCGGGCCCCGGAGGCCGACCTGCTGGCGCGGGCGGCCGCCGTGACGCCGGAGGCGGACGCGTCGATCGTCTACACCTCCGGCACGACCGGGCTGCCGAAGGGGTGCCGGCTCACCCACGGGAACCTCGGCGCCGTCCAGGACGCGACGCTCCCGCTGGTCGAGGGCGGTCCGGGGGATTCGACGTACCTGTACCTGCCGCTGGCGCACCTGCTGGCCCAGCTGATCCAGTTCACGACGCTGCTGGAGGGCGGGGAGCTCTGCTACTTCGGCGGGCGGATCGAGGACGTGCTGGCGGAGCTGGGAGAGGTGCGGCCCACCCATCTGCCGTCCGTGCCACGGCTGTTCGAGAAGCTGCACACGGTGGTGCTGTCCCTGGCGGAGTCCCGCGAGGGCGGCCGGGAGGGCTTCGAGGAGGCGGTGCGGATCGGCGTGCTCGCGGCGGAGGGCCGGCTCCCCGAGTCGCTCCGGGCGGCGCACGCGGCGGCCGAGGACTCCCTGTACTCCCTCGTCCGCGGCGCGTTCGGAGGGCGCCTGAAGTGGGCGCTGACCGGCGGCGCCCCGATCGCACCGGCGACGCTGGACTTCCTGCGGGCGTGCGGGATCGCCGTGTTCGAGGGGTACGGCATGACGGAGTCGGGCGGGGTCATCTCCCTCAACCACCCGGACGCGGTGCGGTACGGGACGGTGGGCCGGCCGGTCGCGGGCTGCGAGGTGCGGATCGGGGAGGACGGGGAGGTCCTCGCGCGGGGGCCGATGGTCTTCCCCGGCTACCACGCGAACCCGCGGGCCACGGCCGAGACCGTCGACCCGGAGGGCTGGCTGCACACGGGGGACCTCGGCGAGCTGGACGGGGACGGCTTCCTGCGCATCACCGGCCGCAAGAAGGAACTGGTCATCACCTCGGCGGGGAAGAACCTCACCCCGACGGAGGTCGAGTTCGCCGTCCAGCGCTCCCGCTACGTCTCCCGGGCGGTGATGATCGGCGACCGCCGCCCCCACCCGGTCGCCCTGATCACCCTGGACGCGGAGGAGATCACCGCCTGGGCCGCCCGCGAGGGCCTCGATCCGGGACCGGACCCGGCCGCCCACCCCGCGGTCCGCGCCCTGGTGGAAGCAGCGGTCGAGCAGGCCAACGCCACGGTCTCGCGCCCGGCCCGCATCCGGGCCTTCCACATCCTCCCGGAGGAGTTCTCGATCGAGGCGGGCACCCTCACCCCGACCCTCAAGCTCCGCCGTGCGGCGGTGGCGCAGCGGTACGCGCGGGAGATCGAGGAGCTGTACGCGGGGTGAGCGCAGACGAGGGGCGGACGGGGCCAGGGGCGGAGGCGCTCAGGGCAGAGGTGCTCAGGGGCGGGGCCAGTTCTTGGTGGAGTCCTCCAGGCGGGCGAGTTCCGCCGCGTGGGCGCTCATGCGGGTGGCGGTGCTGCTCGACGTGTAGAGGACCGTGCCGACGACGGCGACCGGCAGTGAGAGGAGGGTGAGGGCGAGGAGTCCGCCCAGGTCCCGCTCGGCGTCGCAGGACCCGCCCTCGGCTTCGGCGTAGGTCTCGGGCTGCCGGTCGTCCCCGGCGTCGTAGAACACCCGGGACTCGCAGTCCTGGTCGGAGGGCCCGGCGAACGGGAGCAACAACTGGGCGGCGACCCAGAGCCAGATGCCCGACGCCGCGGCGAGCAGGCCGAAGCCCCAGGCGAGCCGCCGGGCGGCCTTCTCACGGAAGTCCCGGTCGTACACCAGTGCACTCATGCGCCCGAAGCTAGCAAGCGGCCCCCGCCCCGGGCTGCGGGGGGCGGCGAGGACGGCACGGGACAGAAGCCGAAAACGGATGCCGAAGGGCAATCCGGGCGACTGGCCCGGGCCTTGGGCCACCCGCCCGCGCGGCCCCGGTGAAGCCGAGACGAATGGTGCGTCACATCTGCAGGGGGGACGGCGAGTCGCTGCCGAATACCTGATAGACAGTGGATATTCACGGCCCGACCGGCCGTACGCCTTTGACGGCTCCTGGGGGGATCGCCGCACTGTGAAGCCGCTTCACCGTCACCTCGTCAACACCTCGCGCAAGGTCCTGTGCACGGCCGCCCTCGCGGCCAGTCTCACCACCGCAGCGGTCGTGAGCACCCCGACGACCGCCGACGCGGGCGAGTCCGAGCCGACGCCGGACAGCCCCCAGGCCGCCGACCGCGGCGACGCGCGGCTGGACCTGCCCGGGGAGGTCGCCGACCCGCAGGTGCCCGCGGGCGCCGCGACGCAGGAGGGGGCCAACGGCATACCCGCCACCGCCCTCGACGCCTACCAGCGCGCCGGGCTGTCGGTGGCCGCCGCGCTGCCCCACTGCCAGCTGCCCTGGGAACTCCTCGCCGGCATAGGCCGGGTCGAGTCCGTGCACGCCTCCGGATACGGCCTCAAGACCGACGGCTCCACCGAGAAGCCGATCCGCGGCCCGCGCCTCGACGGCAACGGCTTCGCCGAGATCCGCGACACCGACCGGGGCGAGTGGGACGCGGACGTCGTCTACGACCGCGCCATCGGCCCGATGCAGTTCATCCCCTCCACCTGGCGGACCTGGGGAGCCGACGGCAACGGCGACGGCAAGCGCGACCCCAACAACCTCTACGACGCGGCGCTCGGCGCGGGCCTCTACCTGTGCGCCGGCGACAAGGACCTGACGAACGCCGCCAAGCTCGACCAGGCGATCCTCAGCTACAACAACTCGCGCGAGTACGTGAACACGGTGCTCGGCTACATGCGCCAGTACCAGGCCGGCGGCGCCGCCGGGGTCCCGAACCCGCCCGTCGGGAACTACCCGACCACGCCGCCCGGCACCCTGCCCACCCCGCCGCCCCGGACCACCCCGCCGGTGACCGTCACCCCGCCGGCGCCGGTCAGGCCGACGACCCCGCCGGTGAAGCCCACGACCCCGCCGGTGACGCGGCCCGAGAAGCCCGTACCGCCCGCCGCGCCGCACCTGGCCGAGCTGACGCTGCTGGGCGGCGCGGGACTCAAGGCCGAGACCGGAGCGGCCTTCGCCGACGTCCCCAAGGTGAAGGTGGTCCTCAGCGACGGCAAGCCGGCCGTGGGCCAGGACGTCGTCTTCACGGTCGAGTCGGACACCACCGGCGGCACCGCCTTCCCGAAGGCGCCCGTCGACTCCCTCGTGGTCAAGACGGACGCGTCGGGCACCGCTGCCGCCCCCGGCCTCAGGGCCGGCGCCAAGCCCGGCACCTTCACGCTGCGAGCCTCCGCCTACGACAAGGTCGGCGGGCTCACGGTGAACGTCACCGGCACGGTCACGGCGAAGCCGGTCGTCGACCTGCTGGCCCGCCCGGCGGGCTCGAAGGCGCTGACGGCGGTCGCCGGCACGAGCTTCAAGGACGTGGTGCTCCTCGCCACCGCGCAGGGCGAGCCGCTCGCCGTGAGCGGAGTCCTCGCCGAGCTGGTGGAGAAGAAGGACGGCGCGTGGGTCCCGGTGGACCCGGCGACGGCGAAGGGCCCGTACTTCAAGGGCGCCGGGGAGGGGGAGAAGGTCACCCGCCTGGAGCTCCCCGCGACCGGCCCCGACGGGAAGATCGTCCTGCCGGCGCTGATCACGGCCGCGGACCTCGCCCCGGGCACCTACCACCTCCGCCTGACCACCCCGGACAAGGTCGCCCTGGTCCTGGACCTCGAGGTGACCGCCGCCACGGCGACCACCCCGCCGACCACCTCGCCGACCACTCCGCCGGCGGACCCGGCGAAGGACCCGGCGAAGACTCCGGCCAAGACCGCCTGACCCCCGGCCCGACGGCCGCCGCCGCGAGGGCCGCGGCCGGTCCGGGCCGGCACGCACGTACGGCTGTGGGCCCCGGCACCGGGAGAACGGTGCCGGGGCCCACAGCCGTACCCGCCACCACGCCCGGGAGGCACAAGGCAGGAGCCCCGCCGCTCTGCTCGCGCAGAGGGGACGGGGCTCCTTGGGTACTGCTTCCAACCGCGATGAGGTTGGCCCAGGCGACTAGGCCGGGGTGACGTTCTCCGCCTGCGGGCCCTTCGGACCCTGCGTGACGTCGAAATTCACCGTCTGGTTCTCTTCCAGGGAGCGGAAGCCAGCGGCATTGATCGCGGAGTAGTGGACGAAGACATCCGGGCCGCCGCCGTCCTGGGCGATGAAGCCGAAGCCCTTTTCAGCGTTGAACCACTTGACGGTTCCGGTAGCCATGAGCCCTCCTATGGGCCAAAGGGTCGCCCTGCTCCAGAACCTGCTAAGAAGTCTGAAAACTACAAAAGCCTGCGGGTCACATTCTCCGCAGGCCTCGTACTGCAAGGGAAACCAAACTGCAACTTGCGACGAGCCTAGCACGCACCCTCGGGCCAGGACCAGAGGGAAAGATCACGTCACCCGGACGTTTGAGACCCGCCGGAACGCTGACGTGAGGAGGGGGGCTAGTCTCGCGATGTGGACGTCTATCGCAGCCGGCCCCGCGTCGGCCACATTCAGTTCCTGAACTGCCTGCCCCTCTACTGGGGGCTGGCCAGAACCGGCACGCTGCTGGACCTGGAGCTGACCAAGGACACCCCCGAGAAGCTGAGCGAGCGCCTCGTCGCGGGCGACCTCGACATCGCCCCCATCACCCTCGTCGAGTTCCTCCGCAACGCCGACCAGCTCGTCGCCTTCCCCGACCTCGCCGTCGGCTGCGACGGGCCCGTGATGTCCTGCGTGATCGTCTCGCAGGTGCCGCTGGAGCAGCTCGACCGCGCCCGCGTGGCCCTCGGTTCGACCTCCCGGACCTCCGTACGCCTCGCCCAGCTGCTGCTCACCGAGCAGTACGGGGTGCGGCCCGACTACTACACCTGCCCCCCCGACCTGGGGGTGATGATGCAGGAGGCCGACGCGGCGGTGCTGATCGGCGACGCCGCCCTGCGCGCCTCCCTGCACGACGCCCCCCGGCTCGGCCTGGCCGTGCACGACCTGGGGCAGATGTGGAAGGAGTGGACCGGGCTGCCGTTCGTCTTCGCCGTCTGGGCCGCCCGCAAGGACTACCTGGCCCGCGAGCCCCTCGTCGTCGAGAAGGTCCACGAGGCCTTCCTCGCCTCCCGGGACGTGTCCCTGGAGGAGGTCACCAAGGTCGCCGAACAGGCGGCCCGCTGGGAGGCCTTCGACGCCGAGCTCCTGGAGCGGTACTTCACCACCCTCGACTTCCGCTTCGGCCCCGAGCAGTTGGCCGGAGTACGGGAATTCGCGCGGCGCACCGGACCCACGACGGGCTACCCGGCCGATGTCGCCGTGGAGTTGCTGAACACCGTCCGTCTGTAGTCCCCGGGGGCCCGGGGCGGGCGAATGGCAGGTTTACCGCGAATTCCCGCCCTTTTCGCATTCCGGTCGCCCGGCGGGAATGCGAAAGGGAATGCGGGCCGGGAAGACCGGCGCCCCGGTAAGGCCCGGACCAGGAGCCGCCGCGCCCCCGAAGCCCTAAGGTGCTTCAGGGGCCGGGCCGTGCGGGAGGTTCGGTCCGGGAACGCGGGGGAGGGGGACGCGATGCAGCCGCTCGAAGCCGGCGAACCGCGGACCATCGGCGCCTACCGGCTGCTCGGCCGGCTCGGCGCGGGTGGCATGGGCCGGGTCTACCTGGGGCGCAGTGCGGGCGGCCGGACCGTCGCCGTGAAGATCGTGCACCCGCACTTCGCCGCCGACGAGGAGTTCCGGGCCCGGTTCCGCCGCGAGGTCGAGGCCGCCCGGCGGGTGGGCGGCGAGTGGACCGCCCCCGTCCTGGACGCGGACCCGGGGGCGGCCGTGCCGTGGGTGGCCACCGGATATGTGGCCGGACCCTCCCTGGACCGGGCGCTGACCTCGCACGGGCCGCTGCCCGAGCGCTCGGTGCGGGCGGTCGGCGCCGGGCTCGCCCGGGCCCTGGTCGCCGTACACGGGCTGGGCCTCGTCCACCGGGACGTGAAGCCGTCCAACGTGATGCTGACCCTGGACGGGCCGCGGCTCATCGACTTCGGGATCGCCCGCGCCACCGACGGGACGGCCTCCCTCACCTCCACCGGGGTCTCCGTCGGTTCGCCCGGCTACATGGCGCCCGAGCAGATCCTCGGCAAGGGCGTCACCGGCGCGGCCGACGTCTTCTCGCTCGGCGCGGTGCTGGCCTTCGCGGCGACCGGGCGGCCTCCCTTCACCGGGGACAACTCCGCCACCCTCCTCTACAAGGTCGTGCACGAGCCGCCCGAGCTGGGCGACGTCCCCGCCGGGCAGCTCCGCGAGCTCATCGGCGCCTGCCTGGCCAAGGCGGCCCCCGACCGGCCCGCCCCCGGGGAGGTCGCCGCGGCCCTCGGCGACGCCCTGGGCACCCCGGGCTGGCTCCCGGGGCCCCTCGTCGAGGAGGCCAGCCGGGCCGCGGTGGCCCTGCTCGACCTGGACGCGGCGGCGCCCGAGCACCCCTCGGGGCCGGTGCCCTTCACCACCCCCTCCTACGGCGGCGCGGCCGACCCCGGCGCCGGCTTCGGGGCGCCGGACCCCTCGTACCGGGACCCGTACGGCCCGGCCGGGACCGGCTCCGGACCGCATCCGGCGACGCCGGGCCCGTACGGACGGCCCGCCCCGGGGCCCACCGGCCCCGCTGCGGCGGCGGGCGTTCCCGGCCCCCGGAGCGCGCCCGACGGGCGGCGGCTCAGCGTGAGCGCCGCCGGACGGCGGTTCAGCTGCACCGTGGTGCTCGCCGCGGCCGCCGTCCTGGCGGCGGTCTCCGGCGGCCTGTACGGCCTCGGCCTGCTGCCCGGCGGCGACCGAGGGGGACGCGACGTGGCCGGCGACACCGGTCCCTCCGCCTCCCGGACGCCCGCCCCGGCGGGCAGCGCGCCGGCCACCCCGCGCGCGAGCGACAGCCCGGGCACGGGCACCGGCCCGACGGCGAGCGGCCGGCCGCCCGAAGGAACCCGCGACGACGTCCCCCGAGAGTTCGTCGGCACGTGGAAGGGCACGGCCACCACCAACCTGGGGGCCACGGTGGAGTTCGAGATCACCATCCGGGCCGGCCGGGTCGGCAGCGTCGTCGGCCGGGACAAGTCCGTCGTCCCGCTCCTCGGCACCGACTGCAGCGGGGACTGGAAGCTGGCCTCCGCCACCGACCGCTCCCTCGTCCTGGACACCTCGGGCGGCCCCAACCCGGCTCCCGGCATCTGCTCGGGCGGCTCCGCCGACGAGCGCTTCACCCTCAACCCGGGCGGAACGCTGCACTACCGGTCGGGGGACAAGGCTGCCGGAAATCCCGAGGGAGACCTCACCCGAAGCCCCTGACGGGCCCGCGGCGGCGCTGGCGTAGGCTGGATCGGTCCGGACCTTGACACACCGCCGAAAGGTGACGCACCGGTGACCGACCAGGCCGCTCTCCAGTCTGTCCTCGACCGCGCCGCCGCGGGAGGCCGGATCACCCGGGAAGAGGCGCTCGACCTCTACCGCCACGCGCCGCTGCACGCACTCGGCCAGGCAGCCGACGCCGTGCGCCGCCGCCGCTACGCCGGTACCGAGCACATCGCGACGTACATCATCGAGCGCAACATCAACTACACGAACGTGTGCGTCACGGCGTGCAAGTTCTGCGCCTTCTACGCGGCCCCCAAGGACGCGAAGAAGGGCTGGTCCCGCGACCTCGACGACATCCTGCGCCGCTGCGCGGAGACCGTCGAACTGGGCGGCACCCAGATCATGTTCCAGGGCGGGCACCACCCGGACTACGGCGTCGAGTACTACGAAGAGCACTTCGCCGCCATCAAGAAGGACTTCCCGCAGCTGGTCATCCACTCCCTCGGCGCGTCCGAGGTCGAGCACATGGCCCGCATCTCCGGCGTCTCCGCCGAGGAGGCCATCGCCCGCATCCACGCGGCCGGCCTCGACTCCTTCGCCGGCGCCGGCGCCGAACTGCTGCCGGAGCGACCGCGCACCGCGATCGCCCCGCTCAAGGAGTCCGGCGAGCGCTGGCTGGAGATCATGGAGATCGCCCACCGGCTCGGCGTGGAGTCCACCTCCACCATGCTGATGGGCACCGGCGAGACCAACGCCGAGCGCATCGAGCACATCGCGATGATCCGGGACACCCAGGACCGTACGGGCGGCTTCCGCGCCTTCATCCCGTACACCTACCAGCCCGAGAACAACAAGCTCAAGGGCCGCACCCAGGCGACGATCTTCGAGTACCTGCGCATGATCGCGATCGCGCGCCTCTTCCTCGACAACATCGCCCACATCCAGGGCTCCTGGCTGACCGTCGGCAAGGAGGCGGGCCAGCTCTCGCTGCACTACGGCGCCGACGACCTGGGCTCGATCATGCTGGAGGAGAACGTCGTCTCCTCGGCCGGTGCCAAGCACCGCTCCAACCGCCAGGAGATCATCGACCTCATCCGCAAGGCGGGCCGCACCCCGGCGCAGCGCGCGACCACGTACGAGCACCTGCTGGTGCACGACGACCCGGCGAACGACCCGGCCGACGACCGCGTGGTCTCGCACATCTCCTCCACCGCCCTCGAAGGCGGCACGGCGCACCCCGAGCTGAAGCTCATCTCGACGAACTGACCCGGCCGTGCTGACGCTCCACACCGCCGAACTCCTCGTCCCCGGGCCGGGATCCGCCCCCGTGCCCGGCGGCGCGGTCCTCGTCGAAGGGGACCGGATCGCCCGCACCGGGCCGTACGCGGACCTCGCCGCGTCGCACCCGCACGCCCGCTGCCGGCGCTGGCCCGGGGTGCTCACGCCGGGCCTGCTGGTCCGCGGCGCGGACGAGCTGCTGGAGCGCACGTACTACCCGGACGACCCGTACGAGGTCGCCGAGCTCGGCACGGAACCGGTCACCGGCGAGGCCGCGCTGGCCGAGCTGAGGATGACCGAGGCGCGGTGGGGCCACAGCGCCCGGCGCGGTACGCAGAAACTCCTCGCGCGCGGCGTCACGGCCGTCACCGGCCGCTTCGCGATCGCGGCGGTGCGCACGGCCGTGGTCCGCTCGGGGCTCACCGTCCTGCCCCCGGCGGCGGCGCAGGCCGGAGTTCCCGCGTCCCTGGACCCGTTCGCCGGGCGGGACGCCGCCGAGGAGGCGTTCCACGGGGTGCTGGAGCCGGGCGCCCCGGCCCGGTTCGCGGTCTTCGCGGCCGCGGATCCGGCGGAGCTGCTGGAGCGGGGCGCGACCAGCTGCGTGGCCACCGTCATCGGGGGCCGGCTGCTGCACCGTCGTCGCTGAGCGGGGGGCAGTGGGGGGCCGTGCGCAGGTCCTCGCGGGCGAGGGCCGCCAGCAGGCAGGCCTGGAGGCGGCTGATCCCGCCCAGCTTGGCCCGTATGTTCACCACGTGGAACTTGACCGTGCTGACGGACAGCCGCAGCTCGACCGCGAGCTCCGCGTTGGAGGCGCCGGTGGCCAGGCACAGGAACACGGCCGACTCCTGCTCGGTCAGCTGGGCCCGGGCCGGAGCCGGCACGCCGTGCGGGGGGAACCACGTGGGGACGCTGAAGCTGACGACGCGCACGGTTTTCCACTCCTCGGCCCCCGGCCGGCCCATCCGGTGGCCGGCCCTCCCGGTTATGGGACGCTCGGGCCGGACAGATAAGTTCCGCTCGCACTGTACGGCCAGGCATTGGCCGTACAGCCCTGGAGCCCCTTGATCTGCTGCATCATCGCGGGCGCGGGCTGGCCGGGGCCCGGGCAGCTCTCGTGGCCGCGGCCGATCTCGTGCCCGACCTCGTGGTTCACGATGAGCGCCCGGTACTCGTCGACCGGGCCGTTGAACTGCGGTGATCCCTCCTGCCAGCGCTTGAGGTTCACCACGACGGTGTGTCCGGCCCGGCAGTTGGTCTCGCCGATCAGCTCGGGGGTGACCACCTCGCACAGCCGGTCGGTGGTCGTCGGGGTGGCGATCTTGACGGTGAAGTCGACCTGCTGGCCCGGCCCGACCAGCTGGAAGGCGTACGCCGGGTCCTTGGTCCAGCCGCGCGGGTCGCCGAGGATCTTCTCCACGGCGCGGGCGGCCGTGTCCGGGTCGACGCCGCTGTTCTCCTCCACCTCGATCCGCCAGCGCAGCGCGGTCCCCGCGCCCTGGGGCGGCCCGGAGGCCGCGGAGGGCTTGAAGGTGCCCGGGCCGGAGGCCGGGACGGCCGTGGTGGACGGGGCAGCGCTCGTCGGCGCCGTGGACGGCTTGGGCGCCACCGGACTCTGCGCCGGGGGCGCGGCGGAGGAGCGCTTCGGCACGGGGGCCGCCTTGCCGCCCTGCGGGGCGGCCGCGCCGGACCCGTCCGCGGGGCTCTCCCCGGCCTCCGGTGTCCGGGCGGCGGCCGCGGGCTTGCCGGAGACCCCGGCGGAGTCCTCGCCGGGCACCATCGCGTAGCCGGTCGCGGAGACCGCGAGGAGGGCCGCTGAGCCGAGGATCGTACGCCGCAGCCGCGTCCGCCGCTGTGCCCGGCGCCGGGCGCGCGGGCTGAGGGAGGAGCGACCGGTGGAATGGCCTGCCGGCATCGTGAAGCCCTTTGCTCGGCGGCCGCTGCCGGACCGGCCGCCACGGGGGCCACGGTCCGGAGGTGACCCTCACCGGGCCGCACCCGGCCAGTCAACTCGGCCGCGGGGCATCGGCGTAACTGGCCTTCGGGCCAGTTGTGCGATTGGGAGCCGGTGTGGGCGGGTATACCGGGTGGCCGCCGCGCATGCCGGACACCGCCGGCCCGCCCCGGACACCGCCGGCCCCCTCCGTGCGCCCCGGCCCGCTCCGTGCGCCCGGCGTTCCGTCCCGTGCGGCCCGGCCGCCCCGCTCCGCCCCCGGGGCCCCGGCCGAGCCGCCGCGTCCGGGGGCGCCGCGGCCTGAGAGGATGGGCCCGTACCCGATCCGCATCGCACACCGAGGGGCGAACACCAGTGACTAGGGCTTCCCTGGACAAGCAGCCGCACGAAGTCGCCTCCATGTTCGACGGGGTCGCGGCGAACTACGACCTCACCAACGACGTCCTCTCGCTCGGCCAGGCCCGGCTGTGGCGCAAGGAGGTCGCCAAGGCGGTCGGCGCCCGCCCCGGGCAGAAGGTCCTCGACCTCGCCGCGGGCACCGCCACCTCCTCGCTGCCCTTCGCCGCGACCGGTGCGTACGTGGTCCCCTGCGACTTCTCCCTCGGCATGCTCCGCGAGGGCAAGAAGCGCAACCCCTGGCTGCCGCTGACCGCGGGCGACGCGACGAAGCTGCCGTTCAAGGACGACACCTTCGACACCGTCACGATCTCCTTCGGCCTGCGCAACGTCCAGGACACCGACGCCGCCCTGCGCGAGCTGTACCGGGTGACCAAGCCCGGCGGCAAGGTCGTCATCTGCGAGTTCTCCCAGCCGACCTGGGCGCCCTTCCGCACGGTGTACACCGAGTACCTGATGCGGGCCCTCCCGCCCGTGGCCCGCGCCGTCTCGTCCAACCCCGACGCGTACGTGTACCTCGCCGAGTCCATCCGGGAGTGGCCCGACCAGCCCGCGCTGGCCGCCCTGCTGCAGAAGGCCGGCTGGTCGAAGGCCGCCTGGCGCAACCTGAGCGGCGGGATCGTCGCCCTGCACCGCGGTACCAAGGACTGACACTGCCGTGGACTACCAAACGCTGCTGGAACAGGTCGCGGAGGACATCGCCCCGCTGATCGGCAGCGGGACGCCCGCCGAGTACATCCCGGCGCTCGCGTCCGTGGACCCCGCGCGGTTCGGGATGGCGATCGTCGACCTCGACGGCAACGTCCACGGGGTGGGGGACTGGCAGGTCCCCTTCTCCACCCAGTCGATCACGAAGGTCTTCGCGCTGGCCCTCGCCCTGGCCGAGGGCGGCGTCAGCCTGTGGGAGCGGGTGGGCCGGGAGCCGTCCGGCAACCCGTTCAACTCCCTCGTGCAGCTGGAGTACGAGAACGGCATCCCGCGCAACCCGTTCATCAACGCGGGCGCCCTCGTCGTCACCGACCGGCTGCAGACCCTGACCGGCGACGCGAGCAGCGAACTGCTCGGCTTCCTCCGGAAGGAGAGCGGCAACCCCGACATAGGCTTCGACGCCGAGGTCGCGGCCTCCGAACAGGCACACGGCGACCGCAACGCCGCCGTCGCGCACTTCATGGCCTCGTACGGGAACATCGACAACCCGGTGCCCGCGCTGCTGGAGCACTACTTCTGGCAGTGCTCCATCGAGATGAGCTGCGCCGACCTGGCCCGCGCCGGCCGCTTCCTGGCCCGGCACGGCCTGCGCGCGGACGGCTCACGGCTGCTGACGCGCAGCGAGGCCAAGCAGATCAACGCCGTCATGCTGACCTGCGGGACCTACGACGCCGCGGGCGAGTTCGCCTACCGCGTCGGGCTGCCCGGCAAGAGCGGGGTCGGCGGCGGCATCGTCGCGGTCGTCCCGGGACAGTGCACCATCGCGGTGTGGAGCCCCGGGCTGGACGCCCGGGGCAACTCGGTCGCGGGCGTGGCGGCCCTGGACCGGTTCACCACGCTGACGGGCCTCTCGGTCTTCTGACCTCCGCTGCGGCGCCGGCGGTCGCCCCGGCGCCGGCCGTCGCGGTCAGCTCCCGGACAGTGTCAGCTCGTAGCGCCGGCTGTGGCGCAGGCCGCCCGGGAGCAGGAAGCGGTCCGCCAGGGTCATGCCGAGCCGCTCCGCCACCGCGATCGACCGCTGGTTCTCGTCGTTGATCATCGCGACGACGTGCGGGACGCCCACCGCGCGGACCCGCTCCACGGTGGCCAGCGCGGCGGCGTACGCGTACCCCTTGCCCCACGCGGAGCGGCCCAGCCGCCAGCCGATCTCGATCTCCCCGACCGGTCCCCACTCCTTCTCCCGGGGCCACGGCTGCGCGCCCGCGAAGCCGATCACCGCGCCGTCCGTGTCGAGCAGGGTCCACAGGCAGTGGCCGAGCTGCGCGTCGTGCATGCGCTGGCGCGCGGTGAACTCCTCGTACAGGGACAGTTCGGCGGGCCCGCCGAGGAACTCCATCACCTCCGGGTCGTCGAAGACCCGGTGCCAGGCACGGGCGTCCTCGTCGGTGGGCACGCGCAGCTGCACGGCGGGAAGCGGCCGGGTCGGCGAGGTGGTCATCGGAGGCACCCTTCGGATCGCGATCTCTCTCGCTGCATAGACTGCACACGTCCGGTGCCGTTGGGCACCCTTTATCGAGCCTCCGGGAGATCCCGCAGTGACCGAGCCCCTCTCCGAACACTCCGCGGACGTGATCGTCGTCGGGGCCGGGCCCGCCGGCTCGACCACCGCGTACTACCTCGCCAAGGCCGGATTGGACGTCCTGCTCCTGGAGAAGACCGCGTTCCCCCGCGAAAAGGTGTGCGGCGACGGGCTGACCCCGCGCGCCACCAAGCAGCTGGTCTCCATGGGCATCGACATCTCCGAGGAGGCCGGCTGGCTGCGCAACAAGGGCCTGCGGATCATCGGCGGCGGTCAGCGCCTCCAGCTGGACTGGCCGGAACTCGCCTCCTACCCGGACTACGGACTCGTGCGCAAGCGCGACGACTTCGACGAGACCCTGGCCCGACAGGCCCAGAAGGCCGGCGCCCGGCTCTACGAGCGCTGCAACGTCGGCGAGCCCGTGCGCGACCCGCGCACCGGCCACATCACCGGCGTGCAGGCGAAGCTCGGCGAGGAGAAGACCCCGGTCACCTTCAGCGCCCCGCTCGTCGTCGCGGCCGACGGCAACTCCTCCCGGCTGTCCCTCGCGATGGGGCTGCACCGGCGCGAGGACCGCCCGATGGGCGTGGCCGTGCGGACGTACTTCACCTCGCCCCGGCACGACGACGACTACCTGGAGTCCTGGCTGGAGCTGTGGGACCGGCGCGGCGCGCAGGACCGGCTGCTGCCCGGCTACGGCTGGATCTTCGGCATGGGCGACGGCACCTCCAACGTCGGTCTCGGCATCCTCAACTCCTCCTCCGCCTTCAAGGAGCTGGACTGGCGCGAGGTCCTCAAGGCCTGGTGCGCGTCCATGCCCGAGGACTGGGGCTACACCCCCGAGAACATGACGCAGCCGATCCGCGGCGCGGCCCTGCCGATGGCGTTCAACCGGCAGCCGCACTACACCAAGGGCCTGCTGCTCGTCGGTGACGCGGGCGGGCTCGTCAACCCGTTCAACGGCGAGGGCATCGCCTACGCGATGGAGTCGGGCCAGATCGCGGCCGACGTCGTCGTGCAGGCCCACTCCCGCGCCACCCCGGCGCTGCGCGAACTCACCCTGCACAGCTACCCGAAGGTCCTCAAGGAGACGTACGGCGGCTACTACACGCTGGGCCGCGCCTTCGTGAAGCTGATCGGCAACCCGAAGGTCATGAAGGTGGCCACCCAGCGCGGCCTGACCCACCCGGTGCTCATGCGGTTCACGCTGAAGATGCTGGCCAACCTGACCGACCCGACGGGCGGCGACGCGATGGACCGCATCATCAACGGACTCTCGAAGGTGGCCCCGAAGGCCTGACACGGGCGCGGGGCACGGCCGGGTCCTACGGGGCGGGCCGCGGCGGGGTCTCCCCGGTGCGGCCCGTTTCGCCGTACCGGGGGCCGGCGGGGCCGCTGTACGGGCCGTCGTACGGGGGCCCGGCGTCGTCCCCGGCGCGGTGCACCGCGCGCACGCAGCGGGTGAGCAGCACCAGCCCGCACAGCAGGAGCACCGCCGAGGCGCTCCAGCCGAGGCCGAGGGACAGCGCGTTCCCGGGCTTCTGCCAGGGGCGGGCGGTGCCCAGCAGCCAGCCGCCGACGGCGAGGAGGCCGAGCCCGGACGCGGCCGGGACGGCGGTGGGGTCGCCGCCGCGGGGGTACGCGTGCGGTCGAGCGCTCACGGGACCACCACCTCCGGGTTCGGGGCGGGTCCACGGGACGGACGCGCCGCGGCCATCTTCGCAGGGCACCGGGCGGTGCGGCACGGGCCGTCCGCCGGGCAGGGCTCGTGCAGACGAGGAGGAGGGGAGCGAAACGGCGTGCGCGCACCGACTCGAACCGCTGTCGGGACGCCGAAGGGCCGGCACTCCGCCCCCGAGCGGGGGAGTACCGGCCCTTCCTGACGCTCCGGAGACCGGAGAGCGGCTCAGAGGACGCGCACGGCGCCCGTCGGCTTGTCGTAGCTCAAGGAGCGCTCCACGATGCCGGTGCTGGAGTTCTGCGCGCCGACGAACTTGCCGCCGCCGACGTAGACGGCGACGTGGTACGCGCTGCCCTTGGAGCCCCAGTACAGGATGTCGCCCGGCTGCAGGGCGCTGAGGGACACCGAGGTGCCGGCCGTGGACTGCTGCTGGGACATGCGCGGCAGGGTGATGCCGGCCTGGCGGTAGGCGGCTCCGACGAGGCCGGAGCAGTCGAACGACGAGGGGCCGGTGCCGCCGAGCACGTACGCCTTGCCGACCTGTGCGCGGGCGAAGTTCACGATGGCCGCGGCGGAGCCGGTGGCGGGCGCGGTGACGGTGCCCGTGCCCTGGGAGGGGGCGGTGCTCTTGCCGGAGCCCGAGGTGGACTTCGAGCCCGAGCCGGAGTCGGACGCCGAGGCGGTCGCCAGCGTGGAGCGGGCGGAGCTCCGGTTGGCGCGGTCGGCCGCTTCCTTGCGGTCGGCCTCCTGCTTCGCCTTCTTCTCGGCGTCGGCCTTCTGCTGGGCGTCTTCCTTGGCCTTCTTCGCCTCGGCGGCGGCGCCGGTGCGGGCGCTCTCCTCCTGGGCGGTCAGTTCGCCCTCGACGGCGGCCAGACGGGTGTTCTCGGCCGCGACGGTGACGGCGGAGGAGACGTCGGCGCCGAGGTCCAGGTTGAGGACCGGCATCTCGAGCGTCGTCTCGGCCACGGGCTCTGCGGTCGGGGACGCGCTCGCGGTTCCGGCCATGGCCAGGGTGCTGAGGACGCCACCGGCTACTCCGGCGCGGACCGCGAGCTTCGAGGCGCTGCGGCGGGGCTTCCGGTGGCTGGGTATGTGAGCGGTGTGGGACATGAGGACTAGCGCTATCAGGGCGTCAGGGGTCCCTTCAAGAAACGTGGTCTGCGCCACAGTTGTGCGCGAAGGGGGCTAACCGGGCGCGTCGGTCCTCTTATTGACGCAGTAACGGGCTAATCGGACACACCGTCACAACCCTGTGATCATGTCGTTTCTGCATTAAGTCCGAATTGATCCACGGCCTACCATTCCGCCGGACAGTTGGCCAAGCCCCGTTTCGGAAGCGCCGATTCACCGTGACGCAGGTCACAGTTACGTCACGCCGCGCGGACGTTGTGGCCCCGCTGTGATCCGGCCGTGAAGGCCCCGCGTGGTTCGTGAACGGATGCACGTGCCCGGGCGTCCGTTCTGCCCGACTTCTGCCCCGCGTCCACCTCGGTACGCCGATGGTCCCCCGGTCGGGGGAGGCGAGCTGCCGATAGCACGCGATCCGCACTCTTGCCAATTTGCATGCAAGGGACACACTTGATAGGGGAGGCGCGTCCTCTACCTGCGGTAACGATGATGGATGTCACCATTCGTGACCGTCCGGATGCTTCACGTATGAAGATCACTGCTCATCCGACTTCATGATCGTTCGTCAGGTGGTGGAGATCACAAACTCGTTGTTGTAACCCGTGTCGCAGATCACAGAGAGGCGGGCATAGGATGCGCAGCAGTCCGGCTTGTGAACTGCCTCACATGTGCACGATCTTCGCGAGGCGGGTCACGCCCCCAGCCCACAGCTGGGCGGCACCCCCGGCCGGTACGGCGGTCCAACGGTCAAGGACGACTGGAAGGAGCGAGGAGCGTGAATGCGTACGCGCCCATCCTCGTGCTCGGCGCCCTCGGCGCAGGGTTTGCGATCTTCTCCGTGGTCATGGCCACGCTGATCGGTCCAAAACGGTACAACCGGGCAAAGCTTGAAGCGTATGAGTGCGGCATCGAGCCGACTCCGATGCCGGCCGGCGGCGGTCGCTTCCCCATCAAGTACTACCTGACGGCGATGCTCTTCATCATCTTCGATATCGAGGTCGTCTTCCTTTACCCCTGGGCCGTCACCTTCGACTCCCTGGGGATCTTCGGGCTCGTCGAGATGCTGCTCTTCGTGCTCACCGTCTTCGTCGCCTACGCCTACGTCTGGCGCCGCGGCGGCCTGGAATGGGACTGAGGGGCTGAATTTTCCATGGGACTGGAAGAGAAGCTGCCGAGCGGCTTTCTGCTGACCACCGTCGAACAGGCCGCGGGCTGGGTGCGCAAGTCATCCGTCTTCCCCGCGACCTTCGGCCTCGCCTGCTGCGCCATCGAGATGATGACCACGGGTGCGGGCCGCTACGACCTGGCCCGCTTCGGCATGGAGGTCTTCCGCGGCTCCCCGCGCCAGGCCGACCTGATGATCGTGGCCGGCCGGGTCAGCCAGAAGATGGCGCCCGTGCTGCGCCAGGTGTACGACCAGATGCCCGCTCCCAAATGGGTCATCTCCATGGGGGTGTGCGCATCCTCGGGCGGAATGTTCAACAACTACGCCATCGTCCAGGGCGTCGACCACATCGTCCCGGTGGACATCTACCTGCCCGGCTGCCCGCCGCGCCCCGAGATGCTGATGGACGCGATTCTCAAGCTCCACCAGAAGATCCAGGGCTCCAAGCTCGGCGTGAACCGGGAAGAGGCCGCCCGCGAGGCGGAGGAGGCGGCCCTCAAGGCGCTCCCCACCATCGAGATGAAGG
The DNA here is from genome assembly GCF_042715295.1 of Streptomyces sp. NPDC058701. Taxonomy (NCBI): domain Bacteria; kingdom Bacillati; phylum Actinomycetota; class Actinomycetes; order Kitasatosporales; family Streptomycetaceae; genus Streptomyces; species Streptomyces sp. NPDC058701. The sequence continues at coordinate 40,943 of NZ_JBHXSY010000038.1, read as the reverse complement.
GGCTGCTCCGGTGAGCGAGACACAAGAGCCGGAGAACGGCAGCAACGTCCCCGCTCCGCGGGCCCAGGGCCCCGAGGTCATCGGCGTCCGCACGGGCATGTTCGGCGCGGCGGCAGGCGGCGACACCAGCGGCTACGGCGGCCTGGTCCGCACCGTGGCCCTGCCGGGCGCGAGCAGCCGCCCGTACGGCTCGTACTTCGACGAGGTCGCCGACGAGCTCGAAGGGGCCCTGGAGGAGCAGGACGTGCTCCCCGGGAACGCCATCGAGAAGACGGTGGTCGACCGGGGCGAGCTGACCTTCCACATCGCCCGCGAGCACCTCGTCCGCGTCGCCCGCACCCTGCGCGACGACCCGGCCCTGCGCTTCGAGCTCTGCACCGGCGTCTCCGGGGTGCACTTCCCCGGCGACAAGGGGCGCGAGCTGCACGCCGTCTACCACCTGCGCTCGCTCACCCACGGACGGATCCTGCGGCTGGAGGTGTCGGTCCCGGACAGCGACCCGCACGTCCCCTCGCTGGTCGCGGTCTACCCGACCAACGACTGGCACGAGCGCGAGACCTACGACTTCTTCGGCCTGGTCTTCGACGGGCACCCCGCCCTCACGCGGATCATGATGCCGGACGACTGGCAGGGCTTCCCGCAGCGCAAGGACTACCCGCTCGGCGGCATCGCCGTCGAGTACAAGGGCGCCCAGATCCCGGCTCCCGACCAGCGGAGGTCGTACAGCTGATGTCCACTTCACACGCCTCCTCCCGGGAGACCACCGAAGGCCCCGTCTACACCGTCACCGGCGGCGACTGGGACGAGATCGTCCAGTCGGCGGCCCGTGCGGACGACGAGCGGATCGTCGTCAACATGGGCCCCCAGCACCCGTCCACCCACGGAGTGCTCCGCCTGATCCTGGAGATCGACGGCGAGACGGTCACCGAGGCCCGCTGCGGCATCGGCTACCTGCACACCGGCATCGAGAAGAACCTCGAATACCGGAACTGGACGCAGGGCACCACCTTCGTGACGCGCATGGACTACCTGACGCCGTTCTTCAACGAGACGGCCTACTGCCTCGGCGTCGAGAAGCTGCTCGGCATCACCGACCAGGTTCCGGACCGCGCCACCGTCATCCGCGTCCTGCTGATGGAGCTCAACCGGCTCTCCTCCCACCTGGTGTGCATCGCCACCGGCGGCATGGAGCTGGGCGCGACCACGATCATGATCTACGGCTTCCGCGACCGCGAGCTGATCCTGGACGTCTTCGAGCTGATCACCGGCCTGCGCATGAACCACGCGTTCGTCCGGCCCGGCGGCCTCGCCCAGGACCTGCCCCCGGGAGCGGTCGACCAGCTGCGCGAGTTCGTCAAGACCATGAAGAAGAACCTGCCGGAGTACGACAAGCTCGCCACCGGCAACCCGATCTTCAAGGCCCGCATGCAGGACGTCGGCTACCTGGACCTGACCGGAGCCATGGCGCTCGGCGCCACCGGCCCGGTGCTGCGCTCCGCCGGCCTGCCGCACGACCTGCGCAAGTCGGACCCGTACTGCGGTTACGAGACGTACGAGTTCGACGTCCCGACGACCGAGACCTGCGACTCGTACGGGCGGTTCCTGATCCGCCTGGAGGAGATGCGCCAGTCGCTGCGGATCGTCGAGCAGTGCCTGGACCGGCTGGAGCCGGGGCCGGTGATGGTCGCCGACAAGAAGATCGCCTGGCCGGCGCAGCTCGCCATGGGTCCCGACGGCCTCGGCAACTCCCTCGACCACATCAAGAACATCATGGGCACCTCCATGGAGGCCCTCATCCACCACTTCAAGCTGGTGACCGAGGGCTTCCGGGTCCCCGCCGGGCAGGCCTACGCGGCCGTCGAATCGCCCAAGGGCGAACTCGGCGTCCACGTCGTCTCCGACGGCGGCACCCGCCCCTACCGGGTCCACTTCCGGGACCCGTCCTTCACCAACCTGCAGGCCATGGCCGCGATGTGCGAAGGCGGCCAGGTCGCCGACGTCATCGTCGCCGTCGCCTCCATCGACCCCGTGATGGGAGGCGTCGACCGATGACCGACATCCACCTGGGCATGCCCCGGCTGCCCGCCCCGGACTATCCGGCGGAGGTGCGCGAACGGCTCGCGGCGGACGCCGCCGAGGTCATCGCGCGCTACCCCGACAGCCGCAGCGCGCTGCTGCCCCTGCTCCACCTGATCCAGTCGGAGGAGGGCTACGTCTCGCGCACCGGCATCCGCTTCTGCGCCGACGTGCTCGGCCTGACCACCGCCGAGGTCACCGCCGTGGCCACCTTCTACACGATGTACCGGCGGGAGCCCTCCGGCGACTACCAGGTCGGCGTCTGTACGAACACGCTGTGCGCGGTGATGGGCGGCGACGCCATCTTCGAGGAGCTCAAGGAGCACCTCGGGGTGGGCAACAGCGAGACCACCCCCGACGGCAAGGTCACCCTGGAGCACATCGAGTGCAACGCGGCCTGCGACTTCGCCCCCGTGGTGATGGTGAACTGGGAGTTCTTCGACAACCAGACCCCCGAGTCCGCCAAGGCCCTGGTCGACGACCTGCTGGCCGGCCGCCCGGTCGAGCCGACCCGGGGCGCGCCGCTGTGCACGTACAAGGAGACGGCCCGCATCCTGGCCGGCTTCCCGGACGAGCGCGAGGGCGCCGTGGAGGCCACCGGCGGCGCCGGCCCCGCCTCCCTCATCGGGCTGCGCATCGCCCGCGGCGAGACCCCGCACACCTCGATCGTGCACCCGCGTGGCGAGACGACCACCCAGGGAGGGGAGTGATGGCCGTGTCCACTCCGAAGGAAAGCCGCGGGGACACCTCCCAGCCGGAAACCGGGGGAGGCGGCAGCCCGGAGAAGCTCCTGGCGCCCGTCCTGTCGGCGTTCTGGGACGACCCGCAGTCGTGGACGCTGGCGACCTACCTGCGCCACGAGGGGTACGAGGGCCTGCGCAAGGCGCTCGCGATGACCCCCGACGACCTCATCGCCTACGTGAAGGACTCCGGCCTGCGCGGCCGCGGCGGCGCGGGCTTCCCCACCGGGATGAAGTGGCAGTTCATCCCGCAGGGCGACGGCAAACCGCACTACCTGGTCGTGAACGCGGACGAGTCGGAGCCGGGCACCTGCAAGGACATCCCGCTCCTTTTCGCCAACCCGCACTCCCTCATCGAGGGCATGATCATCGCCTGCTACGCGATCCGCTCCGCGCACGCCTTCATCTACCTGCGCGGCGAGGTCGTACCGGTGCTGAGGCGCCTGCACGAGGCGGTGCGCGAGGCGTACGAGGCCGGATACCTCGGTAAGGACATCCTCGGCAGCGGACTCGACCTCGACATCACGGTGCACGCCGGGGCGGGCGCGTACATCTGCGGCGAGGAGACGGCGCTGCTCGACTCCCTCGAAGGCCGGCGCGGACAGCCCCGGCTGCGGCCGCCCTTCCCGGCCGTCGAGGGGCTCTACGCGTGCCCCACCGTCGTCAACAACGTCGAGTCCATCGCCTCGGTGCCCGCGATCCTGAACAACGGCAAGGACTGGTTCAAGGCGATGGGGACGGAGAAGTCCCCCGGCTTCACGCTCTACTCGCTCTCCGGCCACGTCTCCGGCCCCGGCCAGTACGAGGCCCCGCTCGGCATCACCCTGCGCCAGCTGCTCGACATGAGCGGCGGGATGCGCCCCGGACACCGGCTGAAGTTCTGGACTCCGGGCGGCTCCTCGACCCCGATGTTCACGGACGAGCACCTCGACGTGCCCCTCGACTACGAGGGCGTCGGCGCGGCCGGCTCGATGCTCGGCACCAAGGCGCTCCAGTGCTTCGACGAGACGACGTGCGTGGTGCGGGCCGTCACCCGGTGGACCGAGTTCTACGCCCACGAGTCCTGCGGCAAGTGCACCCCGTGCCGCGAGGGCACGTACTGGCTGGTCCAGCTGCTGCGCGACATCGAGGCCGGCAAGGGCGTCATGTCCGACCTCGACAAGCTGAACGACATCGCCGACAACATCAACGGCAAGTCCTTCTGCGCCCTCGGCGACGGTGCGGCCAGTCCGATCTTCTCCTCGCTCAAGTACTTCCGCGAGGAGTACGAGCAGCACATCACGGGCAAGGGCTGCCCCTTCGACCCCAAGAAGTCGACCCTCTGGGCTGACACGGAGGTGAACGCATGACCATCACCAGCAACGCGCCGGCCGGTGGCGGGGAGGCCGCCGTCCCCCCGGAGAGCCTGGTGTCGCTGACCATCGACGGCATCGAGCTGTCGGTGCCCAAGGGCACCCTGGTGATCCGGGCCGCCGAACAGCTCGGCATCGAGATCCCCCGGTTCTGCGACCACCCCCTCCTCCCGCCGGCCGGCGCCTGCCGCCAGTGCATCGTCGAGGTCGAGGGCCAGCGCAAGCCGATGGCCTCCTGCACGATCACCTGCACCGACGGCATGGTCGTCAAGACGCAGCTGACGTCGGAGGTCGCCGACAAGGCCCAGCGCGGGGTGATGGAGCTGCTGCTCATCAACCACCCGCTGGACTGCCCGGTCTGCGACAAGGGCGGCGAGTGCCCGCTGCAGAACCAGGCGATGTCCCACGGCAACGCCGAGTCCCGCTTCGAGGGCAGGAAGCGGACCTACGAGAAGCCCGTCCCGATCTCCACCCAGGTGCTGCTGGACCGCGAGCGGTGCGTGCTGTGCGCACGCTGCACCCGCTTCTCCAACGAGATCGCCGGCGACCCGATGATCGAGCTGCTGGAGCGCGGCGCGCTCCAGCAGGTCGGCACCGGCGAGGGCGACCCGTTCGAGTCGTACTTCTCCGGCAACACCATCCAGATCTGCCCCGTCGGCGCGCTCACCTCGGCCGCCTACCGGTTCCGCTCCCGCCCGTTCGACCTCGTCTCCTCCCCGAGCGTGTGCGAGCACTGCGCGGGCGGCTGCGCGACCCGGACCGACCACCGGCGGGGCAAGGTGCTGCGCCGCCTGGCCGCCGAAGACCCCGAGGTCAACGAGGAGTGGATCTGCGACAAGGGCCGCTTCGGGTTCCGCTACGCGCAGCGCCCGGACCGGCTCACCACCCCGCTGGTGCGCGGCACCGACGGCATCCTCGCCCCGGCCAGCTGGCCCGAGGCGCTGGAGGCCGCGGCCAACGGGCTGGCCGCCGCGCGCGGCCGCACCGGTGTGCTGACCGGTGGCCGGCTCACCGTCGAGGACGCCTACGCGTACGCCAAGTTCGCGCGCGTGGTGCTCGACACCAACGACATCGACTTCCGGGCCCGCGTGCACAGCGCGGAGGAGGCCGAGTTCCTGGCCGCCTCCGTCGCCGGCACCGGCAAGGACCTCGACGGCGCCGGCGTCACGTACGCCTCGCTGGAGGCGGCGCCCGCGGTGCTGCTCGCCGGCATCGAGGCCGAGGAGGAGGCCCCCGGCGTCTTCCTGCGGCTGCGCAAGGCCCACCGCAAGCACAAGCAGCGGACCTTCGCGCTCGCCCCCTTCACCACCCGGGGCCTGGCCAAGGCGGGCGGCACCCTGCTGGCCGCCGCCCCCGGCACCGAGCCCGAGTGGCTCGACGCGCTGGCCACCCGCGGCGGCCTGGAGGCCGGCGGTTCCGCCGCCGCCGACGCGCTGCGCCAGCCCGGCGCCGTCATCGTGGTCGGGGAGCGCCTCGCCGGCGTCCCGGGCGCGCTGACCGCCGCCGTACGGGCCGCCAACGCCACCGGCGCCGAGCTGGTGTGGATCCCGCGCCGGGCCGGGGAGCGGGCCGCCGTCGAGGCGGGCGCGCTGCCGTCCCTGCTGCCCGGCGGCCGCCCGGCCACCGACCCGCGGGCCCGCGACGAGGTGGCCACCGCCTGGGGCCTGGACGAACTCCCGCACCGCTACGGCCGCGACACCGGCCAGATCGTCGAGGCCGCCGCCACCCGCGAGCTGTCCGCCCTGCTGGTCGCGGGCGTGGAGGTCGCCGACCTGCCCGACCCGGCCCGCGCCCGCACCGCGCTCCAGGAGGCCTTCGTGGTCTCCCTGGAACTGCGGCCCAGCGAGGTCACCGACCACGCCGACGTGGTCTTCCCGGTCGCCGCGGTCGTCGAGAAGCCGGGCGCCTTCGTCAACTGGGAGGGCAGGGTCCGGCCGTTCGAGGCCTCCCTCAAGCCCGAGCAGATGACGCGGCGCCTCGCCCCCGCCGACTCGCGCGTCCTGCACATGCTGGCCGACGCGGCCGACCGGCCGATCGCCCTGCCCGACGTGCACGCCGTACGCCGGGAGCTGGAGCGGCTCGGCCCGTGGGAGGGCGCGCTGGCCTCCGAGCAGTCCACCGACCCGGAGCCGCTGCCCCGCCCCGGAGCGGGCGAGGCGGTCCTCGCGGGCCACCGGCTGCTCCTCGACCAGGGCCGCCTCCAGGACGGCGACGACGCCCTGGCCGGCACCCGGCACGAGGCCAGCGCCCGGCTGTCGGCGGCCACGGCCGCCGAGACCGGCGTCAAGAGCGGCGACGTCCTCGCGGTCACCGGCCCCGCCGGGACCGTGGAACTGCCGCTGCGGATCACCGAGATGCCCGACCGCGTGGTCTGGCTCCCGCTGAACTCCACCGGATCCGGCGTCCTCGCCGACACCGGCGCCCGACCGGGCACCCTCGTGCGCATCGGCCCGGCGACCCCGGCCGGCGCGGGCACCAGCACTGCGGAGGTGGACGCGTGAACGCGGTACAGATCGCCGCGGAGGACCTCTCCCTCTTCGGCCGCGACGTCTGGTGGCTCGTCGTCGTCAAGGCAGTCTTCTGCTTCGCCTTCCTGATGGTGACCGTGCTGTTCTCCATCGTGTGGGAACGCAAGGTCGTCGCCTGGATGCAGCTGCGCATCGGCCCCAACCGGCACGGCCCCTGGGGCATGCTCCAGTCGCTCGCCGACGGCGTGAAGCTCATGCTGAAGGAAGACCTGATCGTCAAGCGGGCCGACAAGGTCGTCTACGTCCTGGCCCCGATCATCGCGGCCATCCCGGCCTTCATGGCCATCGCGGTGATCCCCTTCGGGCCCGCGGGCAACGAGGTCTCCATCTTCGGCCAGCGCACCACGATGCAGCTGACCGACCTGCCCATCGCGATGCTCTACATCCTCGCGGTGGCCTCGGTCGGCATCTACGGCATCGTGCTCGCCGGATGGTCCTCCGGATCGACCTACCCGCTCCTCGGCGGCCTGCGCTCCTGCGCGCAGATGATCTCGTACGAGATCGCGATGGGCGCGGCCTTCGCCTCGGTCTTCCTCTACTCCGGGTCGATGTCGACCTCGGCGATCGTCGAGGCCCAGGCGGACCGCTGGTACATCATCCTGCTGCCGGTCTCCTTCATCATCTACGTGATCACGATGGTCGGCGAGACGAACCGCGCCCCCTTCGACATGCCGGAGTCCGAGGGTGACCTCGTCGGCGGCTTCAACACCGAGTACTCCTCCATCAAGTTCGCGCTGTTCATGCTCGCCGAGTACGTCAACATGGTCACCGTCTCGGCCGTCTCGGTCACCCTGTTCCTGGGCGGCTGGCGGGCCCCGGCGCCGATCTCCACCTACTGGGAGGGCGCGAACCACGGCTGGTGGCCGATGCTCTGGTTCGTCCTCAAGGTGCAGCTCCTCCTCTTCTTCTTCATCTGGCTCCGCGGCACGCTGCCCCGCGTGCGCTACGACCAGCTGATGAAGCTGGGCTGGAAGGTCCTGATCCCGGTCTCGGTGGTCTGGCTGATGCTCGTGGCCACCGTCCGCGCGCTGCGCAACGAGGCCTACGACTTCAGCGAGATCGTCCTCTACGTCGGCGGCGCCGTCGTGGCGATCCTGCTCCTGTCCTTCGTCGTGGACCTCTTCCGCGACAAGCGGGAGAAGGCGGCGGCCCGGGAGGCGGACCACGACGCGGAGCCCTTCGACCCGATGGCGGGCGGGTTCCCCGTACCGCCCAAGCCCGGCCAGCAGCTGGCACCCGTACCGCGCCGGAGGTCCCGCGACGAGCGGGAGCTGATCGTCAGCGGCGGGACGAATTCCGACAGTGACCGAGAGGAGGCTTGAGAGATGTCCGACGACAAGTGGCAGAACCCGGTGGCCGGCTTCGGCGTGACCTTCAAGGCCATGTTCAAGAAGCGCCTCACCGAGCAGTATCCGGAGCAGCAGAAGACCACCGCCCCGCGCTTCCACGGACGGCATCAGCTCAACCGGCACCCGGACGGTCTGGAGAAGTGCATCGGGTGCGAACTGTGCGCCTGGGCCTGTCCCGCCGACGCGATCTACGTGGAGGGCGCGGACAACACCGAGGAGGAGCGCTACTCCCCGGGTGAGCGGTACGGCGCCGTCTACCAGATCAACTACGCCCGCTGCATCCTGTGCGGGCTGTGCGTCGAGGCGTGCCCGACGCGGGCGCTGACCATGACGAACGAGTTCGAACTGGCCGACTCCAGCCGCGAGGCGCTCATCTACACCAAGGAGCAGCTGCTCTCCGGCCTCACCGAGGGCATGGTCGAGGCGCCGCACTCGATCTTCCCCGGCATGGACGACACGGACTACTACCGCGGACTGGTGACGGGCGCCGCCCCGGGCACGGTCCGGCAGGTCGCGGTGTCCAAGGGCGAGACGACGGCGGACGAATCCGAGGAGGTGGGGGCATGAGCACGATCGCCGCTGCGGCCACCTCGCTCACCTCCACCGGTGAGGCCGTGCAGTTCTGGATCCTGGGCACCGTCGCCGTCGTCGGCGCGCTGGCCACGATCCTGATGAAGAAGGCCGTGCACAGCGCGCTGAGCCTGGCCGGGACGATGATCATCCTGGCGGTCTTCTACCTCGCGAACGGGGCGTACTTCCTGGGCGTCGTCCAGGTCGTCGTCTACACCGGCGCGATCATGATGCTCTTCCTCTTCGTGGTCATGCTCGTCGGCGTCACCGCCGCCGACTCCCTGACGGAGACCATCAAGGGCCAGCGCTGGCTGGCCGCCCTGTGCGGACTCGGCTTCGGGATCCTGCTGATCGCCGGCATCGGCAACGCCGGGATCACCCACTTCAACGGGCTCGGCCGGATCAACTCCGGCGGCCACGTCGAGGGCCTGGCCCAGCTGATCTTCACCAAGTACGTCTTCGCCTTCGAGATCACCGGCGCGCTGCTGATCACCGCCGCCGTCGGCGCGATGGTGCTCACCCACCGCGAGCGCACCGAGCGGGCCGCCACCCAGCGCGAGCTCGCCGACCGGCGCGTGCGGGACGGCGTCCAGCTCCCGCCGCTGCCCGCCCCCGGCGTCTACGCCCGGCACAACGCGGTGGACGTCCCGGGCCTGCTGCCGGACGGCACCCCGTCCGAGCTGACGGTCAACCAGACCCTGCGGGCCCGCGGCCAGATCCGGGACGTCTCCGGCCAGGCCCTGGACGACCTCAAGGCGCTGGAGCAGGCCTCCGCGGAGCGCCTCGGCCGTGAGGAGGCCTCGAAGTGAACCCGGTCAACTACCTGTACCTGGCGGCCCTGCTGTTCACCATCGGCGCGGCCGGCGTGCTGATCCGGAAGAACGCGATCGTGCTGTTCATGTGCGTCGAGCTGATGCTCAACGCCTGCAACCTCGCCTTCGTGACCTTCTCCCGCATGCACGGCAACCTCGACGGCCAGATCATCGCCTTCTTCACGATGGTCGTCGCCGCCGCGGAGGTCGTGGTGGGCCTCGCGATCATCGTGTCCCTGTTCCGTACCCGCCACTCGGCCTCGGTCGACGACGCCAGCCTGATGAAGCTGTAAGGGGCGTTCACCGTGGAGAATCTGATTGCGCTGCTGGTGGCGGCGCCCCTGCTCGGAGCGGTGGTGCTGCTGTGCGGCGGCCGGCGCCTCGACAAGACCGGCCACTGGATCGGCACGCTGCTGGCGGCCGTGTCCTTCGGCATCGGGGTCGCGCTGTTCGCCGACATGCTGGGACGCGGCGCCGAGGACCGCACCCTGCACCAGTTCCTGTTCAGCTGGATTCCGGTGGAGGGCTTCCAGGCCGACATCGCGTTCCAGCTCGACCAGTTGTCGATGACGTTCGTCCTGCTCATCTCCGGGGTGGGCACGCTCATCCACGTGTACTCGATCGGGTACATGGAGCACGACGAGCGCCGCCGCCGCTTCTTCGGCTACCTGAACCTGTTCGTCGCGGCGATGCTGCTGCTCGTCATCGCCGACAACTACCTGCTGCTGTACTTCGGCTGGGAGGGCGTCGGCCTCGCCTCGTACCTCCTGATCGGCTTCTGGCAGCACAAGCCCAGCGCGGCCACCGCCGCGAAGAAGGCCTTCCTGGTCAACCGCGTCGGCGACATCGGCCTGTCGATCGCGATCATGCTGATGTTCACCACGTTCGGCACCTTCGCCTTCGGCCCGGTGCTCGGCGCGGTCGGCGAGACGTCCGAGGGCACGCTGACGGCGATCGGCCTGATGCTGCTGCTGGCCGCCTGCGGCAAGTCGGCGCAGGTGCCGCTCCAGTCCTGGCTCGGTGACGCGATGGAGGGCCCGACCCCGGTCTCAGCCCTGATCCACGCCGCCACCATGGTCACCGCGGGCGTCTACCTGATCGTCCGCTCGGGCGCCATCTTCAACGGAGCGCCCGACGCCCAGCTGGTGGTCACCGTCGTCGGCGCGGTCACGCTCCTCTTCGGTGCGATCGTCGGTTGCGCGAAGGACGACATCAAGAAGGCCCTCGCGGGCTCGACGATGTCGCAGATCGGCTACATGATCCTCGCCGCGGGCCTCGGCCCGATCGGCTACGTCTTCGCGATCATGCACCTGGTCACGCACGGCTTCTTCAAGGCCGGTCTGTTCCTCGGCGCTGGTTCCGTGATGCACGGGATGAACGACGAGGTCGACATGCGCAAGTACGGCGGCCTGCGCACGTACATGCCGGTCACCTTCGTGACCTTCGGCCTCGGCTACCTGGCGATCATCGGCTTCCCCGGCCTGTCCGGCTTCTTCTCCAAGGACATGATCATCGAGGCGGCCTTCGCCAAGGGGGGCACCCAGGGCTGGATCCTCGGTGGGGTCACCCTGCTGGGCGCCGGCATCACCGCCTTCTACATGACCCGCGTCATGATCCTCACCTTCTTTGGCGAGAAGCGCTGGCAGCCGACAGCCTCCGGCGCGGTGCAGCAGGACGGGACGGTGGCACGTGCCGTGTCCGGCGACGAGCCCGCGGCTTCGCCGCACGGCTCCGGGGAGATGCCCCACCCTCACGAGTCCCCGAAGTCGATGACCATCCCCATGGTCCTGCTCGCCTTCGGATCCGTCTTCGCGGGAGGGTTCTTCAGCATCGGCGACCGCTTCCTGAACTGGCTGGAACCCGTCACCGGTTACGAGCACGGCCACCCGCCGGTCAGCGCCATGGCGGTGACCGCGGCCACCATGGTGGTCCTGGCCGCCGGTGTCGCGATCGCCTGGTCGATGTACGGCCGGCGGCCCGTCCCGGTGGTCGCCCCGCGCGGTTCGGTCCTCACCCGGGCCGCCCGCCGGGACCTCTACCAGGACGACTTCAACCACGTCGTGCTGGTGCGCGGCGGGGAGCACCTGACCCGTTCCCTCGTGTACGTGGACCACAGCCTGGTCGACGGAGTGGTCAACGGGACGGCCGCCGGCGTCGGCGGGCTGTCGGGCCGGCTGCGCAAGCTCCAGAACGGCTACGCCCGCAGCTACGCGGTCTCGATGTTCGGGGGCACGGCGATCCTGATCGCCGCGACCCTGCTGATGAGGGCGGTGTGAGATGAATTTCCCGCTTCTGACGGTGACGGCCGCGGTACCCGCGGTCGGCGCGATCCTGACGGCGGCCGTCCCGGCCGCCCGCCGGACGCTCGCCAAATGGCTCGCGCTGCTGTTCTCGCTGGCGACCCTGGCCCTGGCCGTGCTCGTCGCGATCCGCTTCGAGCCGGGTGGAGACCGCTACCAACTGACCGAGTCCCGTGCCTGGATCGCCGACTTCGGCGTCCGCTACGAGCTCGGGGTCGACGGCATCGGCGTGGTGCTCATCGCGCTCACCGCGCTGCTGATCCCCTTCGTGATCGCGGCCGGCTGGAACGACGCCGATCCCCTGGAGACCTCCTCGTCCCGCTGGCGGCCGACGCAGGGCTTCTTCGCCCTGATCCTGCTGGTCGAGGCGATGGTGATCATCTCCTTCGAGGCCACCGACGTCTTCCTCTTCTACATCTTCTTCGAAGCCATGCTCATCCCGATGTACTTCCTCATCGGCGGCTTCGGCGACCGGGCCCACTCGGGGTCCGACGAGAACGCGGCCGCGCAGCGCTCGTACGCGGCGGTCAAGTTCCTCCTCTACAACCTGGCCGGCGGCCTGATCATGCTGGCCGCCGTCATCGGGCTCTACGTGGTCGCCGGGAACTTCTCGCTCCAGGAGATCACCGCCGCCCGCGCCGCGGGCACGCTCGACATGGCGACCAACACCGAGCGATGGCTGTTCCTCGGCTTCTTCTTCGCCTTCGCGGTGAAGGCCCCGCTGTGGCCGCTGCACACCTGGCTGCCGAACGCGATGGGCGAGGCCACCGCACCGGTCGCCGTCCTGATCACCGCGGTCGTCGACAAGGTCGGCACGTTCGCGATGCTCCGCTTCTGCCTCGGGCTGTTCCCGGAGGCCAGCAAGTGGGCCACCCCGGTGATCCTGGTCCTGGCCCTGATCAGCATCGTCTACGGCGCGCTGGTCGCGGTCGGCCAGCGGGACATCAAGCGGCTGGTCGCGTACGCCTCGATCTCGCACTTCGGCTTCATCATCCTGGGCATCTTCGCGATGACCTCCCAGGGCCAGTCCGGGGCGACGCTGTACATGGTCAACCACGGGATCTCGACGGCGGCGCTGATGCTGGTCGCCGGGTTCCTGATCTCGCGGCGCGGTTCCCGGCTCATCGCCGACTACGGCGGCGTCCAGAAGGTGGCCCCGGTCCTCGCGGGCACCTTCCTGATCGGCGGCCTCGCCACCCTCTCGCTGCCGGGCCTGGCGCCCTTCGTCAGCGAGTTCCTGGTCCTGGTCGGCACGTTCGCCCGGTACCCGGTCGTCGGCATCATCGCCACCACCGGCATCGTGCTGGCCGCGCTGTACACGCTGGTGCTCTACCAGCGGACGATGACCGGCCCCGTGAAGGAGGAGGTCCGCACCATGCCGGACCTGCACCTGCGGGAGGTGCTGGTGGTCGCGCCGCTGATCGTGCTGCTGATCGGACTGGGCGTCTACCCGAAGCCGCTGACCGACATCGTCAATCCGGCGGTACAGCACACCATGTCCGACGTGAAGCAGACCGACCCGGCGCCCGAAGTGGCCGTCGAGGCCGTGCCTGCGAAGAATGGGGAGGCGGCCAAGTGAGCACCGTGACTGCTGCCCAGGGCCTGTGGACTCTGGCGGCCGACGGACCGGTCGACCGGATCCCGGCGCCGGTCATCGAGTACGCGCAGCTCGCGCCCACGCTGATCGTGGTGGGCGCGGCGATCATCGGAGTCCTCGTCGAGGCCTTCGTCCCCCGCAGGTCCCGCTACTACGTCCAGCTGTTCCTCGCCGTCGCCGCGCTGGCCTCGGCCTTCGCGGCGGTCGTCGGCCTCGCCGCCGGCGGGTACGGGAGCACCAAGGCGCAGGTCGCGGCCATGGGCGCCATCGCCGTCGACGGGCCGGCGCTGTTCCTCCAGGGCACCATCCTGCTGGCCTCGATCGTGGCCGTGTTCACGTTCGCCGAGCGGCGCCTGGACCCGGAGGCGCACGGCAACCGGGTCGACTCCTTCGCCGCGCAGGCGGCGTCCGTACCGGGCAGCGAGAGCGAGAAGGCCGCCGTGAAGGCGGGCTTCACCACCACCGAGGTGTACCCGCTGGCGCTGTTCGCGATCGCCGGAATGCTGATCTTCCCGGCGGCCAACGACCTGCTGACGCTGTTCATCGCGCTGGAGGTCTTCTCCCTCCCGCTCTACCTGCTCTGCGCCGTCGCCCGCCGCCAGCGGCTGATGTCGCAGGAGGCCGCGGTGAAGTACTTCCTGCTGGGCGCCTTCTCCTCCGCCTTCCTCCTCTTCGGCATCGCGCTGCTCTACGGGTACGCGGGCTCGGTCTCGTACGCCGCGATCGCCGACGTGGTCGACGGCACGGTCACCAAGGTCGACCCGGCGCTCGCCGCCACCATGGGCAACGACGCGCTGCTGCTGATCGGCGGCGCGCTGATCCTGATGGGCCTGCTCTTCAAGGTCGGCGCGGTCCCCTTCCACATGTGGACCCCGGACGTCTACCAGGGCGCCCCGACCCCGGTCACCGGCTTCATGGCGGCCGCGACGAAGGTGGCCGCCTTCGGCGCCCTCCTGCGCCTCCTCTACGTGGTCCTGCCGGGCCTGCGCTGGGACTGGCGGCCGGTGATGTGGGGCGTCGCGATCGTGACGATGCTGGCGGGCGCGGTGATCGCCGTGACCCAGACGGACGTCAAGCGGCTGCTGGCGTACTCCTCGATCGCGCACGCGGGCTTCATCCTGGCCGGTGTCATCGCGACCTCGGCGGAGGGCGTCAAGTCCGTGCTGTTCTACCTGGGCGCGTACTCCTTCGTGACGATCGGCGCCTTCGCGGTGGTCACGCTGGTGCGCGACGCGGGCGGCGAGGCCACGCACCTGTCCAAGTGGGCCGGGCTGGGGCGGCGGTCGCCGCTGACCGCGGCGGTCTTCGCCGTGTTCCTGCTTGCCTTCGCGGGCATCCCGCTGACGTCCGGCTTCTCCGGGAAGTTCGCCGTGTTCAAGGCGGCCGCGGAGAGCGGTGCCGGGGCGCTGGTCGTGGTGGGCGTCATCTCGTCCGCGATCGCCGCGTTCTTCTACGTCCGGGTGATCGTGCTGATGTTCTTCAGCGAGCCGAAGGCCGACGGCCCGACGGTGGCCGTGCCCTCGCCGCTGACGATGACCACCATCGCGGTGGGCGTCGCGGTCACGCTGGTGCTGGGCGTGGCCCCGCAGTACTTCCTGGAACTGGCCGGGCAGGCGAGCACGTTCGTCCGCTGACCGGTCCCGGCACGGCGCAGGGCCCGGTCCCCTTCGGGGGGCCGGGCCCTGTTGCGTGTGCGGTGTTACTCGGCGGTGCGCCGTTTCGCAGTGATGGCGGTCAGGTCGAGGTCGATGGGGAAGGGAGCCGAGACTTTCAGGCGGTCGTGGAAGATGCCCGCAGTCCCGTAGCTCCCGGTCGACGGGTCCAGTTCGTAGACGTAGACCACGGCGCGACCATCCTTGTTCTCGACGCGCCAGAAGTGAAGAATGCCCGCTTGCGCATACTTGACCGGTTTGACGCCGCGATCACGACCGACGGACTCGGGCGAGACCACTTCGATGGCCAGGCGGACGGACCCCGCAGGGAGCCGGGTCTGGTCCAGGTCGCCCATGGCACTCTCGTCCACGACGATGACATCGGGTTCGGGGCGATTGTGACGATCGATGTCGATCGTGAACTCGCGGAAGACCTCCGAGTCCGGTGGCTGCTGATCCATGAGCTGCCAGGTGAAAAAGTTGACCGCACGCATGTGGAATTGAGTCTGCGGGCTCACGAAGACCAGGCTCCCGTCGATCAGCTCCGTGTGCGGAGGCAGATTCGGAAGCGTGTCCAGGTCGTCGGCAGTCCAGCCGCCCGGCGGGGGGATCGGCCAGCTGTGTTCCGGGTTCATCAGTGCTCCCATGAGCCGGAGTCTCGCGAGTGCCGCCAGCGTATCGCCGGGGATCCGCGCAACACCGTCCTTTTGAGTGAGTCATATGCGGGAAGCACGTGACGGCCCCGGCCGGTGCGGGCTAGTGCCCGTGCGCGTGTCCGGAGCCGCCCGCGGCCGGGGCCTTCTTCGGGCAGGTCAGCGCGGGGTTCCAGTTGTGGAAGCGGCCGGCCGGGTTCTTCTTGTACGCCCACATGTGCAGGTCGTAGTGCTTGGGCATGCCCGCCCAGTGGCCCGGCATGGGCCCGTCGAACGGCAGCCCGAACATGCTCGGCCGGTCGCCGGCGGTCTTCAGGTCCTGGTCCCCGTCGGTCGCCATCCACTCCACCGTCTGGAGCGTGCGACGGCCGTGGCGGTCCTTCTCGCTGCTGTAGAGGAGCGCGGTGGGCTTCGCGGGGTCCATGGAGCCCCAGTTGGCCTGCTTGACGTAGTGGTAGCCCATGGCGCCGACGCCGAACGGGTTGGTCATGCAGGCCGCGCCCTTCGGGACGTACCCGTCCCTGAGCGCCGCGCGTTCGTCCACGTACCTGGCCGTCGCCCGGATCGCCGTCGCCATGTCCTTCATCGCCCTGGAATTGCGCGGGTCGGGCGCGGGCCCCTCGACGCCGTGCGCCGGGGCCACGGCGACCAGGCCGAGCGACACGGTGGCGGCGCAGGCGAGAACGGCCTTCAGGCTGCGTACGGGCATGGCGGCTCCTCCGGGTGGGGGTACGGGGTACGGGTTCCCGAACCGTCCGACCACCATCCCGGTCCCCCGCGCGCGCCGCACGCGGGCCGCACCCAAAGGGGTGCGGCCCGCGTGACGGGGCGTCGTGTGAGGGGGCGTCGGGTACCGGCGCGGCCCGCGCCGCCCCGATCCCGCTAGCGGGAGCCGGTGATGCGGCCGGTGACCTCGCCGAGGCCCACGCGGGTGCCGTCGGGGCCCGGGGCCCAGGCGGTCAGGGTGACGGTGTCGCCGTCCTCCAGGAACGTCCGCTTGCCGTCGGCGAGTTCGATGGCGTCGCGGCCGTTCCAGGTGAGCTCCAGCAGCGAGCCGCGCTGGTCCGCGTCCGGGCCGCTGACGGTGCCGGAACCGTAGACGTCGCCGGTGCGCAGGGAGGCGCCGTTGACGGTCATGTGGGCGAGCTGCTGGGCGGCCGTCCAGTACATCGAGGCGAACGGCGGCCGCGAGACCTCCTGCCCGTTGAGGGAGACGGTGATGTGCAGGTCGAAGCCGCCGGGACGGTCGCCGGCCGCGTCGTCGAGGTACGGCAGGAGCGGGAAGTCCCGGGCGGGAGGGGCGACGCGGGCGGCGTCGAGGGCCTCCAGCGGGGTGACCCAGGCGGAGACGGAGGTGGCGAAGGACTTGCCGAGGAACGGGCCGAGCGGCACGTACTCCCAGGCCTGCACGTCGCGCGCCGACCAGTCGTTGAGGAGGAAGAGGCCGAAGACGTGGTCCTCGAACTCGCCCAGCGCCACCGGACGGCCCCGCTCGGAGGGGGTGCCGACGACGAAGCCGACCTCGGCCTCGATGTCGAGCTTGACGGACGGGCCGAAGACGGGCGCCGCGTCGGCCGGGGCCTTGCGCTGCCCGGAGGGGCGTACGACGTCCGTGCCAGAGACGACGATCGTTCCCGAGCGGCCGTGGTAACCGATCGGCAGATGCTTCCAGTTGGGGGTCAGCGCGTCCCCGTCCGGGCGGAAGATCTTCCCGACGTTGGTCGCGTGGTGCTCGCTGGCGTAGAAGTCGACGTAGTCGGCGACCTCGTACGGCAGGTGCAGCTCGACCGCGTCCAGGGACAGCAGGTGCGGCTCCACGGCCGGGCGGTGGCCGGGGTCGGTGACCCACGCGGTCAGCGCGCGGCGCACGTCGCGCCAGGCGGTGCGCCCGGCGGCCAGCAGCGGGTTGAGGGAGGGCTGCCCGAGCAGCCCGGCGTACGGGGAGCCGAGCGCGGCGGCGGCCGCCCCCGCGTCGAGCACGTGCCCGCCGATGCGTACACCGATCCGGCGGCGGCTCTCCCCGGCGGTCGAGAAGACGCCGTAGGGGAGGTTGTGCGGCCCGAACGGGTCGCCCTCGGGGACATCGAGGGGGCTCTGCTGGGGCATGGGGTGCTGCCTCGCTTTCGACGCGGTCCGGGGGTGTCCCGGGGGCTGGTTGACACGTTACGTGGCTGATGGTGCCTGCGGGAGGCCGGATTCGGGCACTATTTGTAGGACTTGTCCAACGGGGTCCGTATCCTTGGCGCCGTGACTTCCGCCCTCCCCTTTGACCTGATCGCCACCGACCTGGACGGGACTCTGCTGTGCGCCGGTGACACCGTCTCCAACCGCTCCCACCAGGCACTCGCAGCGGCCCGCGCCGCCGGAGCCCGCCACATCATCGTCACAGGACGCCCCGTCCCGCAGGTCCGGCACGTCCTGGACGGCCTCGGCTATTCGGGGCTCGCGGTGTGCGGGCAGGGCGCGCAGGTGTACGACGCGGCGCGCGGGGTTCTGCTGCACTCCGTCTCCATGGACCGGGGGCTGGCCGAGGTGGCCCTCGGCAAGATCGAGGCGGAGATCGGCGAGGTCTACGCGGCGGTCAACCAGGAGGGGGTGGACGCGGAGATGCTGATAGGGCCCGGCTACCGGATGTGGCACCCCCACCTGCCGACGGTCCCGGTCCCGCGCAGGTCGGACCTGTGGTCGGCCCCGATCAACAAGGTGCTGCTCCAGCACCCCGAGCTGGACGACGACGAGCTGACGCGGCTCGCGCGGGCGGTGGTCGGCGACCTGGTGAACGTCACCATGGCCGGCGAGCACACGGTGGAACTCCAGCCGCCGGGCATCGACAAGGCCAGCGGGCTGGCCCGGGCGGCGGAGTTCCTGGGGGCGTCGGCCGCGGGGACGATCGCCTTCGGGGACATGCCGAACGACATCCCGATGTTCGCGTGGGCCGCCCGGGGGGTGGCGATGGCCAACGCGCACCGCGAGCTGTTCGCCGTGGCCGACGAGGTGACGCTGTCCAACGAGGACGACGGCATCGCGGTCGTCCTCGAACGCCTCTTCCCCTGACGGGGCCGCCGCGCACACCGTCCCCGCCGGACGGGCGGTGCCACCGACCGCCTTCCCGCGGCGCCGTTGCGGGGGCTCCGCTCCCGGGCCCCCGCACCTCAGACCGCAGGCGAGGCTGAATGCGGCCGGCGGCCGGGCGGCCCGTCAGCCCGCCGTGCGGGGGAGGCGGCGCTCCCACGTGCGGTGGAAGACGACCTCGTCGCCCTCCCGGCACACCAGCTCGTTCGACGTCAGGAAGCCGCCCTCGTCGCAGCGGATCTCCGACCGGGTCTCGACCCGCGCGTCCCAGCTTAGATCGGGCCTGCGCAGCCGGATCTTCCACCGCGACCGGGTCGTCGCCGACAGCGCGTCCGCCTCCTGGATCTCGTACTCCTCCACCGCGTCCTCGCCGAACTCCAGCCCGTCCGGATAGAGCCGCGTGCCCCCGTACCGCGGGTCCACCTCCAGCCGCCACGTCCCGCGCGCGACGTCCCGTACGACCAGCCGCTCGGGCCGGGGCCCGTCCAGCGTGTCCGGGTGGACCACGCCCAGCGGCTGTGACTGCTCCGGCTCGCCGAAGGTGATCCCGCCGTCCCCGGCGGACCGCGCCCGCACCGGGAGGGTCACCTCGCTGCCCGCCGGGTCCAGGGTCCAGCCCGCCTCGGAGCCGGCCCGCGGCCAGATCCACGGCCAGTACGCGGAGGACAGCGACAGGCGGATCCGGTGGCCCGGCGCGAAGGCGTGCCCGATGCCGTTCAGCTCGAAGGACACGTCCTCGTACGCGCCCGTCGGCCACGGGACGGCCCGGTCCCGGCCGTGGCGCGCGGACAGGTTCAGCGCGCCCCGCGTGACGAGCGTCGAGGAGCCGTCCGGAGCCACGTCGCACAGCCGGGCCACCACCTGTCCGTACGGGACGTCCATCCGCAGCCGCAGGGTCACCGCGGGGCGGCCCAGGATCTCCACCGGCTCGCCCTCGCCCACCGGGAACTCGAAGCAGGCCGACTTCGCGTCCTCCTCGCGCTGGTCGGGCGGCAGGTCGGCCTCGTTGCCGAAGGGGAAGAACCGGCCCGCGTCCAGCCCGGTGTGCTGCGGTGAGGCGACCTCGACCGGCGCGCCCTGGAGCCCGTACGGGACGGGGATCACCGATGCGGACGGCCAGGCCTTCTCGCCGACCCAGCGGCCGGGCAGCTCCTCGTACACGGTGGCCGGCGGGTGCGAGTCGCTGATCCACGAGCGCAGCAGCGGCTCGTCCATCACCCCGGTGTCCTCACCCTTGAGCCAGTGGTCCCACCAGCGCAGGGTCTCCTGGAGGAAGCCGATCGCCGGGCCCGGCGGCAGTCCGCGGTCGGGGTACTGATGCGACCACGGGCCGATCAGCCCCCGGACCCGGTCCGCGGGCAGATGCTCGACCAGCCGCAGCACGGTGTCCCGGTACGGGTCGTGCCAGCCGCCCACCGCGAGGACCGCCGCGCCGACGGCCGCGTAGTCCTCGCAGACGCTGCCGTGGCGCCAGTAGTCGTCCCGGGTCTGGTGCGAGAGCCAGGTGTGGACGAGCGGTTCCACGCCCTCCAGGCGGTCCAGCCACTGCTCCCGCCAGCCGTCGCCCGCGTACAGCGGGTCCGGCGGGCGGGCGGCGAAGGCCAGCATGGTCGCCGCCCAGGCGTGCATGTCCACGGCCAGCACCGAGCCGCCCATGTAGTGCACGTCGTTGTCGAAGCGGTCGTCGGTCGAGCACACGGTCACGACGGCCTTCAGCGCCTCGGGGGCGAGCGCGGCGATCTGGAGGCTGTTGAAGCCGCCCCAGGAGATCCCGAACATGCCCACCGAGCCCGAGCACCACGGCTGCGCCGCCAGCCACTCGACCACGGCGACCCCGTCGGCCAGCTCGCGGGCGTCGTACTCGTCGCCGGGGCGGCCCCCGCTGCACCCGTGGCCGCGCACGTCCACCCGGACCGAGGCGTAGCCGTGGCCCGCGTACCAGGGGTGGCGCTGCCAGTCGCGGGGCGTGGTCCAGTCGGTGAGCCGGTAGGGGAGGTACTCCAGCAGGGCGGGGACGGGCGCGTCCGTCACCGGGCGCCAGATCCGGGCGTAGAGCTCGACGCCGTCGGACAGCGGGATCCGGACATCCTCGCGGGTGGTCTCGTACGGGAGGTCGGTGCGGATGATCATCGGGTGGGGTCGCCAATCGCCTCAGTGGACGGGGTGCATCGTGCGCCGCAGCCAGGGTGCGAGCGCGAGGACGGCCAGGCCGGCGGCCACGGCGAGGGCACCGTTGACGCCGAAGTACACGGGGTGGGAAACCTGGTCGTAGACCTTCACGACCTGGGCCTGGATGCCGTTGGCCAGGGCCAGGGAGAGGAACCAGAGGGCCATCGTCTGGCTGCTGAAGGCCTTGGGGGCGAGCTTGGTGGTGGCCGACATGCCCGAGGTCTCCAGCAGGACGTCGCCGAGGCCGAGCAGCAGGTAGGAGCCGACGATCCACCAGGCGGCCATCCGGTAGGCGTCGCTGTCGTGCCCCGAGGTCGGGACGACCATCAGGAGGAACGACAGGCCGCCGAGGATCACACCGATCGCGATCTTGTTGGAAGCGTGCGGCTGACGGTGGCCCATCCTGGCCCACAGTGCGGCGACGACCGGGGCGAGCGCGACCTCGAAGGCGCCGAGCGCGGAGGCGTACCAGCTCGCGGGGAAGTCGAAGCCGAGGAGGGTGGTGCGGGCGTTGGTGGAGGCCAGCAGCATCATCGTGGAGTACGCCTGGAAGAGGATGAAGTTGAAGGCGACCGAGGCGAGGAAGAGGACGACGTACGGGCGCAGCCGGCCGCGCTCCTGAGCCGTCACCCGCGGGCTGCGGAACATGACGGCGAAGTAGACGACCGGGGCGATCACCGAGACGAGGGTGAGCAGGTCGACGAAGCGGTCCATCGTCAGCAGGCCGGCGAAGGCCAGAAGGGTGGCGGCCGCGGCGAACGCGACACACCCGGCGACGATCCGCCGCACGGCGCGGCGCATCGCGGCCGGCGCGAGCGCGAACTCGGCGGAGTGCCTGCGCCCGGCCAGGTGGCGGCGGCCCGCGACGTACTGGATCAGGCCGAAGGTCATGCCGATGGCGGCCGCGGAGAAGCCCCAGTGCCAGCCCTGGTGCTCGCCGAGCCAGCCGGTGATCAGCGGGCCGGCGAAGGCGCCGATGTTGATGGCCATGTAGTACAGCGCGAAGCCGGCGTCGCGCCGGTCGTCGTCGGTGCGGTACAGCTTCCCCACCATGGTGGCCACGTTGGGCTTGAGCAGGCCGGTTCCGGCGCTGATCAGGCCGAGGCCCACCCAGGTCATGGCGGTCGTGGGGACCGCCATGGCGTAGTGGCCGCAAGCGATCAGGATCCCGCCCCACAGCACGGCCCGGTAGGAACCGAGGATGCGGTCGGCGAGCCAGCCGCCCGCGACGGAGACGAGGTAGACCATGGTCCCGTAGGCCGCCGACACGGAGGCCGCGGTGCCCGGGTTCATCCCCAGGCCGCCGTCGGACACGGCGTCCGCGAAGTAGAGGACGAGGATGGCCTGCATGCCGAGGAACGAGAAGCGTTCCCAGACCTCCAGCCCGGACAGGGTGGCGAGACCGCGCGGGTGGCCGAGGAAGGCGCGGGCGTCCTCGGGCGGCGGCTGGCCTGCCTCCGGCTCCGGGATTTCGTCTGTGTCGGACGCAGTTCTGGACAAAAGGAATTCTCCGCTTGTATCGGCTCCTGAAGAACATACCGGTGCTCTTCGGGCGCTGCGCGGGTCGCGGCCGGACAGGCGCTCTCCGTGATCGAAAACAGACCGGATACGCTGGCTTGAGTGATGGCAGCGACACATCGACAATCCATGTGATCGTCAGCGTGATCGTCAGCAGACAGGAGTACCCCTCGTGACCGTCGTCGGGCCGTTCGGACTGAGCGTGCGGGACCAGGCTCTTGAGACCGATGTCCAGGCGGGACTTGCCGCCGTCGAGGCGGGTCTGCTGGAGGCCACCAAGAGCGAAGTCCCCTTCATCACCGAGGCCGCGCAGCACCTCGTGCGGGCCGGCGGCAAGCGGTTCCGGCCGCTGCTGGTGATGCTCGCGTCCCGTTTCGGCGATCCGTACGCGCCCGGGATCGTGCCGTCCGCCGTGGTGGTCGAGCTCACCCACCTGGCGACCCTCTACCACGACGACGTCATGGACGAGGCGGACGTGCGCCGCGGCGTGGACAGCGCGAACGCCCGCTGGGGGAACTCGGTGGCCGTTCTGACGGGTGACTTCCTGTTCGCCCGCGCCTCGCACATCCTGGCCGACCTCGGTCCCGAGGCCGTGCGCATCCAGGCCGAGGCCTTCGAGCGGCTGGTCACGGGACAGATCCTGGAGACCGCCGGCCCGCGCGACGGCCGCGACCCCGTCGCGCACTACCTCGACGTCATCGCGGGCAAGACCGGCTCGCTGATCGCCGTCTCCGGACGCTTCGGCGCGCTGATGTCCGGCGCCGACGAGTCGGTCGTCGACATCCTCACCCAGTACGGCGAGCGCCTCGGCACCGCCTTCCAGCTCGCCGACGACGTCCTCGACATCGCCTCCGACGCGCACGAGTCCGGCAAGACGCCCGGCACCGACCTGCGCGAGGGCATCCCCACCCTGCCCGTGCTGCGGCTGCGCGAGATCGCGGCGCGCGACGGGCGCGCCGAGGACCTGGAGCTCGTACGGCTCCTGGACGCCGACCTGACGGACGACGCCCGGCACGCCGAGGTCCTGACCCGGCTGCGGGCGCACCCGGCGCTGGAGCAGGCCCGCCGGGACACCGTCCGGTACGCGGAGGACGCGCGCGCCACGCTCGCGCCGCTGCCGGAGTGCTTCGCGAAGTCGGCCCTGGAAGAGCTGTGCGACGCCGTGGTGCACCGCGCCGGCTGATGCCGCCGGCGGAACGTGTCCCTCCGCTGCTCCGACCCCTACGGGTCGGAGCAGGGGCCCCCGCGCCGTGTCATCCCACGGTCGTACGCGCAATTGCGTCCGGGGGCTGACGCCCCGGAGCCGTCGATTTGGTCAGATGGAGTCATCAACCCCACCAGATCGGGTGAGCGCGGCGACACGGGGGTCGCCGCCGTCGACACAGAGGGCAGGGCACTGACATGGCAGCGAACACGAAGACTTCTCGCAAGGTCGCCCGGTACGGCGTACCGGTAGCGGTGGCGGGCATGGCCGCGGCGACCATCGCGATGGTCCCGGCCTTCGCCAACGCCGCGGGACCCGACCTGCCCAAGGTGACGGCGCAGGAGCTTATCGAGAAGATCGCGGCATCGGACGTACAGCAGCTGTCCGGCACGGCCAAGATCAGCACCGACCTGGGCCTGCCGAAGCTCGCGACCGGGCTGCTCGGCGGCGGCGGCGTCGCGGGCGGATCGGCCGACCCGGAGGACAAGGTCGCCCAGCTGGCGAACGGCACGCACACCGTCCGTGTGGCCGCCGACGGCCCGGACCGCCAGAAGCTGACCTTCCTGGACGGCAAGGACGAGTACAGCCTCATCCACAACGGCAACGACGTGTGGGGCTACGACTCCCAGTCGAACGAGGTCTTCCACGAGAAGAACGCGGACAAGGCCGGGGCCGGGGAGCACAAGACGGGCGACCGCCTCGGCGGCGCCTCGCCCCAGCAGCTGGCCCAGGAGGTCCTGAAGGCCGCCGGGACCACGACGGACGTCAGCGTCGGCGACACCGCGCAGGTGGCCGGGCGGGACGCCTACCAGCTCGTGCTCAAGCCCAAGCAGACCGGCTCCACGGTCGGCTCGATCAAGATCGCCGTGGACGCGAAGAACGGCGTGCCGCTGCGCGTCCAGCTGCTCTCCGCCCAGGGCGGCAAGCCCATCGCCGACGCGGGCTTCACCCAGATCGCCTTCACCAAGCCGGCGGCCGACACCTTCGCCTTCACCCCGCCCAAGGGCGCCAAGGTGACCGAGGGCGCGGACGGGCCCGCGGCGGGCAAGGACGCCCACGACAAGGGCCTCAAGGCCCTGGAGTCCTTCCCGGGCCTCGGCCAGCTGGCCGGCGGGAACGGCGAGGGCGACGTGAAGGTCCTCGGCGAGGGCTGGTCGACCGTCGCGCGGATCGACACCGGCGCGGGCGCGAACCTCAAGGACCTGGAGAACGACAAGAACACCCCGAAGGAGGCCAAGCAGTTCCTGAACTCCCTCGGGGAGAAGGTCACCGGGAAGTTCGGCGAGGGCCGGATCCTGTCCACCCGCCTGGTCAACGCCCTGATCACGGACGACGGCACGGTCTACGTCGGCGCGGTCACCAAGGACCAGCTGGTCAAGACGGCCGACACGGCCAAGTAGGGCGGCGCGCGGCCGCACGCACGACGGGGGTGGCCCGGGACCTGTGTCCCGGGCCACCCTTCTGCCGTAGCCCTCCTGCGCACGCCCGCCCCCGCTGTACGGTGGTGGGATGTCGAGACACGTCACCATCCGCCTGGACGAGGACTTCCACGAACGCCTGAAGGCGCGCGCGGCGGCGCTGGGAACGACGGTCACCGCGCTGATCACCGAGGTCACGGAACGCGAACTCGACGACGACCGGAAGGACTTCCTCTCCGGGATCGAGGAGTTCGCCGACCACTGGGGCTATTTCCAGGAGCGGTTCGGCAATTGAAGATCACCATGGAATGGGCCTGGACCGCCCTGGCCCACCATCTCCCGTCCGATCCCGCGGTGTGGGACCCCTCAGGGGTGGCCGCCGCGGTCGCCCGGCACCAGAACGACCTCGTCCTGGTACCCGAACAGCCCGCCCCGGACACCGCGTGGCGGGCCGCTGCGTTTCTGCACACCCTCGCGGTGTGCCCGGCGCTGGAATCGCCGATGAACGAGTTCTACGCGGCCGCCGCGACCCGCTCGTACCTGCGCGTGGCCGGAGCCGAGCAGCTCCCCTCCCCGGAGGTCCTCGGCGATCTCGTCGAGGCGGCGAAGCTCGGCCGGGTGGACGTGGCCGGGGTGGCCGCGGAACTGCGCGCCCGCATACAGGAGCCGCTGTCGGCCTCGCTGCGGTCCCGCACGGAGGGTGCGTAGCACCCCGTACGCCCGGCGGGCCCCGTACGCGGCTGCCGCCGCCGCTCCCGCGCCGGGGAGGCGGGGTGAGCGGCGGCGGCCCGGGCGGTCGGCTGCCGGTGGTACCTGCGGCCGGGTGCTAGAAGGTGATCTTCCAGCTGTTGATGTAGCCGACGTCCTGGGCGGCCACGTCCTTCACCTGAAGCTTCCAGACGCCGTTGGCGACCTCGCTGGAGGCGTTGACCGTGTACGAGGCGATGACGTTGTCGGCCGAGTCCGAGGCGGAGTTCTTCAGCCGGTAGGCCGTGCCGTCCGGGGCGAGCAGGTCGATCACCAGGTCACCGCGGTAGGTGTGGACGATGTTGACGTCGACCTTGGTGGTGGCGGGCGCGTTGCCCGCGACGCCGGAGACAGTGATCGGCGAGGTGACCGCGGCGGCCGGCGAGTCCGGGATGTTCACGTCCGCGGTGTTCTCGAACGACTGGCCGGGCGGGACCGGGGTGGAGGCCCCGAGGTTCCAGACCGCGTAGGCGACGGCGTCGGCGTTGCGGTCCAGGGCGGTGTCGTTGATGTTCGTCAGCGAGTCGCAGGACGAGTGGTAGCAGCGGTCGAAGGCCTGACCGGAGGTGCCGCCCCACTTCTGGGCCTGGGCCGCGGTCTTCGTCCGGCTGGCGCCGGTGAACAGGCCGCCGACCGGGATGCCCACGTTCTTGAAGGACGCGTGGTCCGAGCGGCCGTCGCCCTCGGTCTCGATCTCCGTCGCGACGCCGAGGCCCGCGTAGTAGTTCTTGAAGGTCTGCTCGATGGTCGGGTCGTCGTCGTAGACGAAGTAGCCCGGGTTCGGCGAGCCGATCATGTCGAAGTTCAGGTACCCGGCGAACTTCGAGCGCTCGGCGGCCGGCAGGTTGTTGACGTAGTACTTCGACCCGATCAGGCCGAGCTCCTCCGCGCCCCACCAGCCGAAGCGCAGGTGCTTCGTGGGCTGGAGGCCGGCCCGGGAGACGGCGAGGGCGGTCTCCAGGACGGCCGCGCTGCCGGAGCCGTTGTCGTTGATGCCCGCGCCGGACGTCACCGAGTCGAGGTGGGCGCCGGACATCAGGACCGAGTTCGGGTCGCCGCCCGGCCAGTCGGCTATGAGGTTGTAGCCGGTGGCGCCGCTGGAGGTGAAGGTCTGCAGCGTGGTGGTGAAGCCCGCCGCGTCGAGCTTGGCCTTCACGTAGTCGATCGAGGCCTTGTAGCCGGGCCGGCCGTGCGCGCGGTTGCCGCCGTTGTTCGCGGCGATGGTCGAGAGCTGCGACAGGTGGGCCTTGACGTTGGCCAGCGGAATGTCGGGCGGCGTCGGCGCCGCGGTGACCGCCGAGGGGGCGGCCAGTGCGGCGGGGGCGGTGGAGGCGAACAGGCCCGCGACCGCGAATGCGGTCACGGCTGCGAGGCGCCGGGAGACGGACAGGCTCATGTGGGGGCTCCGGGATTCCGCGGGGATTTGACGGAACGAGCGGTAGAGCGGGTGAGCGATAGTGCGTCAGTGCGAGCCTGATGTTCAGCGAGAGCATGACTGTCCGTCAAGACCACAATCCGGTCAGGTCAGTTCGGAAAACGGACGATCCCCGGTACGGGAGTTCCGTACCGGGGATCGTGGGGGCGTTGTGCGTGCGGTTACGCCGGTTCGCGGGCCGGCGCCGCCACCGCGACGGGGGCGACTTCGAGCCGTACCCGCGAGCGGCGCGCCGTGCGCAGCGCTTCCCAGGTCAACAGGGCGAGCGCCGCCCACACCAGGGCGAATCCGGCCCAGCGCTCGGGCGGCATGGCCTCGTGGAAGTAGAGGACGCCGAGCCCGAACTGGAACACCGGGGCCAGGTACTGGAGCAGGCCGAGGGTCGACAGCGGGACCCGGATCGCGGCCGCCCCGAAGCACACCAGCGGGATCGCGGTGACCAGCCCGGTGGCGGCGAGCAGCACCGTGTGCCCGGCCCCCTGCGAGGCGAAGGTGGACCGGCCCTGTGTGCCCAGCCACAGCAGGTAGCCGAGGGCGGGCAGGAACAGCACGGCCGTCTCGACGGCGAGGGACTCCAGGCCGCCCATGTTGAGCTTCTTCTTGATCAGGCCGTACGTCGCGAAGGAGAAGGCCAGGATCAGCGAGATCCACGGCGGGCGCCCGTACCCGACGGCGAGCACCAGCACGGCGACGACGGTGATCCCGACCGCCGCCCACTGCACCCGGCGCAGCCGCTCACCGAGCACCAGCACCCCGATCGCGATGCTGACCAGCGGATTGATGAAGTAGCCGAGGCTCGCCTCGACGACGTGGCCGCTGTTGACGGACCAGATGTACAGGCCCCAGTTCACGGTGATGACCGAGGCGGCCAGCGTCGTCAGGACGAGTTTGCGCGGCTGGCGGAGCAACCCCCGTATCCAGCCCCAGCGCCGCAGCGCGAGCAGGGCGATCCCGACCACGGCGAGGGACCACACCATGCGGTGGGCGAGGATCTCGATCGCGCCGGCCGGCTCGAGGAGCGGCCAGAACAGGGGGACCAGCCCCCACAGGCCGTATGCGGCGAAGCCGCTGAGCAAACCCGTGCGCTGCTCGGTCCGTGGCTTCACGGGTCCTCCTGTGCGATTTCCGGCCAACCTCACGACGGTAACGCCGCGCGGGCCGGATGTCATGCCCGTTCCCGCAGGAGACTCATGACAGCCCGGGGGTCGCCGTGTCGGCCGCGGGCCCGGGGTGGGGCCCGGGCGCGGCCGGAATCAGGCCAGGGCGGTGCGCACGGCCTCGGCCAGCAGGGTCGTCGGCCGCCCGATCAGGCGGGCCAGGTCCCCGGAGGTGCCCGCCAGGCGGCCGCGCGCGATCGCCGCGTCCACGTCGACGAGGATCGCCGCGAAGGCCTCGGGGACCCCGGCGCCGGTCAGGACCGCCAGGTGCTCGGAGGCCGGGACGGCGGTGTACGTGATCTCCCGGCCCGTCTGCGCCGACAGCTCCGCGGCGTACTCCGCGAGGCTCCAGGCGGTGTCCCCGGAAAGCTCGTAGGCCCGGTTCAGGTGGCCCTCTCCGGTCAGCACCACGGCCGCGGCGGCGGCGTAGTCGGCCCGCGCCGCGGAGGCGACCCGGCCCTCGCCCGCGCTGGCGAGGACGGTGCCCCGCTCCAGGACGCCGGTCAGCTGTCCGGTGTAGTTCTCGTGGTACCAGCCGTTGCGCAGGAAGGTGTACGGCACCCCGGAGTCGAGGACGGCCTGCTCGGTGGCCCGGTGCTCGGCGGCCAGGTCGAAGTCGGCCTCGGGGCCGCCGAGGACTCCGGTGTAGGCGAGCTGCGCCACGCCCGCGGCCCGGGCGGCCTTGAGCACGGCGGTGTGCTGGGCGACGCGGCGCCCGATCTCGTTGCCGGAGACGAGCAGCACCCGGTCGCCGGAGTGGAAGGCGTCCGCCAGGGCGGCGGGGTCGTCGTAGTCGGCGAGGCGGACGTCCACGCCGCGCCCGGCCAGGTCGGCGGCCTTCCCGGGGTCGCGGACGACGACGGCGACCCGGTCGGCGGGGACGCGGGCCAGCAGCTCTTCGACGACGAGACGGCCGAGGGATCCGGTGGCTCCGGTGACGACGATGCTCATGATTGCTCTCCTCGTAGGGCGGGGCGGTAGTAGCCACCCTACGGTAAGCGCTAACTTTTAGAAAGTGCATTGGCCGGTTCCGGGTGTACGTCATCGCGGCCAGTCGCTGAGGGCGCGCACATGATCACGGCGTCCCGGCGAGGCACAGCGGGGCGCCGATGGCCCGGACGTCAGGACGACGGCTACCGGCGATCGTGATCTGGGAGTCCGACCCGGTCACGAAGTCCCCGTCGTGGGCGGCGAGGACGCGCCGAGGAGCTGTTGTCCGAGGTGGGGCCTTTCGTCGTCTCTCACCACCAGTACGGGGCAGGGGGCGTGTTCGACGCAGTAGCGGCTTACTGAGAGATCGGCCCTTCCGGCGAGCAGCGGGGCAACTTCCCGCAGGCGTTCACCCACCTGGCCCTGATCGACGCGGCCCTCGCCCTGGACGAGGAGCTCGACCGCGTCGAGGGCATCACCGGCTGACGGTGCGCGCGGCGCGGGTCACTGTCGCGGCGCCCCTGACGAGGTCTCCGTCCCGGCCCGGCCGGCGCGCGGCAGCAGAGTCCCGGCGATCAACCCGCCCACGCCGACGACCGCGAGCGCCGCCATCGCCGCCGCGTACGCGCCCGTGCTCAGCCCCGACACCAGGATCGTGCCCGCCACGGCCGTGCCGAGCGAGGAGCCGAGGTTGGAGATGCTGCGCGACAGGCCGGAGATTTCGCCCTGCTGCGTTTCGGGGCAACACGACCGGACCACGTTGACCGACGGGGTGAGCATCACTCCCAGGCCCAGTCCGATCAGCAGCAGGCCGGGGGTGAACGCCCACGCGCCGGGCGATCCGGCCACCAAAGCGATGCCCACCAACGAGGGCGGGCCGCCGCCCGCGCCCGTGGCCGCGTTGGGCCGACCGGGCCGGGCCGGGGGCGTTCAGGGCACGGTTCCCGCAGACCTGACCCGCGCCGCCGTAGGGTCGGACCTCGCCTCTCTGCGCGAGACGGGCGTGAGGAGTACGGATGAACGGCTGGGCCGTCGTGATCGCGGGGGGTGCGGTCGTCGGCTATGGGGCGCTCTCGCGCCGCTTGTCGACCACGGTGCTCTCGGGACCGCTGGTCTTCATGCTCGTCGGTCTGGCGATCGGCCCGCTGGGACTGTCCCTGCTGGACCGGGCGACGGATCCCGAGGTCACGCGGACGCTCCTGGAGAGCGCGCTGGTGCTCCTTCTGTTCGCGGACGCGGCGGGGATCAGGGCCCGGGACCTGCGCCGGGAGAAGTTCCTGCCGCTGCGGCTGCTCGTGGTCGGCCTGCCGGTCACGATGGCTCTGGGCTGGCTGGTCGCCTGGCCGCTGCTGCCCGGCCTGAGCGTGTGGGAGCTGGCCCTGGCCGCCGTCATCCTCGCACCGACGGACGCCGCACTCGGGCAGCAGGCCTTCTCCAACAAGCGGGTGCCCCGGCTGGTCCGCGGCGGCCTGACCATCGAATCCGGTCTGAACGACGGCCTGGCCCTTCCGTTCTTCGTCCTGGCACTCGCGGCGGCGGGTGGGGGCCACGACCATCCGGGCGTGGCCGAGACGTTCCTGCGCGCGCTGCTGCTGAGCGGCGCGATCGGAATCGCGGCCGGCTGGACCGGGGCGAGCCTGTTGCGCTGGTCGCTCGCCCGCGGGTGGAGCGGCTCCGACTGGCGGCAGTTCCTGGTACTCGCCGTCCCCGTCATCGCGTACGTCCTGTGCGTCACGGTCGAGGGCAGCGGCTTCATCGGCGCCTGGGCCGCCGGCCTGGCCTTCGGCATCCACCTGCGCACCCCCGCCGACCTGGACACCTCTCCCCGGGACTCGGACCCCGCGCAGAGCACCGAGTTCACCGGACGCCTCGGCCTCCTCCTCGCCTCACTGAGCTTCCTCGTCTTCGGCGCGGTCATCCTGGGACCGACACTCCAGCACCTGAACTGGCGCATGGTCCTCTACGCGCTGCTCAGCCTGACCGTCATCCGGATGCTGCCCGTCGCACTCGCCCTGGCCGGCACCGGCCTGCGCCCCGCCTCCCTCGCGTACATCGGCTGGTTCGGCCCGCGGGGGCTCGCCTCCCTCGTGTTCGGCCTGCTCGCCCTCGAAGAGCATCTGCCGGGGGGAACCCTGCTGAGTGACGTCATCGCCGTGACCGTGGGTCTGAGCATCATGCTCCATGGAGCATCGGCTCCCCTCCTGGGCGACCGCTACGGCACGTGGTTCACCCGGACACTCCGCAAGGAACCGAACCTGCGGGAGAACGCCCTCGCGCGGGACGACGGCCCACACTGAGGGGTTCAGCGGCCTTCTCGCCGACGCCCTCCCGGCTGACCTGATCCCGCCCGTCGGCATCACCGACGACACCCCTGGTCATCCTCCGCCTCTGACCGCACAGCGGCCGGCAAGGCCGGCGCCCGTACCGGTCGCGCTGAGCGCCAGGTCCGCGACGGGTCCGTGCGCGCCCGTTCCCGTACGCACCCGTTCTCGTGCGCGCCCGTTCCCGGACGCACCGGTGCCCGGACCTCCGCTTCGGGAGGGCCGGGCACCGGTGCGGACGCCGTGCGGCTCAGCCGACGACGGTCCAGGTGTCGTTGCCGGTCAGCAGGGCACCGAGGTCGCCCTTGCCCCTCTGCTCGACGGCCGTGTCGAGCTGCTCGGCCATGAGGGTGTCGTAGACCGGCCGTCCGACGCTGCGGAAGACCCCGATGGGGGTGTGGTGCAGCGTGTCGGGGTCGGCCAGCCGCGACAGCGCGAACGCGTGGGTGGGGCTGGTGCCGCTCGCGTCGTGGACCAGGATCCGCCCCTCGTTCTCCGGGGTCACGGCGACCACCTCCAGGTCTCCGGTGGCCGGATCGCGGACCACGCCCTTGGCCCCGTCGGCGCCGAACCGGATCGGCTTCCCGTGTTCCAGCCGGATCACGGCCTCCTCGGCCTGGTCCTTGTCCTTGAGGACCTCGAAGGCGCCGTCGTTGAAGATGTTGCAGTTCTGGTAGATCTCCACCAGTGCCGTGCCCTGGTGGTCGGCCGCCTGGCGCAGGACCTCGGTCAGGTGCTTGCGGTCCGAGTCGACGGTCCGGGCGACGAAGCTGGCCTCCGCGCCGATCGCGAGGGACACCGGGTTGAAGGGCGCGTCCAGCGAGCCCATCGGGGTCGACTTGGTGATCTTGCCGACCTCGGAAGTGGGGGAGTACTGCCCCTTCGTCAGGCCGTAGATCCGGTTGTTGAACAGCAGGATCTTGAGGTTGACGTTGCGCCGCAGCGCGTGGATCAGGTGGTTGCCGCCGATGGAGAGGGCGTCGCCGTCCCCCGTCACCACCCACACCGACAGGTCGCGGCGCGAGGTGGCCAGCCCGGTCGCGATGGCCGGGGCGCGGCCGTGGATGGAGTGCATCCCGTAGGTGTTCATGTAGTACGGGAAGCGGGAGGAGCAGCCGATGCCGGAGACGAAGACGATGTTCTCCTTCGCCAGCCCCAGCTCGGGCATGAAGCCCTGCACGGCGGCGAGGACCGCGTAGTCACCGCAGCCCGGGCACCAGCGGACCTCCTGGTCCGACTTGAAGTCCTTCATGGACTGCTTGGCCTCGGCCTTCGGCACGAGGGACAGCAGGGTCGGCGGTGGCGTCGGCGGTGGCGTCGGCGTCGGGTGGGGGGCGTCGGTCACCTCAGTCATTGATGGCCTCCTCGAGGACCGTCGCGAGCTGCTCCGCCTTGAACGGCATTCCGTTGACCTGGTTGTACGACTGGGCGTCGACCAGGTATTTCGCCCGGATCAGAGTGGCGAGCTGTCCGAGGTTCATCTCCGGCACCACGACCTTGTCGTAACGCCCCAGGACCTCGCCCAGATTCTTCGGGAAGGGGTTCAGGTGGCGCAGGTGGGCCTGCGCGACGGGCCGGCCGGCCACGCGCAGCCGGCGGACGGCGGCGGTGATCGGGCCGTACGTCGAGCCCCAGCCGAGGACGAGCGTGCGGGCCCCGTCCGGGTCGTCCACGTCCAGGTCGGGGACGGCGATGCCGTCGACCTTGGCCTGGCGCGTACGGACCATCAGGTCGTGGTTGGCCGGGTCGTACGAGATGTTGCCGGTGCCGTCCTGCTTCTCGATCCCGCCGATGCGGTGTTCGAGGCCGGGGGTGCCGGGCACGGCCCAGGGGCGGGCCAGGGTCTCCGGGTCGCGCTTGTACGGCCAGAACACCTCGGTGCCGTCGGCCAGCTCGTGGTTGGGCCCGGCGGCGAACGGGACCTTCAGGTCCGGGAGGTCGTCGACGTCCGGAATCCTCCAGGGCTCCGAACCGTTGGCGAGGTAGCCGTCCGAGAGCAGGAACACCGGCGTCCGGTAGGCGAGCGCGATCCGGGCCGCGTCCAGGGCGGCGTCGAAGCAGTCCGCCGGGGTGCGCGGGGCCACGATCGGGACCGGAGCCTCGCCGTTGCGCCCGTACATGGCCTGGAGAAGGTCGGCCTGCTCGGTCTTGGTCGGCAGGCCCGTGGACGGGCCGCCGCGCTGGATGTCCACGATCAGCAGCGGCAGCTCCAGCGAGACCGCGAGCCCGATCGCCTCCGACTTCAGGGCCACACCCGGCCCGGAGGTGGTCGTCACGGCGAGCGCGCCGCCGAAGGCCGCCCCCAGGGCGGCGCCGATGCCGGCGATCTCGTCCTCGGCCTGGAAGGTCCGTACGCCGAAGTTCTTGTGCCGGCTCAGCTCGTGCAGGATGTCGGAGGCCGGGGTGATCGGGTACGAGCCCAGGTAGAGCGGCAGATCGGCCTGGCGGCCGGCCGCGATCAGCCCGTAGGACAGCGCCAGGTTCCCCGAGATGTTGCGGTAGGTGCCCGTCGGGAAGGCGCGGGTGGCGGGCGCGACCTCGTAGGAGACCGCGAAGTCCTCGGTGGTCTCGCCGAAGTTCCAGCCCGCCCGGAACGCGGCGACGTTGGCCTCCGCGATGTCCGGCCTCTTCGCGAACTTCTGCCGCAGGAACTTCTCGGTCCCCTCGGTGGGCCGGTGGTACATCCATGACAGCAGGCCCAGCGCGAACATGTTCTTGCTGCGCTCGGCCTCCTTGCGGGAGAGCCCGAACTCCTTCAGCGCCTCGACCGTGAGGGTCGTCAGCGGCACGGGGTGGAGGTTGTAGGCGTCGAGGGAGCCGTCGTCGAGGGGGGAGGTCTCGTAGCCCACCTTGGCCATGGGGCGCTTGGTGAACTCGTCGGTGTTGACGATGATCTCCGCGCCGCGGGGCACGTCCCCGATGTTCGCCTTGAGGGCCGCGGGGTTCATCGCCACCAGCACGTTCGGCGCGTCGCCGGGCGTCAGGATGTCGTGGTCGGCGAAGTGGAGCTGGAAGGAGGAGACGCCCGGAAGCGTTCCGGCGGGGGCGCGGATCTCGGCGGGGAAGTTCGGGAGCGTCGAGAGGTCGTTGCCGAACGACGCCGTCTCCGAGGTGAACCGGTCACCGGTGAGCTGCATGCCGTCACCCGAGTCGCCCGCGAACCTGATGATCACACGATCGAGGCGGCGTACTTCCTTGCCGCCCGGACCCGCCGGAGTGCGCTGTCCGCCGACAACCGCATCCCCGGCCCCGTCGGCCTGCTCGGCCGGGCTGCTGACCTGGCTGGTCACTGAACTGGACCTCCTTCGAGGCGTGGGCACCCCTTGGAATCCACCCTACGTCCGTAGGAGTGCACTCCCCTGGAGCGGCCACATTCTGGACCGTCGGACCGTACCTTGAGACGACCCGGCCGGTATGCCATGTCTGACAAAGTGTCAGTCGATCAGGACTTCAGATAGGTGAGAACGGCCAGTACGCGCCGGTGATCCCCGTCACTCGGGGACAGACCCAGCTTCATGAAGATGTTGCTGACGTGCTTCTCCACCGCGCCGTCGCTCACCACCAGCTGCTTCGCCACGGCGGAATTGGTGCGTCCCTCGGCCATCAGCCCCAGGACCTCGCGCTCCCGCGGGGTCAGTCCCGCCAGCACGTCCTGCTTGCGGCTGCGGCCCAGCAGCTGCGCGACGACCTCGGGGTCCAGGGCCGTACCTCCCCGGGCCACCCGCACCACCGCGTCGAGGAACTCCCGCACGTCGGCCACCCGGTCCTTGAGCAGATACCCCACCCCGGTGGAGGAACCGGCGAGCAGTTCGGTCGCGTACTGCTCCTCCACGTACTGCGACAGCACGAGCACGCCTATGCCCGGATGGTCGCGCCGCAGCCGGACGGCCGCCCGTACGCCCTCGTCGGTGTGGGTCGGCGGCATCCGTACGTCGGCCACCACCACGTCCGGCAGCGCGTTCTCCGCGGCCAGCTCGTCCACCGTCTTGATCAGGGCCTCGGCGTCCCCGACGCCGGCGACGACGTCGTGCCCCCGGTCGGTCAGCAGGCGGGTCAAGCCCTCCCTCAGCAGCACCGAATCCTCGGCGATGACCACCCGCACCCTGTCTTCCACGATTCAGCAGCTCCCGCGTCCACTCGTACCCGTACTACCCGGCTCAGCCAAGCATCCCAGCCTCAAGCCCGGATCAAGGCAGAGCCGGGACAACGGGTGCGGGTACGGGGGGAGTTTTCACATACGGAGGAACCGCACGCGGCCCCGGCCCGCCCGGCGGCCCCCCGGCGGGGGAGCCGCCAGGGCGGTCGGGGCGCGGTCTCGGGGCCGCTGCGGGAGCGCGGGCCGCGACCGGCGGGGGTGTGCGGGGGGCTGCGCCCGGAGGGGGAGCGCGGGCGGCTGCCGCCGGGGGTGTGCGGGGGTCACGACAGGCCGGGGGTGTGCGGGGGTCACGACCGGCCGGGGTGTGCGGGGGTCACGACCGCCAGGGGAGTTCCGCGGTCACCGTCGTGCCCCCGTCCGCGGGCGAGTCGACCACCAGGACGCCGTCCACCGCGTCCAGCCGCTCCGACAGGCCCGCCAGCCCCGTCCCGGACACCGGGTCCGCGCCGCCCCGGCCATCGTCGGAGACCTGGATCAGCAGCCGCTCCCCGGACTTCCACACGTCCACCGCGGCCGACCGAGCCGAGGCGTGCTTGCTGATGTTCTGCAGCAGCTCCGAGACCGTGAAGTACGCGATCCCCTCGATCGCCGCCGCGGGCCGCGCCGGCAGGTCCACGGCCACCCGCACCGGCACCGCGCACCGGGAGGCCACCGCGGACAGCGCCGCGTCCAGCCCCCGGTCGGTCAGCACGGCCGGATGGATCCCGCGAGCCAGGTCACGCAGCTCCCGCAGGGCGGTCTTCACCTCCCCGTGGGCCTCGTCCACCATCCGAGCCGCGGCCTGCGGGTCCTCCAGCAGCTTCTCCTTCGCCAGCCCCAGGTCCATGGCCAGCGCCACCAGCCGGGCCTGCGCCCCGTCGTGCAGGTCGCGTTCGATGCGCCGGAGGTCGGCCGCGGCGGTGTCCACGACGACCCCCCGGTCGGACTCCAGCTCGACGACCCGGGTGTCCAGCCGGGACGGCCCGAGCAGCCCGCCGACCAGGACCCGGTCGATGGTGGTCAGGGCCCGGAACACCCACGGGGTGGCGAGCGTGAACACCAGCCCGACCAGCGAGGTCAGGACGATCGCGGCGGGGGAGTCCAGGTAGTAGGCGTAGTCGCCGTTCTGGAACAGCTGAAGACCGGGCTCGTCGGTGAAGGCCGGGATCACCCAGAACCACAGCGGGTACAGCAGGTAGGTCCAGCCGACCGCCCAGAACACCACTGCCACCACGAACCCGAACACCGCCCACGGGAAGTGGACCAGGCAGTACAGCACGTGCCGCCAGGCGCTCCCGCTCTTGAGCAGCGCGCCCATCGCGGAGAGCGCCCCGCTCTTCTTCGGCCGGACCGGCGCGGGATCGGCGACAGACACCCCGAGCAGCGTGCGGACCCGCGCCCGCTCCAGGTGGCCGAACCCGCGGCACATGGCCAGTACGCCCGCCAGGACCGGGATGCCGAGGAAGGTGACGAGCAGCCCCGCGCCGAGGCTCACCCCGGTGACCGCCAGCGAGAAGTACAGGACGCTCAGCGGCATCCCGCTCAGCAGGTACCCGAACTCGCGCCAGGTCCGCGCCGCGAGCGGAGCCCGCAGTACCGCGCCGAACCCGCCCCCCGTGCCGCCGCCGCCCTCGCCGTTGCCCATGATTCCGACCCGCCCTCTCCGCCGAACCCGCCCGTGCTTCCTTGCTTCCTTACGCCTCCACCCTGCCGTCCGGGCCCCCGCCGAACCATGCGGCGGGTGGGCCTCTCCATCCGGGGGATAACCCCACCCAGAACCCGGGCGGCAGCGCCCCGCGGCCCCGCGAGGGCTCCGGGCCGGGGCCGGGCTTCCGGGCCGGTGCCGGGTTCCGCGGCCCCGCGGCCCCGCCAGGGCTCCGGGCCGGGGCCGGGCTTCCGGGCCGGTGCCGGGTTCCGCGGCCCCGCAGGGAGCCGGGCCGCGCCGCTGTTCTCCGCCGGGGCTCCGGGGCCGGGCCGGCCGCCTCCGCCGGGCACCGGGCCGTACCCCCCTGTAGAGCCCCACCGCCGCAGAGCCCCTGCCGGGGCGGGCCGGGCCGGGGAACGCAGAAGGACCCCCGCCCACACCCCGGACGGGAGTCCCACGGTCACGCTACGGGCGGTCGGGCGGTCGGGCGGTCGGGCGGGACCGGAGTCCCGCGGCCATGCGCCCGGTCGGGCCCCGGCCCGGTCGGTGTGTCCGGGCCGGCGGTTCCGGCGCGGCGGCCCGGTCAGTGCACCCGGACCGGCGGTCCCGGCGCGGCGGCCCGGTCGCGCCACGGCAGTTCCGCCGTGACCACCGTCCCCGCGCCCTCGGGGGAGTCCACGACGAACACCCCGTCCACCGCCTCCAGCCGCTCCGCGAGCCCCGCCATGCCCGTACCACCGGCCGGCCGGGCCCCACCGCGACCGTCGTCCGAGACCCGGATCAGCAACCGCGCCCCGGACTTCCACACCTCCACGCCCGCGCTCCGCGCGCCCGCGTGCTTGCTCACGTTCTGCAGCAGCTCCGACACCACGAAGTACGCGATCCCCTCGATCGCCTCCGCCGGCCGCGCCGGCAGGTCCACCGCCACCTTCACCGGCACCAGGCACCGCGCGGCCACCGACGACAGCGCCGCGTCCAGCCCCCGGTCGGTCAGCACGGCCGGGTGGATCCCCCGCGCAAGGTCCCGCAGTTCGCGGAGCGCCTGCTTCACCTCCCCGTGGGCCTCGTCGACCATCGCCGCCGCGCCCTCCGGGTCCTCCAGCAGCTTCTCCTTCGCCAGGCCGAGCCCCATCGCCAGCGCGACCAGCCGGGCCTGCGCCCCGTCGTGCAGGTCCCGCTCGATGCGCCGCAGGTCGGCCGCCGCCGTGTCCACGACGACCCCCCGGTCGGACTCCAGCTCCGCGATCCGCCGCTCCAGCTCGTCGGAGGGCGAGAGCAGCCCCCGTACCATCGCCCGGTCCACGTTCGCCAGCGCCCGCACCACGTACGGCAGCACCGGCCACAGCACGAACAGCCCGGTCAGCACGACGGTGAAGGTCAGCACCCCCCACGGCAGCCGGATCAGCTCGAACAGCACCGTCCGCCAGGCCACCGGATCCCTGAGGGTCGTCCACAGCCAGGGGAAGAAGCCGCCGGTGCGCTGCGGCCCGGGGATCGGGCTCGGTTCGTCCACCCGCACCCCGAGCAGCGCCCGGGCCCGGCCCCGCTCCAGCCGTCCCAGCTGCCGGGACAGGAAAAGACCGCCGGCGAGCAGCGGGAGTCCGACCGCGGTCACGGACAGACCGCCCGAGACGCTGACCATGACCACCGCGTAGACGAAACCGACCAGCGCCACCGGCAGATTGCTGAGCAGGTGGGCGATCTCCTTCCACGTCACGGCGCCGAAGGCGGGGCGTACGGGCGGCGGGCGGTCGTCGCCGGCGGCTTCTTTGGTCAGATCGCTCGCGGTCATGCGGCACAGCCTGCCAAGCGGCCCCGGCTGATGCCATGGGGTGGCCGGGGTGCTGTGAACGGGGGATAACCCCACCCCGCGGAAGGCAGGCCCTAGACTCCCGTCCGTAACAGATCGTCGACAGCGGCCGAGGAGCGAAGACGGACGTGTCCGAACCAACGGTATCGACCGTGACCGTGCTCGCCGCGGACTACTTCCGGAGTTATTCGGTCGTCGGCCTGCTCGCCGTCCTCGGTGTGCTCTTCGTGACGGTGGCCTTCACCGCGAACCGTCTGCTGCGGCCCTCCGTGCCCACCCCCGAGAAGCTGCTGACGTACGAGTGCGGCGTCGACCCGGTCGGCGAGGGCTGGGCCCACACCCAGGTCCGCTACTACGTCTACGCCTTCCTCTACGTCGTCTTCGCCGTCGACTCGATCTTCCTGTTCCCCTGGGCGACCGTGTTCGCCGCCGCCGGCTACGGCGCCACGACGCTCGTGGAGATGTTCGTCTTCCTGGGCTTCCTGGCCGTCGGCCTGCTCTACGCGTACAAGAAGGGCGTCCTCGAATGGACGTGACACCGGCCCGGCCGGAGCTGCTCCCCGAGCCGAAGCGGCTCGGCGTGCTCTCCCGCCTCGCCCCCGAGCCCATGAAGGTGGTCCTCAACTGGGGCCGCCGCTACAGCCTGTGGGTCTTCAACTTCGGCCTCGCCTGCTGCGCGATCGAGTTCATCGCCGCGTCGATGGCCCGGCACGACTTCATCCGCCTGGGGGTCATCCCCTTCGCGCCCGGGCCCCGCCAGGCCGACCTCATGATCGTCTCGGGTACCGTCACCGACAAGATGGCCCCGGCCGTCAAGCGGCTGTACGAGCAGATGCCGGAGCCGAAGTACGTCATCTCCTTCGGCGCCTGCTCCAACTGCGGCGGCCCGTACTGGGACTCGTACTCGGTGACCAAGGGCGTCGACCAGATCATCCCCGTCGACGTCTACGTACCGGGCTGCCCGCCGCGCCCCGAGGCGCTCCTCCAGGGCATCCTCAAGCTTCAGGAGAAGATCGCCCGCGAGTCCCTGGCGGAGCGCTACGCGCAGTCCCCGTCCGTCGGGCAGCTCACCAGCGGCCTGGTCACGCCCCCGCCCGCCCCGGGAGCCGGCGCGTGAACCTCTACGACTCCCTGCCCGACGCGGCGTCCACGGTCTTCGGCGAGGAGGCGGTGGGCTCGTACGCGTACGACGTCCTGACGGTCGACGTCCCCCTCGGCTCCTGGATCCCCTCCCTCGAAATCGCCCGGGACAAGCTGGGCTGCACGTACTTCGACTGGCTGAGCGCGGTCGACGAGCCGGGCACCGGCTTCCGGATCTGCGCGCACGTCGTGTCGCTGGAGAACCACCGCGTACGCCGCCTGCTGCTGCGCACCACCGTCCCGCACACGGCACCGAAGCTGGCCTCCGCCGTCGCCGTCTACGCGGGGGCGGAATGGCACGAGCGCGAGACCTTCGAGATGTTCGGGGTGGTCTTCACCGACCACCCGCACCTGGTCCCGCTCCTCCTTCCGGAGAACTTCGAAGGGCACCCGCTGCGCAAGGACTTCGTCCTGGCGGCGCGCGTCGCCAAGGCCTGGCCGGGTGCCAAGGAGCCGGGCGAGGGCGCCGACCCCGACGGTCCGAAGCGCCGCCAGATGCTTCCGCCGGGCGTCCCGGACCCCAACGACTGGGGCCCGATGAAGGGACAGCTCCCGCCGGCCCCGGCCCGCCCGGCCCGCGGCGCGCGCGCCGCGGGCGCGGCCGGCGCCGCCC
>NZ_JBHXSY010000037.1:26182-69841 GCF_042715295.1 Streptomyces sp. NPDC058701 | reverse complement strand
CCGTCCGGCACGGGCGCGGCCCCGGTGTCCGCGGGGGCCGGGCCCGCCGCGGCGAAGCCGCGGCCGTCCGTGTCGGCGGGCTCCGCCGGGGGACCGCCGTCGCCGTCGCCGCCGGGACCGTCCGCGGGGCCCGGCTCCCGGCCGGCGTCCGGGGCCGGGTGGTACTCGGCGTCCCGGGCAGCGTCGAACTCCGCGTCGCGGGCCGGGTCGCGGGCGGCGTCCCGGTTCGGGTCGTGCGCCGCCCCCGCGTCGGGGTCGGAGCCCGCGCCGTGCTCGGGGTCGGTGTGCGCCGCCTCGGCGGCGGCTCCGGCCGGCAGGCCGGTACCGGGCTCGGGAACCGGGCCGGCCCCCTGCCCGTCGCCCTGCTCCGGCGAGCGGCCCGGCTCCGGCGCGTGCCGCTGCTCCGGCGCGTGCCGCTGCTCCGGCGCGTGGCCGAAGGCGGCGAAGCCGTGCCCGTCGGTGTCCCTGTCCCGGGCGGTCCGCGCCGAACCGGCGGCCGGCTCCGCCGGCTCGGGTTCGGCACGCACGCCGCCGAAGAGGTCCAGCCCGCCCGGGGCCGGCCGCTCCTCCGGCTGCGGCGTCGCCGCCGGGCCGTGGGCGGCGTCGATGTCGTGCGGGGCCGGGTGCGCCGGCTCGCCCTCGGACGCCGGCTCGCCCTCGGACGCCGGTACGCCGTCGGGCAGCGGGGTTCCCACGCCGGGCCCGCCCAGCACGCGGGGGCCGCGGCGCGGGGTGCCCACGCCGGGACCGCCCGCGACCCGTCCGGCCGCGGCGGCCGCCACGGCGGCGTCGGTGCCCGGCAGGACGCCCGTGCCGGTGTCACCGGAGGGCTGCGGCGCGGCGTAACCGCGGGCGCCCTCGAAGTCGGGGTGGTTCGCCCACGGGGCGCTGGCGCCGCCCGGGAGCGTCGCCGGGGCCTGGCTCCAGTCGGCGTCCAGCCCGCCCTGCCGGAAGTCCCCGGTCCGGCCGGCGGCGTCGCCCGGTGCGTACGGGCCGGTCGCGCCGCCCAGGTCGTACTGCCCGGACACCTCGCCGGACGCGTACGGGTCCGGCGCCCCACCCGGTGCGTACGGGTCCGGTGAGCCGCCCGGTGCGTACGGGCCGGTCGCGCCGCCCAGGTCGTACTGGCCGGACACCTCGCCCGACGCGTACTGGCCGGATACGCCGCTCAGGTCGTACTGCCCGGACACGCCGCTGAGGTCGTACTGCCCGGACACATCGCCCTGTTCGGACAGTTCGGGCAGGACCCACTGCCCCGTGGCCGCGTCCGGGACGGTGCCCGCGGCCTGAGCCGCCTGCGCCGCCTCCGGGAACCGCCACTCCGCGGTCTCGCTCTGCCCCGGCCGGTACTCCTGGTCCTGGCCGTGGTCCTGGCCGTGGTCCTGGCCGTGGTCCTGACCGTAATCCTGGGCCTGGCCCTGGCCCTGGCCGTGTCGCTGTCCCTGCCCCTGCTCCGCCGGGGCGAACGCCGCCGCCACCGAGGCCGGCAGCGGGATCGACGCCGGGATGGGCCCCCCGACCGGGGCCGGCCCCTGGCCGACCACCCTGCCGGAGGCGGTGCCGGGCGCCGGGTCGGAGGGGGCCGAACCGGCCGCTTCCGGCCACTGCACCGGGATCGTCCAGGTGCCGGTGGCGGCGGGGTCCGTCGTGGCCGAGCCGAGCGGCACGATCATCGGCGGCGGCACGTACCCGTGCCCCGGCGCGGCCAGGGGCTCCCCGGTGCCGAGCGCGTCCAGCATGTCCTGCGGCAGCTTCACGAAGGCCGTCGCGTCGGAGTCGTACTCGCCGCCGTGCGGCACCGGCTCCCAGCCCCATTCGGGGCCCGCGGAACCCGCGTTGCCCGGGTCCCCAGTCGCTCCGCTCACGTACCCGTTCCCGTTCCCACTCATGAGGTCAGCGCCCTCCCCAGGGCCCTCCGTGCCAGTACGGCCACCGTCCGCCGCAGATGCAGAACTCCGGGAGCCACCGGTTCGCCCTGGTCGGGCACGCAGGCCGCCGCGACGTACTCGCCGAAGGCCTCCAGCGCCTCGGGGGCCAGGCTCCGCTCCCCGTCCCAGTCGATCAACGAGGCCACCCACTGCTCGGCCTCCAGCGGCCGCAGCGGCATCGGGGCGACCGCCCCGATCGCGCAGCGCACGCCCCGGCGCGCGGGGTCCAGTACGAGACCCACGGACGCCACCGCACGCCCCGGCCCGGTACGGCCGGTGGCCTTCAGGAACACCTGGGGGGCGTGCAGCAGCGGTACCCGCACGAAGCCGATGAGCTCGCCGGGCCGGAGCATCTCGCGCCCGGCCAGCAGGTACGACACGGGGATCTCGCGCGATCCGCCCGGGCCGACGATGACGAGCACGGCCTCCAGCGCGGCCAGCACGGGCAGGGCGTCACCGGTCGGCGCGGCGGTGGCGATGTTCCCGCCGAGGGTGCCGGCGTTGCGGATCTGCGGGGGCCCGGCGGCGCGCGCGGCGGCCGCCAGCGCGGGGATCAGGGCGGCGAAATCCGGCCGCCCCATCCGGGCGTGGGTGAGGCCGGCGCCGAGCAGCGCGTGGCCGTCCTGGTACTGCCAGCCACGGATCTCGTTGATCCGGCCCAGCCCGACGAGGGCGGCGGGCCGCAGCTGCCCGGCGTTGACGGCGGCCATGAGGTCGGTACCCCCGGCGACGGGGACGGCTGCGGGCATGGCAGTGAGAGCCGCGACCGCCTCCTCGAGCGAGGCCGGCAGCGTCACGGACTGCGCTGCCTGCGACCCCTGAGGCTCCTGAGATGAATGCGGTGCGTGCGATGCGTGCGGTGCGTGCGTGGTCAACCCAGCTGCCCCTTCCCGATGTCCCGGTCCCGGCGCTCACGCCTGTCCGCCGTACGGTACGTGCTCACCGCCGGGACGTGGCAACTCTGGCACATCTTCCGGGCCGCCCGGCGCGAGGGTCGGCCGGGCGGCGGCCGCCCCCGCCCACCTCGGACGATCGCCCGGTTTTCCCCGTATCCACCGAAATCGAGGAAGAGTTCCGGTTCGAAGGGTTTCGCCGTGCCCCGCCGTCCGCCGTCACACGTTCGGGGGTTGACCCTCGATCGGACGTCCGAGCACGCCGGGCCGGCGCTGCCAGGGCAGCGGACCGCCCGGCGGCCGGTAGCCGACGCCGAGCGCGTCCAGCCGCCGGTAGTGCGTCG
Organism: Streptomyces sp. NPDC058701; assembly: GCF_042715295.1. Classification (NCBI taxonomy): domain Bacteria; kingdom Bacillati; phylum Actinomycetota; class Actinomycetes; order Kitasatosporales; family Streptomycetaceae; genus Streptomyces; species Streptomyces sp. NPDC058701. The sequence goes on along the minus strand of NZ_JBHXSY010000037.1, from coordinate 66,676 downwards.
CCAACCGCTCCTCGAACCCCGCGAAGTCCCGCTCCCGCGGGGCCGGCTGCTGCGACCACACCACCTCGGCGAAGGCGGCGAGGCGGGGGAACGCCTGGTAGTCGACGCGGCCCTGATCCTCCATCACCTCGGTCCACACGTTGGCCTGGGCGCCCAGGACGTGCGCGGCCGCCTCCGGGGACAGCTCGGGCGGCACCGGCTCGAAGCGGTACACGTCCTCCAGCGACCGCACGTACCCGATGGGCACCGGTTCGTCGGGGCCGCCGTCCTGACGGTGGTCCAGGTACACCTGCTGCTCGGGGCACATCACCACGTCGTGCCCCGCCTCGGCGGCGGCGATGCCGCCCGCGTAGCCGCGCCACGAGGACACGGCCGCACCCGGCGCCAGCCCGCCCTCCAGGATCTCGTCCCAGCCGATGAGCCGCCGGCCGCGCTCCGCGAGCCAGCCGTCGAAGTGCCGGACGAACCAGGCCTGCAGGCCGTCCTCCCCGCCCACCCGCAGCTCGGCGATCCTCGCCTGCGCGGTGGGCGAGGCCCGCCACTGAGCCTTCGGGCACTCGTCGCCGCCCACGTGCACGAAGGGCGACACGTCCGCCGGGAAGAGGTCCAGGAGTTCCTCGAAGACCCCCTCGTAGAACCGCAGCACGGCCTCGGTCGGCGCGAGCACGTTCTCGGTGATCCCCCAGTCGTCCCACACCTCCAGCCCGGCCGTGTCCACGACGTCGGTGTTGCCCAGCTCCGGGTAGGCGGCGATCGCGGCCTGCGAGTGCCCCGGCACGTCGATCTCGGGAACGACCCGCACGTGCCGCTCCGCCGCGTACGCGACGATCTCGCGGATGTCGTCCTGGGTGTAGAAGCCCCCGTGCGGGGTCTCCCTCCACAGCGGCGAAGCCCGGTGCCCCCACCGGCTGCGCGCCCGCCACGCGCCGACGCCGGTGAGGCGCGGGTACCGCTTGATCTCGACGCGCCACCCCTGGTCGTCCGTCAGGTGCAGGTGCAGCACGTTCAGCTTGTGCGCGGCGAGCAGGTCGATGTAGCGCAGGACCCCGTCCTTCGGCATGAAGTGCCGTGCGACGTCGAGCATCATGCCGCGCCACCCGAACCGCGGGGCGTCGGCGACGGCCGCGTACGGCAGGCTCCAGGTCCGGCCGGGCAGTGGCGCCCTGCGGTGGGCGTCGGGCCCGAGCAGCTGACGCAGCGTCTGGGCGGCCCAGAACAGCCCGGCCGCGCTCGCGCCGGTGAGCTCCGCGCCGTCCGGGCCGATGTCGATGCGGTACGCCTCCGGGCCGGACCCGCCGGACGACGCGGGGTCGATGCGCAGCCGCAGCTCCCCGGGCGTCCCCGGCGCGGCGTCCGGCAGGCTCCAGCCGGTGGCCGCGCCCAGCGCGCGGCGCAGCCAGCGCGCGGTGTCCGCGGTGCCCGGGCCGGCGTCGAGGGCCGGGTCGGCCCCGAAGGCGTAGCGGTGTCCGCCCTCGTGGGGAACGGCGTTCCGGGGTGCGGGGATCAGGTCCATGCGTCAGCCCTTCGCAGCAGCCAAATCGTTGCGCACTGTGCAACGCTCGTTCCGCAGTGCGCTGACGCGGCCGACCCTAACCCGCTCCGCGGGCACGGCAAAGGCCCCCGGGGTGCGCAGACTGCGCACCCCGGGGGCCCGGGTCCTGCTCGGAGCGGCCGGTCCTACTTGTCCTTGCCGCCCTTGTCCTTGTCCCCGCCGGGGCCCATGGACTCGTAGATCTCCTTGCACATGGGGCAGACCGGGTACTTCTTCGGGTCCCGGCCCGGCACCCACACCTTGCCGCAGAGCGCGACGACGGGGGTGCCCCCGAGCGCGCTCTCCATGATCTTGTCCTTCTGGACGTAGTGGGCGAAGCGCTCGTGGTCGCCGTCACCGTGGGACACCTGTGGCGTCGGCTCTACGAGGGTCCCCGTGCCAGTCCCGCGCTCGGGCTCAAGAGTGCTCATGGACCCAGGGTACCGACCCCCGACCCGGTCAGTTCAGCGACGGGTCGTCCGGATAGGTGGCGACCATCGCGAGGTCGCCGCGCTGGCGGCGCAGCACCGCCCGCCAGAGGCGTTCCGGATCGGGGAAGGCCACGTCGCCGGGCTCGGACTCCACCACGTACCACGCACCCTCGCCGAGCTCGACCTCCAGTTGGCCGGGCCCCCATCCGGAGTAGCCGGCGAAGATGCGCAGGCCCCCCAGGGCGGCGGCCAGCAGCTCCGGCGGGGCCTCCAGGTCGACCAGGCCGATGGCCCCGTGCACCCGGCGCCAGCCGAGGGGGCCCTCCTCCCCCGGGATGACCGCCACGCCCAGCGCCGAGTCCAGGCCCACGGGTCCGCCCTGGAAGACCACGCCGGGTTCGCCGGCCAGGGGCGCCCAGGGCAGCAGGACCTCGCCGACGCCCACCGGGGTCGGCCGGTTGAGGACGACGCCGAGCGAGCCCTGCTCGTCGTGGTCGAGCAGCAGCACCACCGCGCGGTCGAAGTTCGGGTCCGCGAGGGCGGGGGTGGCCACGAGCAACCGGCCTGTGAGGGAGGACACCTCGGTCATGCCGCCATGATCCCGCACATCCGTCCTTCCGGGGCATCGGACGGCGAGATCGAATCCGGCGCAGCTCAGGGCACGCGGCGGCGGCGCGGGACCGGCCGCGCCGGTGCGGGCGGAACGCGACACTCCGCCATGGGGTGGATACGGAGGGTGTTGTACCGAATTCATGACAGTCCTACGGCCGCGTCAGCCCTACGAACAACGGGGTGGTGACCCTTACTCTTCTCACTGGCCCCCTGCCCACCCCTCCCGGAACGCGAGATTCATGACCGGCATCAGTGACGATGTACTGCTTGTCCACGGCGGTACCCCGCTCGAGGGCGAGATCCGTGTCCGCGGTGCGAAGAACCTCGTGCCCAAGGCCATGGTCGCCGCTCTGCTCGGCAGCGGACCCAGCCGGCTGCGGAACGTTCCCGACATCCGTGACGTGCGCGTCGTGCGCGGGCTGCTCCAGCTCCACGGGGTGACGGTCCGTCCCGGCGAGGAGCCGGGCGAGCTGGTGCTCGACCCGACCCACGTCGAGAGCGCGAACGTCGCCGACATCGACGCCCACGCGGGCTCGTCGCGCATCCCGATCCTCTTCTGCGGCCCCCTGCTGCACCGCCTCGGCCACGCCTTCATCCCCGGCCTGGGCGGCTGCGACATCGGCGGACGGCCGATCGACTTCCACTTCGACGTGCTCCGCCAGTTCGGCGCGACCATCGAGAAGCGCGAGGGCGGCCAGTACCTGGAGGCTCCCCAGCGCCTGCGCGGCACCAAGATCCGCCTGCCCTACCCGTCGGTCGGCTCGACCGAGCAGGTGCTGCTGACGGCCGTACTGGCCGAGGGCGTCACCGAGCTCAGCAACGCCGCGGTGGAGCCGGAGATCGAGGACCTCATCTGCGTCCTGCAGAAGATGGGCGCCATCATCTCCGTCGACACCGACCGGACCATCCGGATCACCGGTGTGGACCGTCTCGGCGGCTACAACCACAAGGCCCTCCCGGACCGCCTGGAAGCGGCCTCCTGGGCCTCCGCGGCCCTGGCCACCGGCGGCAACATCTACGTGCGCGGCGCCCAGCAGCGCTCGATGATGACGTTCCTGAACACCTACCGGCGTGTCGGCGGGGCGTTCGAGATCGACGACGAGGGCATCCGCTTCTGGCACCCCGGCGGCCCGCTCAAGGCCATCGCGCTGGAGACGGACGTGCACCCCGGCTTCCAGACCGACTGGCAGCAGCCGCTGGTCGTGGCCCTGACGCAGGCCTCCGGCCTCTCGATCGTCCACGAGACGGTCTACGAGTCCCGCCTCGGCTTCACCTCGGCGCTCAACCAGATGGGTGCTCACATCCAGCTGTACCGCGAGTGCCTGGGCGGCTCCGCCTGCCGCTTCGGCCAGCGCAACTTCCTGCACTCGGCGGTCGTCTCCGGCCCCACCAAGCTGCAGGGCGCCGACCTGGTCATCCCCGACCTGCGCGGCGGCTTCTCGTACCTGATCGCGGCGCTGGCGGCCGAGGGCACCTCGCGGGTCCACGGCATCGACCTGATCAACCGCGGCTACGAGAACTTCATGGAGAAGCTCGTGGAGCTCGGCGCGAAGGTCGAGCTGCCCGGCGGCGACCTCGTCTGAGCCGTACCACCGGCGCCTGGAGGCCCCCCGGACCCCGCAAGGGGTCCGGGGGGCCTTTCCGTGGCCCGTACGGCCGCGTACGGGGCCCCCACGGCCCGCGCGGCAGCCGTGGCGCCCCGCGGCGGCGGCGGACGGCCCCGCACGCGCCGAAGGGCGGCCACCCCGTACGGGGTGGCCGCCCTTCGGCGTTCCTGCTGTCACGCTGCCGTCCCGGGGGCCGGTGCGGCCCTCGGCACAAGGGCGGAACTACTTGCCCTTGGCGGCTTCCTTGAGCTTGGAGCCCGCGGAGACCTTCACGCTGTAGCCGGCCGGGATCTGGATGGGGTCGCCGGTCTGCGGGTTGCGCGCGGTGCGAGCGGCACGGTGGGTGCGCTCGAAGGTCAGGAAGCCGGGGATGGTGACCTTCTCGTCGCCCTTGGCGACGATCTCGCCGACGGTCTCGGCGAGCGCGGCCAGAACGGCGTCGGCGTCCTTGCGGGTCACCTCGGCGCGCTCGGACAGAGCGGCCACCAGCTCACTGCGGTTCATGTTGTACTCCCGTGTTCAACGTGCCTTAGAGGCGTGAGATCGAAGCCGATGCTGCCAGGGCCCTCGGACAGTCCCCGGACCCGGGTCTGAACGTCAGACCCTCTCGCCCGGTTACGCATCCTGCCCCCACCAGCGGCGGGAAAGCCAATCCGGCACCCGCCGGGGTCACACGAAAAGCGCCACAGTCACGCGGCGGTGACGCTCCGTCCGCCTTCGGTCGATGCGGACCGCGGACCACACGGGCATCCCCGCAACCCTAGAGGCGGCCCGCCGGGGCCGCATCCCGCGACGCGCCGGAACCGGGGGGCGTGAGGGTGCTCACAGGGACCGTCAGGACCCCGAGGCGGCCTTGCGGACGGCTCCGGCGACCGCGCCCGCGACCTTGTCGTTGAAGACCGACGGGATGATGTAGTTCGCGTTCAGCTCGTCCTCGCCGACGACGTCCGCCAGCGCGGCCGCGGCGGCCAGCATCATGTCCGTGTTCACGGTGCGGGACTGAGCGTCCAGCAGGCCGCGGAAGACGCCCGGGAAGACCAGCACGTTGTTGATCTGGTTCGGGAAGTCGGAGCGGCCGGTGGCCACGACGGCGGCCGTCTGACGGGCGATCGCCGGGTCCACCTCGGGGTCCGGGTTCGCGAGAGCGAACACGATGGCGCCCTCGGCCATGGCGGCCACGTCGTCGCCGGAGAGCACGTTCGGGGCCGAGACGCCGATGAAGACGTCGGCTCCGACCACGGCCTCCTTCAAGGTGCCCGTGTAGCCCTCGGGGTTGGTGTTGTCGGCGATCCAGCGCAGCGGGGAGTCGGCGGCCGCGTCGACGAGGTCGGGGCGGCCCGCGTGCACGACGCCGTGGATGTCGGCGCTCACCGCGTTCTTCACACCCGCCGCGAGCAGCAGCTTCAGGATGGCCGTACCGGCCGCGCCGGCACCGGACATGACGACCTTGACGTCGCCGACCGCTTTGCCGACCACGCGCAGCGCGTTGGTGAGCGCGGCGAGCACCACGATCGCGGTGCCGTGCTGGTCGTCGTGGAAGACGGGGATGTCGAGGGCCTCGCGCAGCCGTGCCTCGATCTCGAAGCAGCGCGGCGCGGAGATGTCCTCCAGGTTGATGCCGGCGAAGCCCGGGGCGATCGCCTTGACGATCGCGACGATCTCGTCGGTGTCCTGGGTGTCGAGGCAGATCGGCCAGGCGTCGATGCCGGCGAAGCGCTTGAAGAGGGCGGCCTTGCCCTCCATGACGGGCAGCGCGGCCATCGGGCCGATGTTGCCGAGGCCCAGGACGGCGGAGCCGTCCGTCACGACTGCGACGGAGTTGCGCTTGATGGTGAGGCGGCGCGCGTCCTCGGGGTTCTCGGCGATCGCCATGCACACGCGGGCCACGCCCGGGGTGTAGATCATCGAGAGGTCGTCGCGGTTGCGGATGGGGTGCTTGGACGCCATCTCGATCTTGCCGCCGAGGTGCATCAGGAAGGTCCGGTCGGAGACCTTGCCGAGGCTCACCCCCTCGATGCCGCGCAGCTTCTCGACGATCTCGTCCGCGTGCGCGGTGGACGTCGCGGCGATGGTGACGTCGATCCGGAGCTTCTCATGGCCGGAGGCGGTCACATCGAGGCCGGTGACCGAGCCGCCGGAGGACTCCACGGCGGTGGTGAGCTGGGAGACCGCGGTTCCGCTCGCGGGCACTTCCAGGCGGACCGTCATCGAATACGAGACGCTGGGCGCCGTTGCCATGGCCGTGTTCCTCTTCTGTCCCTGGTTTTCGCTGTACACACAGAGCCCCGCGCACGGCGGGCGTGGCAGGACCTGTTGTCCGATCGTCCCACCTACCTGCCGGTACAAGGTAACCAGCTACAAATTTCGGAAAGACACTTCCACCATACGAGAGAGTTGGGGCGTGCGGAATGGTGGATTGATACAAAACAGGTCCGCGCCCTCCACTCAGTGGAGGGCGCGGACCTGGGGTATCGCCTACTTCGGGTACTGCGGGTTACTGCTGACGTCTATGACACCGACCCGCCATGCTCGCCTCGCGGCAAGTGGTCGCTCTAAGCGACGAAGGTTGGGCCCGGGGGCTTGGATCGAGTCGGTGCCGTCTCCAGGCTAACAAAGGATCGCCGGAAGCGAGCCCCCTCCCGGGGGTGGATTTCGGACACCACGCTCCCGGCTGCCGACCATCCGGCGGTACGCCCCCGGCGGCTACGGCAGCAGCAGCTCCGGGACCCCGTCCGCGTCGGGCCGGTCGCGTTCCGCGGAGACCACCGTGAGCTGCTGGGTCGCGCGCGTCAGCGCCACGTACAGCACCCGCAGGCCCGCCGGGGACTCGTCCGCGATCTCCGCCGGGGAGACCACCACCGTGGCGTCGTACTCCAGCCCCTTGGCCTCCAGGCTGCCCAGCGCGACGGCCCGGCCGCCGAGGTCCGCGAGCCAGCCCGCGGCCTCCGCGCGCCGGTCCATGGCCACGACCACGCCCACGGTGCCGTCCACCTGCTCCAGCAGCCGGCGGGTCTCCTCCCGTACGGCGGCCCCCAGGTCCGTCCCGGCGGCCGTGAAGCGGGGCTCCAGGCCGGTGGAGCGCACCGCGGTCGGCGGCTCCATCCCCGGCATCGCCCGGCGCAGCACCCGGGAGGCCACCTCGGCCACCTCGGCCGGGTTGCGGTAGTTCACGGTGAGGGTGAACCGGCGGCGCGGGCGGCTGCCCAGGGCCTCGTCCCGGGCGGCGGCCGCCTCCTCCGGGTCCGTCCAGGAGGACTGCGCGGGGTCGCCGACCACCGTCCAGGTCCCCATCCGGCCGCGGCGGCCCACCATCCGCCACTGCATGGGCGTCAGGTCCTGGGCCTCGTCCACGATGACGTGCGCGTACTCGGTGCGCTCCGCCGCGAGCCGCTCGGCCCGCTCCCACTGGGTCTCCTCGCGGGTCGGCATCAGCTCCTCCAGCCCGCTGAGCTGGTCCAGCGGGTCCATCTCGCGCCGGCGCTTGGGCCGGGCGGGCGCGCCGAGGAGCAGCTGGATCTCGTCCAGCAGGGCCACGTCGTGCACCGACAGGGGGCCCGTGCCGTCGGGGCCGAGCCGGCGCAGCGAGCGGGCCAGCTGACGGGCCTCGCGCGGGGACAGGTCCCGGCGCGACCAGCGGCCGAGCCGGCGCTCGTCGGCCATGGAGGCGAGCACGGCGCGCGGGGTCAGCTCGGGCCACCAGGCGTTCAGGAAGCCGATGAAGGCGTCCTCGGTGGAGACGTCCTCGTCGAAGGCGGAGCGCAGCTCGGCGGCCAGCTCCGGGTCGCTGTGCCGGCCGGAGCCGCCGGACTTCGCGTACAGCGCGTCGAGCAGCAGCTTGCGGGCGCGCGGCCGCAGCAGGTTGACGGGCGCGGTGCCGCTGAGCGCGTTCTGCCGGATGCGGTCGAGCTCGGCGGACTCCAGCTCCTGGCGGCGCCCGAAGGCCACCACGCGCAGCCGGTCGGGCGCGTTCCCGAGCTCCAGGGCGCCCCGCACGGCCTTGCGCAGCACCTTGAGCATCCGGGAGGAGCCCTTGATCCGGGCCGTGGCCGGGTCGTCGTACGTGGTCGCCTCGGCGCCGTCGACCAGGGAGCCGAGCGCGCGGATGGCGACCTGGCCCTCCTCGCCGAGGGAGGGCAGGACGCCCTCGGTGTACGCGACGAGCAGCGGCGTCGGGGAGACGATGAGGATGCCGCCGGAGTAGCGGCGCCGGTCCTGGTAGAGCAGGTAGGCGGCGCGGTGCAGGGCGACGGCGGTCTTGCCGGTGCCCGGTCCGCCCGCGACCTCGGCCACGGACGCGGCGGGCGCCCGGATGACCAGGTCCTGCTCGGCCTGGATGGAGGAGACGATGTCCCGCATCGAGTGGGTGCGGGCCCGCCCGAGGGCGGCCATCAGGGCGCCGTCGCCGATGGCGGGCAGCTCCCGGCCGTCCAGGGAGGCGGTGACCTCCGGGCGCATCAGGTCGTCCTCCACGCCCAGCACCTTGCGGCCCTTGGAGCGGATGACGCGCCGGCGCACGACGCGGCCGGGCTCCTTGGGCGTGGAGCGGTAGAACGGCGCGGCGGCCGGCGCGCGCCAGTCGATGACCAGCGGCGCGTAGTCGGAGTCCAGGACCCCGATCCGGCCGATGTGCAGCGTCTCGGCGATGTCGGCCGTGAGGTCCTCGCGGATCGCGTCGTCCGCCGGCTCGACGGAGGTGAACGCGCCGTCCGGCCCGCGCTCCCCGTCCTTGCCGAGGACGAGGTCGATGCGGCCGAACAGGAAGTCCTCGAACTCGTTGTTGAGCCGGTTGAGGTGGATACCCGCCCGGAAGACCTGCGCGTCGCGCTCGGCGAGGGCGCCGGGCGTCCCGACCTGGCCCCGCTTCGCGGCGTCGTTCATCAGGAACTCGGCCTCGTGGATCTTCTCTTCAAGGCGTCGGTACACCTGGTCGAGATGCGTCTGCTCGACCCCGATCTCCCGATCGCGGACGGAATCCGCCGTGCTGTCGACAGCGGCATTCTGCGCGGCCACCAAGGCCCCCTTCTGACGTGCATGGGCGACCGTCAACCGTACGCGAATCCGCGGCCTGTCCGCATGCCCGTTCCGGAACCGGTCTCGCGGGCCGGTACGCCGCCTACCGGGGCCCTGCCGCCAGGACCCGCCGGCGGTGCCGGGCGACGCGCTCGCGGTTGCCGCACAGCTCGCTGGAGCACCAGCGGCGCCGGTGGCCCCGGGAGGTGTCCAGGTAGACCCGGGTGCAGCCCTCCCCCTCGCAGGTCCGCAAGAGCGCCAGGTCGCCGGGATCGGTCAGCAGCTCGACGGCGTCCCGGGCGACGGCGGCGAGCAGCGCGCCGCATCCGACGCCCCCGCACAACTGCCGTACGAGGTGTCCCTCCTGGTCCCGTACCGCGCACAGGCCCGGGGGTGGTCCGGCGGCCAGCGCGTTGACCCGGCCGAGCGCCCGCGCCGTACCGGCGGTCGGGTCGGGGGCGTGCGGGGCGGAGGCGTGCGCCGTGCCGGCCGGCGGGTCGGCGGCCGGGCGCGGCTCCGCCCGTACGAGGGCCTCCACGTCGCCGCGCAGGTCCCGGAAGGCGGCGACCCAGTCGGGCCCGAGCCGGGCCAGCGGCGTCCGGTCGGGCACCAGCCCGGCCCCGACGAGCCACAGCCGCAGGTCGTCGCCGTCGGCGAGCCCCTCGTGGGGCGCGCGCGTGGCCACCAGGTCGAGGCAGAGCCTCCCGGAGTCGAACCACATCCCCGTCACCGCCTCGCCCGCCGGAGCCCGGCCGCCGTCGCTCCTCCCAGAGTGCCCGCGGGCGGGGCGGGGCGGAACCCCCCGTGCGGACCGGGACGTGCCGCCCGGGCGCCCGTCAGCCGCCGGCGGGCGGCGGGTCCCCGTGCAGGATCCGCTGGAACAGGCAGTGGTCGCGCCAGGCGCCGTTGATGTGGAGGTAGCGCGGGGCGAGCCCGTACTGCTCGAAGCCGGCCTTCGCCAGGACCCGCTGCGAGGCCGCGTTGTCGACGAGGGTCCCGGCCTCGACCCGGTGCAGGCCCACCTCGTCGCGGGCGGCCCGGCAGACCTCCTCGACCCCGGCGGTCGCCAGCCCGCGGCCGTTCCACGCGCGGTCCACCCAATAGCCGACGCCGCCGCTGCGCAGCGGCCCCAGCACGATGTTGCCGAGGTTGATCGAACCGACGACCGCGCCGGTCGCCGTCTCGACGAACACGTACGGGACGATGCGGCCCGCGTCCCGCTCGGCGAGCACGCCCGCGATGCGGGCCCGCTGTCCGGCCTCCGTGTAGAAGGCCTCGGGCCGGGACGGCTCGAAGGGGGCCATGTACGCCCGGTTGCGGGCCAGCACGTCGGCGAGACCGGCCGCGTCCCCGGGCTCCAGCAGCCTCATCCCGACTCCGTCAACGATCATCCCGGCACGCTAGCCGACGACCGCGGACCCTGCCCAGACCGAGGATGCGCAGACGCCGTGACGCGCGGACCCGATGATGCGCGGACCCCAGAGCGCGCGGACCCCAGGGCGACGGGAACCGGCCGCGTCCGCGGAGCGCCGTCGGGCGTCATTCCCGGTGCGGGTCCGCGTACTTGAGGTCCCCGCCCGCGTCCAGCGACAGCCGGTACCCCCGCTTGACCACGGTCTGGATCAGCTTCGGCGACCCCAGCGCCACCCTGAGACGGGCCATCGCCGTCTCCACGGCGTGCTCGTCGCTTCCGGCGCCCGGCAGCGCCCGCAGCAGGTCCGCCCGCGACACCACCCAGCCCGGCCGCCGCGCGAGCGCCCGCAGCAGCGCCATCCCGGCCGGCTGTACGGGCCGCAGCTCCGCGTCCAGCAGCACCGCGTGCCCGCGCACCTCCAGCCGGTGTCCGGCCACCGGCAGGACCCGGGCCCGTCCCGGCAGTTCCTGGCAGAGCAGCTGCACCAGGGGTCCCAGCCGGAAGCGTTCCGGCTGTACCGTGTCCACCCCGTGTGCCTGGAGCGGCAGCGCGGTGACCGGCCCGACGCACGCGGAGAGCACCGGGCCCCGCAGCGCCGCGAGCACGGGTTCCCGTACGCCGCGCTCCGCCGCCCGGGACAGCAGGGAGGCCGCCGCGGGCGCCGAGGTGAAGCTGACCGCGTCCACCGAGCCGCCGGCCACCGCGTCGAGCAGCCGGTCCAGCGGCGCGAGGTCCTCCGGCTCCATCCACCGGTACACCGGGACGACGACCACCTCCGCGCCGCCCGCCCGCAGCGACTCCACGAAGCCGGGCAGCGGCTCGCCGTGCAGCTGGAGCGCGATCCGCCGGCCGGCCACGCCCGCCGCCAGCAGCCGCTCCAGCACCTCGGCCAGCGACTCCGACTCCGGCGACCAGGTCTCCACGAGCCCGGCGGCCCGGATGGAGCCCTTGACCTTCGGCCCGCGCGCGAGCAGTTCGCTCCGGCGCAGCCGTTCCAGCAGCTCCTCGCCGATCCCCCACCCGTCGGCGGCCTCGATCCAGCCGCGGAACCCGATGGCGGTCGTGGCGACCACCACGTCGGGGGCGGCGGCGATCAGCTCCTTGGTGGCGGCGAGCAGCTCGCTGTCGTCGGCCAGCGGCACGATCCGCAGTGCGGGCGCGTGCAGGACGGCGGCCCCGCGGCGGCGCAGCAGAGCGATCAGCTCGTCGGCGCGCCGGGCCGCGGTGACTCCGACGGTGAAGCCCGAGAGGGGGCCCGGACCGGTGTGCTGCCTGTGCTCGTACATGTGACCTGCCTTGCCCAGTGGGTCGGTATCGCGCCGCGGGAAGCGGTGGGGGAAGCGGGCGCGGGCGCGGAACCGAGCCTGCACGCACGGCGTGTCAGGCTCGGTTCCGTCGTATTTCGCGGCCGTTAACCGGCGTTACACCGAGGTGAGCTGCGGCTTCGCCGCCGCGCCCGGCTCCGCGACGATCACCGGGACCGGCCGGCGAAGGTATACCGCCCAGGTCACCGCGCAGCACACGGCGTAGAACCCGAGGAAGGTCACGAAGGCGGCCGTCCCGGACCCGGAGGCGGTGAACGCCTGCCGGAACACCAGGTTGATGCCGAGCCCGCCGAGCGCCCCGACCGCGCCGATCAGTCCCATGGAAGCCCCCGACAGCCGTCGTCCGTACGCCGCCGCGGCCTCGCCCTCCATGCCCCGGGCCAGCGCCTTGGCCTGGAAGATCCCCGGGATCATCTTGTACGTCGAGCCGTTGCCGAGCCCGCTGAGGACGAACAGCGCGACGAACCCGACCAGGAAGACCGCCAGCGACTCCCGCACCGAGGCGAGGACGACGACCCCGGTCGCCGCCGCCATGGCCACGAAGGTGACCAGCGTGATCCGGGCCCCGCCGAAGCGGTCGGCGAGCGCCCCGCCCACCGGCCGGATCAGCGAACCGAGCAGCGGCCCGATGAAGGTCAGCGACGCTGCCTGGAGCGGGGTCCGGCCGAACTGCGTCTGCAGGACCAGCCCGAAGGCGAAGCTGTACCCGATGAAGGACCCGAAGGTGCCGATGTACAGGAACGCCATGATCCAGGTGTGGGGCTCGCGCACCGCCTCCCGCACCGCGCCGGTGTCGTTGCGCACCGGCGCCAGGTTGTCCATCCGCAGCAGGGCCAGCACGGCCGCCGCAACGATCAGCGGGAGGTAGGCGGCGAGCAGCAGCCTCGGGTGCCCGGCACCGGCGGTGGCGATCACCAGCAGCGCCGCGAGCTGCACGACGGGGACGCCGATGTTGCCGCCGCCCGCGTTGAGCCCGAGCGCCCAGCCCTTCCTGCGCAGCGGGAAGAAGGCGTTGATGTTGGTCATCGACGAGGCGAAGTTCCCGCCGCCCACCCCCGTCAGGGCCGCCACCAGCAGGAACGTGCCGTACGAGGTCCCCGGCTCCATCACGACCAGCGCGGCCGCGGTCGGCGCGAGCAGCAGCAGGGCGCTGACGACGGTCCAGTTCCGGCCGCCGAACCGGGCGACGGCGAAGGTGTACGGCACCCGCACCAGGGCCCCGACGAAGGTGGCGGTCGCGATGAGGAAGAACTTCCCCGCGGGGTCGATCCCGTACCCGGGGCCCATGAAGAGCACCATCACGGACCACAGGGACCAGATGGAGAAGCCGATGTGCTCGGACAGTACCGAGTACAGGAGGTTGCGGCGGGCGATCCGCTCCCCCGACTCCTGCCAGAAGACCTCGTCCTCGGGGTCCCACCGCTCGATCCAGCGGCCCCCCTTGCGCGGTGCGGTCGTACCGGTCATCACACGCCTCCACAGCTGTCGCGTCCGTGGTGACGACGGTAGGAACGGCGCGTTTCAGCCCCGGTCCCCGCCCGATGACCGCGGGGATACCTTGCTCTCACCCGCCCCGGGGGCCGGGTGTGAGCCGCCCGGGGTCCAGCTGCCGGGAGGCGGTACCAGCCACCCCCGCTCGGCGGCCAGACCGGCGGCCGCGGTGCGCAGGGCGTCGAGCCCGGGGTGGCGAAAGCCCGTGCGCCACACCATCGACAGCGGCGACAGCGGCACCGGCCCGGTCAGCGGCCGCTTCACGCAGCCGGGCATGTCGGGGAAGTCCACCGCGACCAGCACCGGATTGCCGGTCTTGGCCATGACCCGCCCGAACTCCTCCTTGCCCATGGCGACCGGCGCGGGCGGCGCCACCTCGATGCCCCGGCCGGCGAACAGCTCGCGGGCCAGCGCCGTCCACTCCAGGGTCCGCGGGTTCCCGGCGCCGGCGTACACGGACTCCCCGGCCAGCCCGTCCAGCGGTACGGCCCCCAGGCCGGCCAGGGCGTGGCGCTCGGGCAGCAGCACGGCGAGCGGTTCGTACCGTACGGGGCACCGTTCGAGGCGGGCCCGCAGCGCCGGGCCGAGCCCGTCGGCGTACCCGAACGAGACGTCGAGCCGCCCGGCCGCGATCTCGGCGGCGGCATGGGTCAGCCCGCTCTCGAAGCGGGCCATCAGCTCGCATTCCGGGGCGAGTTCGCGGGCCCGTTCCAGGACGGTGCGGCCGGTGCCGGGCCCGTCGGTGTTCACGTCGACCAGGAGCGCGCGGGGCTCGCCGCCCCCGCCGAAGGCCGCGGCCAGCTCCTCGTGCGCGCGCAGCACGCGGCGGGCCAGCGGCAGCAGCCGCTCCCCGTCGGGCGTCAGCTCCACCTGCCGGGTGGTCCGAACGAACAGGGCCGCGCCCAGGTCCCGTTCGAGCCGCCGGACGTCCCGGCTGAGGGCCTGCTGGGCGACGTACAGGCGGGCGGCGGCGCGGGTGAAGTGCAGCTCCTCCGCGCAGGCGACGAAGCCGCGCAGCAGCCGGGGTTCCACATCGCGGGGCATCACCCCCGGAGACTAACAACGCAGGGGCGTGAATGGGTCCTGAACAGGTGTTGGACCAGGGCCGGGACCGGACCCGAGGCTGTGACCATGCCCACCGCGCCCACCCGCCCCGCCTCCGCCCCGACCGCCCGTACCGCCTCGGCCCGTACCGCCCCGGCCCGTACCGCCTCCCCCCGTACCGCCCCGGCCCCTTCCGCGCCCGTCCGTTCCACGGCCCCCGGCTTCTCCGCGTCCGCCCGGGCCGCGGGCGGCGCCGGATCTGGCGCCCGTGCGCCGCGGATGACCGTCACCGGCTCCACGCTCGTCATCGCCGCCCCGGCCGCCCCCGCCGCCCCGGGCCGGGCTTCCGGCCGGGCCCCGGCCCGCGTCCGGCGGGCTCGCGCCCACGGCCCGTACCGCCGGCTGTTCGACCTCCCCGGGACCCGCGCCTTCACCGCCGGGAACCTGCTCGCACGGCTCCCGATGGGCATGTTCGGAGTCAGCGCGGTCATGATGATCGCCGGTCAGCGCGGCTCGTACGCCCTCGCCGGGGCGGTCACCGCCACCGGCCTGGCCGCCACGGCCCTGGTCGCACCCTGGACGGCCCGCCTGGTCGACCGGCACGGCCAGGCCAGGATCGCGCTCCCCGCGGCTCTGATCGCCGTCCTGGGCTCCCTCTCCCTGGTCGCCTGCGTCCGCCTCGACGCTCCGGCCTGGACCCTCTTCGCCGCGTACGCCGCGACCGCCACCACCCCGAACATCGGCGGCATGTCACGCGCCCGCTGGACCCACCTGCTGCGCGGCTCCCCGGCCGCGCACCACACGGCGATGTCCTTCGAACAGGCCGCCGACGAACTGTGCTTCATGCTCGGCCCGGTCCTCGCGGCCGTGCTGTGCACCTCCGTCTTCCCCGAGGCGGGCACCCTCACGGCCGCGGCCTTGCTCCTGGCCGGGATGCTGGTGTTCACCTCCCGGCGGGCCACGGAACCCCCGGTGTCCGCCGCGCCGCGGGGCGGCGCGTCCCCGCTGCGCGCGCTGGGCCCGCTCCTGCCCGTCTTCCTGGCCACGGGCGTGGTCTTCGGCTCGATGGAGGTCGCCTCGATCGCGCACCTCGCCGCGCACGGGCTGGGCGCCGCCTCCGGTCCGGTCCTGGCCCTCCAGGCGGCGGGCTCCTGCGCGGCCGGCCTGGTCTACGGCACCCTGCGCCCCCGCGGCCTGCCGTTCTGCCTGGCCGCGATGGCCGCCCTGATGGCCCTCCCCTGGGCCGCGGCCGCCGCCGGTTCCCTGCCCGCCCTGGCGGCCGCGCTCCTGCTGGCCGGGATGGCCACGGCCCCGACGATGGTCACCGCGATGTCCGAGGTCCACACCCGTACCCCCGAGGGCCGCCTCAACGAGGGCATGACCCTCGCGGTCACCGCCATCCTCACGGGCATCGCCGCGGGCTCGGCCTCGGCCGGCCTGCTCGTGGACCACCTCGGGACCACCACGGCCTACCTGCTGCCCGCGGCGGCGGCCGCGCTCGCCCTCCCGGCGGCGGCGTCCGGCGGATTCATGCGGCGGGCGAGTGATCGCTCCCGCGTGGTACGCACCGCTTCCGGCCGGGATCGGACATAACTGGGGGTGTCTCCCCAGCGCCCTTCCCTTTGCGGAGGAACTTCCCCGTGCCTTCTTCCCGTTCCGTACCCGCTGCCCTGATCGTCGCGGCCGTCACCGCGACCTGTCTGGTGCCCGCCGTCCCGGCCCTGGCCGACTCGGCCGGCCTCCGCTTCTCCCAGCCGTACCTGCCCTCGATCGCCCCGGGCCGTACGGGCCGCGTCGTCATCGCCGCCGTCAGCGGTGCGGAGCCGGTCACCAGCGGCACGTTCCGCATCACCGCCCCGGCTCGTACGACCTTCCCGGAAGCCCGCTTCTACTGGAACGGCCAGCGCGCGGCCGCCCCGTGCACCCGCTCGTCGGACGCCCGGCTGCTGACCTGCGAGGCCGGCACCCGCGCCGGCTTCGCCTTCCCCCGCGACGCGCGGACGCAGCTGGGGGTCGCGCTGCGGGTGGACGCGGACGCCCCCGAGGGCACGACGCTGGACGGCGGCGAATGGGCCACCGGCACCGGCGAGTCGGCCCTGTTCGGCGTCTCGACCCCCGTGACCGGCCCGAAGGGCGACGACGGCAGGCCCGGCCACGACGGGAAGCCCGGCCACCACGGCAAGCCGGGCCGCCCCGGCCCCCAGGGCGAGAAGGGCGACAGGGGAGAGAAGGGCGACCGCGGCGACCGGGGAGACCGCGGCGACACCGGCGCGACCGGCCCCGCCGGACCCCGGGGACCCGAGGGACCCCGCGGGGAACAGGGCCCGTCCGGCGGCCCCAAGGGTGACAAGGGCGACCGGGGCGACCGCGGCGACCGGGGCCCGCGCGGCGACCGCGGCCCGGCCGGCCCCAAGGGCACCAAGGGCGGCAAGGGTGACCGGGGCGACCGCGGCCCGATCGGGACGCAGGGCCCCCAGGGACCGAAGGGCCCGAAGGGCCCGAAGGGCGACCGCGGCCCGCAGGGACCCCAGGGCCCCCAGGGGCCGAAGGGCGACTCCGGCCAGCCCGGGAAGCCCGGCCAGCCCGGTACCTGCAAGAAGTGCGGCGGCCACCACGAGACCCCGCAGCCGAAGGCCCGCATCGTCTCCCCCGGCAAGGGCCTCGGCATCCACTCCGGCCCGGGCACCGGGTACGCGAAGAAGGGCAAGGCCCTGACCGGCGACGTCGTCGCCGTCCAGTGCAAGGTCAACGGCCAGACCGTCGACGGAAACGCGATCTGGTACAAGCTCGCCGACGGCCGCGGCTGGATCGCCGCCCGCTACGCGAAGAACCTCAACAAGGTGCCGGTCTGCTGACAGCCCCCCGCCGCACCCCCTGACGAAGGCCCCGCAGCCCCGAGACTGCGGGGCCTTCGTCCGTGCCGCGGGGGCAAGAGTTTCAGGGATTCCCCCTACCGGTTCCGTAGAACAGGCCCGTGCGACGGGGAGTGAGGTGGGTGCCATGTCCGTAAGCGCCGGCGAAGCCCGCGCCACGCTCTTCTCGCTGATCGAGCGCGGTAACACCGACCACGATCCGGTGCGCATCACCTCCGGGAACGGCGACGCCGTCCTCATGTCCGCGGCCGACTACGACGCGTGGCAGGAACCGTCTACCTCCTTCGCTCCCCCGCCAACGCCCGGCGGCTCATGGAAGCCGTCGCCCGCGACCGCGACGCACGTACCGGGCGGACGCCAAAGAAGTGAAGATCCTCAAGGCGCGCTACGACTACTGACCCGCAGCACGAGAAAACCCCCTGACCTGGCGAAGTTCTCGCAGGTCAGGGGGTCTTTTCACATGGGGTGGTGGAGATGGCGGGAATCGAACCCGCGTCCAACGGTGCAGAAGCAGGGCTTCTCCGAGCGCAGTCCGCTGCGCTTTTCTCAGCCCCGGAGATCACACGGACGAGTCTCCGACGGGCTCAGTCACTGTTTGATTTCCCTCCAACCCCCGCGACCGGGGCTAGAGGTTTAGATCCCTAGTTGACGCCAGGATCCGGACCGGGACCACTTCCGGGCTGACGCTCCTCACAGAGGCTTCAGCTCACTGTTATTAGGCAGCGAGGGTGAAGCGGGAGTTATCGCTCTTGGTGTTGGCGATTATTGTTTGCGACATGTGGTTAGCGAGATCATTGCCGCTTCCTCGGCTCGCTTCCCCTGCATCGACATCCGCTGTCGAAACCGATCATCCCCATGTTTTTTTATCAACGTGCCCCACCGCGAGCGGGAGGCGCTGACGCCATCCTACGCGAAGTGGACCACCGCGTGCCAGGCGATTAAACCGTGCCCCGCTGCTTGCGCCGTACGGCCGAGATCGCCCGGTTCGTCTCGCGCGTGTCCTGCTTCTCGCGGAGCGTCTGCCGCTTGTCGTACTCCTTCTTGCCCTTGGCCAGCGCGATCTCGATCTTGGCCCGGCCGTCCTTGAAGTAGAGGGCGAGCGGCACGATCGTGTGCCCCGACTCCTGCGCCTTCCGCTCCAGCTTGTCGATCTCCTCGCGGTGCATGAGGAGCTTGCGCTTGCGCCGGGCGCTGTGGTTCGTCCAGGTGCCCTGGCTGTACTCCGGCACGTGGACGTTGTAGAGCCACGCCTCGTTGCTCTCCATCGTCACGAAGCCGTCGACCAGCGAGGCCCGGCCCTGGCGCAGGGACTTGACCTCGGTGCCCGTGAGCACGAGACCGCACTCGTAGGTGTCGAGGATCGTGTAGTCGTGGTGCGCCTTCTTGTTCTGGGCGATCAGCTTGCGCCCTTTTTCCTTAGCCATAGTGCGGTCATTTTCGCACTACGGACCCACCCCGAGGCCACCCAATACCGTGGCGGCCCGTTCCTCGGTCCCGTCGCCCGCCGTGAGGTCCGGGGTGATGCCGGCGCCGTCGAGGCTGCGGCCCGCCGGGGTGCGGTACGTGCCCACCGTCAGCTCCGCCACCGAACCGTCCGGGAGCGCGGTCGGCATCTGCACCGAGCCCTTGCCGAAGGTCCGGCTGCCGACGGCCACCGCCCGGCCGCGGTCCTGGAGGGCGCCCGTCAGCAGTTCGGCCGCGCTCATCGTGCCGCCGTCGACCAGGGCCACCAGTGGCCGGGCCGTGTCGCCGCCGGGGGCCGCGTACAGGGCGCGCTCCTCGCCCCGCACGTCGTAGGTGGCCACCAGCCCGCCGTCCAGGAAGGCGGAGGCCGCCGTCACCGCCTCGGCGACCAGACCGCCCGGGTTGCCGCGCAGGTCGAGCATGACCCCGGCGCCCGCCGGGGCCGCGTGGACGGCGGCCCGCACCCGCTCGCCGGAACCGCGGGTGAAGGAGGCGACCTTGATGACGGTGATCCCGCCGGGCAGCCGGCGTACGGTCACCGGTTCGGTGCGCAGCTGTTCGCGGCGGACGGTCTCGGTGAGGTCGGCGCCGCCGCGGCTGAGGCCGAGGACGACGGGGGTGCCCTCCTCGCCGCGCAGCAGGGCGGTCACGTCGTTCGCGGCGAGGCCGGTGACGGCGCGCCCGTCGACGCTCAGCAGCCGGTCGCCGGCGCGCAGGCCGGCCCGGGCCGCGGGACTGTCGGGCTGGACCTTGTCGACCTCGATCAGGCCGTCCGGGCGGCGTTCCGTCCAGAGCCCGACGCCGGTCCAGCGGCCGTCGAGGCCCTCGGCGAAGGCCGCGTACTCGCGCCGGTCGTAGACGGTGCCCCAGCGGTCGCCGCTGCGGCTGACGACCTCCTGGGCGGCCTTCTTGCCGGACTTGCCCTCGGCGACGGCCTCGGCCGCGGCCCGGGCGACGGCCTCCCGGTCGGCGGTGCCGCTCGCGCGGGGCGGCGCGGCGGGCTCCGGGGCGGTGGCGCCGGCCGCGAGGACGGCCGGGGCACCGGGCTCCTCGCGGTCCCAGCAGCCGGTGCTCGCGGCGGCGCCGACGGACGCGAGGAAGGCCAACGTCAGGACGGCCCCGCGACGCAGGTCGCGGGGCCGGAGACAGAGGGCGGGCAGAGCCGGCATGGCGCCGAGTCTAGGACAAGCCCCGCGCCGCTACGGATGGTTGACCGGACCGCTCGCGGGGCGCTTGTCACACCTTCAGGTACTTGCGCAACGCGAGGAAGGCGGCCATCGAGGGCATCAGGAGGCCGATGAACAGCACGTACGGGAGCTTTGCGATCACCGAGCTCCAGCCCATGAAGTCGATGATCTGGATCTTGGTCCGCAGCTCGAAGCCGTGGTCGATCACGAAGTACTGCCCGGAGACGAGCATCAGGCAGGCGATGACCGCGCCGATGAGGCCCGCGACGGCCGCCTCCATGATGAACGGGACCTGGATGTAGAAGCTGGAGGCGCCCACCAGCCGCATGATCCCGGTTTCCCGCCTCCGGCTGAACGCGGAGACGCGCACCGTGTTGACGATCAGCAGCAGTGCCACGACCAGCATGATCAGCATGATGCCGAGGGCCGCGATGTTGACGTAGTTGAGGATCTTGAACAGGACGTCGATGGCCTGGCGCTGGTCGTCGACGGTGTGGATGCCGTCCCGCCCGGCGAAGGCGGAGGTGACGACCTTGTACTTCTCCGGGTTCTTGAGCTTGACCCGGAACGACTCCTGCATCTGGTCCGGGGTGATGGAGGAGGCGAGCGCGGTGTGCCCGTACTGCTCCTGGTAGTGCTTGTAGGCGTCGTCGGCCGACTCGTACGCGACGGACTTCACCAGGTCCATCTGCTTGAGCTCGGTCTCGATCTGCTTCTTCTGGTCGGCCGTCACCGCGCCCTTGCGGCAGGTGGCGACGCCCGCGGCCTGCGTGACCGCGCCGTCCGGCTTGGTCGTCGCCTCACTGGCTTCCTCCGCGTCCTGCTTGTTGCAGAGGTAGATCGAGACGTTGGCCTTGTCGTACCAGTAGCCCTTCATCTTGCTGACCTGCTCGCGCATGAGCAGGGAGCCACCGAACAGGGCCAGCGACAGGGCCACGGAGATGATGACCGCGAAGGTCATGGTGAGATTGCGACGGAGGCCGACGCCGATCTCCGACATGACGAACTGGGCGCGCATGGCGTCCTTTCAGTGCTGGTAGCCGTAGACGCCGCGCGACTGGTCGCGTACGAGACGGCCCTGTTCGAGTTCGATGACGCGCTTGCGCATCTGGTCGACGATCTGCTGGTCGTGCGTCGCCATGATCACGGTGGTGCCGGTCCGGTTGATCCGGTCCAGCAGCTTCATGATGCCGACGGAGGTCTGCGGGTCGAGGTTGCCCGTGGGCTCGTCCGCGATCAGCAGGGCGGGTCGGTTGACGAAGGCGCGGGCGATCGCCACGCGCTGCTGCTCACCACCGGAGAGCTCGCCGGGCATCCGCTGCTCCTTGCCGCCGAGGCCCACCAGCTCCAGCACCTGCGGGACCGCCTTGCGGATCTCGCCCCGGGGCTTGCCGATGACCTCCTGCGCGAAGGCGACGTTCTCGGCCACCGTCTTGTTGGGCAGCAGGCGGAAGTCCTGGAAGACGGTCCCCAGCTGGCGCCGCATCTGCGGGACCTTCCAGTTGGAGAGCTTGGCGAGGTCCTTGCCGAGGACGTGCACCTGGCCGTGGCTCGCCCGCTCCTCGCGCAGGATCAGCCGCAGGAAGGTGGACTTGCCGGAGCCGGAGGAGCCGACCAGGAAGACGAACTCGCCCTTCGCGATGTCCAGGGAGACATCTCTGAGTGCGGGGCGGTTCTGCTTCGGGTAGGACTTGGAAACGCTGTCGAATCGGATCACGGATGCACCACGGTCGCCGGGAGTAGGTGTGCGTGACCATACGCGAACGGGCGCGGGGTGTGGACCCGGCCTCCGGAGTTGCCCGTTTTATCCCCGGGTCCGTAGGGGTCCCGACCGGGACTGCCCGGGGGGCCGCGCCGAATGCCGGTGAAGCTGGCACAGTGGTAGGGGGAACGGACCGGTTCCCACCGCCGTTGTACCCAGCGGAACCCAGGGCGAGAGGAGGAGCGCATGACATATGACCGGCTCGTGTGCGCGAACTGCGCCGCACCCGTCAGCCAGGGCCGCTGCCCGGTGTGCCGGGCGAACCGGGAGCGCCTCCAGCGGGAGCAGGAGGGCCCCTTCTCCGGCCTGAACCCCGTGACGCTGATCGCGCTCATGGTGGTCCTCGTGGCGGCGCTGGCCCTCGTGGTCCAGCAGACCGCGTAGCGGGCGGACGCCGGCGCTGCCGCGCCGCGTACCGATCATCCCGGCAGGACGAAGGGCCCGGACACCTGCAGGTGTCCGGGCCCTTCTCCGGTCCGGGAGCCCGTAGGGCCGCCGGACCGGACAGCTCTAGGCGGCCTGCTCCTGCTGCTTGCGCCAGCGGATCCCGGCCTCCAGGAAGCCGTCGATCTCGCCGTCGAGGACCGCCTGCGGGTTGCCGACCTCGAACTCCGTCCGCAGGTCCTTGACCATCTGGTACGGGTGAAGGACGTAGGAGCGCATCTGGTTGCCCCAGGAGCTGCCCCCGTCCTTCAGGGCGTCCATCTTGTCCTTCTCCTCCTGGCGGCGCCGCTCCAGCAGCTTGGCCTGGAGGACGTTCATGGCGCTGGCCTTGTTCTGGATCTGCGAGCGCTCGTTCTGGCAGGAGACGACGATGCCGGTCGGGAGGTGCGTGATGCGCACGGCCGAGTCGGTGGTGTTGACGCCCTGACCGCCGGGGCCCGAGGCGCGGTACACATCGACGCGCAGCTCGCCCTCGTCGATCTCGACGTGGTCGCTGGACTCGACGACCGGCAGCACCTCGACGCCCGCGAAGGAGGTCTGGCGGCGGCCCTGGTTGTCGAAGGGCGAGATCCGCACGAGGCGGTGGGTGCCCTGCTCGACGGAGAGCGTGCCGTAGGCGTACGGGGCCTTGACGACGAAGGTGGTCGACTTGATGCCGGCCTCCTCCGCGTAGGAGGTCTCGTAGATCTCGGTCGGGTAGCCGTGCCGCTCGGCCCAGCGCAGGTACATGCGCTGGAGGCGCTCGGCGAAGTCGGAGGCGTCGACGCCGCCGGCCTCGGCGCGGATGTTGACCAGGGCCTCGCGCTCGGCGTACTCGCCGGAGAGGAGGGTGCGGACCTCCATCTCGTCCAGCGCCTTGCGGACGGAGATCAGCTCGGCCTCGGCCTCGGCGAGGGTGTCCGCGTCGTCCATCTCCTGGGCGAGCTCGAAGAGGACCGCGAGGTCATCGATGCGCCCGCGCAGGGTCTCGGTCTTGCGGACCTCGGCCTGGAGGTGCGAAAGCTTGCTCGTGATCTTCTGAGCGGCCTCCGGGTCGTCCCAGAGGGACGGCGCGGCGGCCTGCTCCTCGAGCACGGCGATATCTGCCCTCAGCTTGTCGAGGTCCAGGACGGCCTCGATCGACCCCATGGTCGAGGAGAGGGACTTCAGCTCTTCGGAAACATCGACGACTGCCACGGGTCCAGCGTAGCCGGTCCCCGGAGGCCGCCGTCCGGGCAGGCCGAATCACCCGTACTGGTGGCGGGGCGCACGGGCGTACGCTCACGTTATGACCGTTCTCTTCGTCACGCGCCTCGTCAAACGGCGACATGTGGACCACATGCGCGTCACGACGACGGGCTGTCAGCCGCCGGACCCGCACCGAGCCTGATCCACCCCGATCCGACTTGGGTCCTGTACGCGGCCCCTCGCGGTCCCGGCGCCACCCCTGCCGGCGACCCCTCCCCTCCGCGGCCCCGCCACCCCCGGGAACAGGCCCCCGTGACATCCGAAACGGAGCCGTCATGCCGTCCGCGCACACCCTCCCCGTCCTGGACCTCTCCCGTGCCGACGATCCGGCCCAGCGGGCCGCCTTCCTGCAGCAACTGCACGCGGCCGCCCGGGACACCGGGTTCCTGCACCTGACCGGGCACGGCATCACCGGTGCCGAGACCGCCCGGATCCTGGAGCTGACCAGGGCCTTCTTCGCCCTCCCGGAGGCCGACCGGCTCGCCGTGAGCAACCTGCGCTCCCCCCACTTCCGCGGCTACACCCGGATAGGCGCCGAGCTGACCGGCGGAGCCTCGGACTGGCGGGACCAGCTGGACGTGGGCGCCGAGCGGCCCGCGCCGGTACTGGGGCCGGACGACCCGGCGTACCTGTGGCTGGAGGGGCCGAACCAGTGGCCCGCGGCCCTGCCCGAGCTGCGCACCGCGGTACTGGAGTGGCAGGCGCGGCTGGCGGCGGTGGCCCACCGGTTGCTCCGGGAGCTGCTGGCCTCGATCGGCGCCCCGGCCGACTTCTTCGACGCGGCGTTCGCGGACCGGCCGCACCTGCACACCAAGCTGATCCGCTACCCCGGCTCGGCGCCGTCCGGCACCGACCAGGGCGTGGGCGCCCACAAGGACTACGGGTTCCTCACCCTGCTGCTCCAGGACTCCGTCGGCGGTCTCCAGGTGGTCCGCGACGGCCGCTACCTCGACGTGCCGCCGCTGCCGGGGGCGTTCGTGGTCAACCTGGGCGAGCTGCTGGAGATCGCGACCGAGGGGTACCTGACGGCGACCGACCACCGGGTGGTCAGCCCCCCGGGCGCGGTGGAGCGGTACTCGGTGCCGTTCTTCTACAACCCGCGGCTGGACGCGGTGGTGGAGACGGTCCCGGGCGACTACCTGCGCGCGGCGCCCGGGGTGGCGCACGACGCGGACAACCCGCTGCACGCGGAGTACGGCCGCAACGAGCTCAAGGGCTGGGTCCGCGCGCACCCGGAGGTGGCCCGGCGCTGGCACCCGGAGCTGGTGGCGGCGTAACCGGAGGCGCGCCGGGCCCCGGCGCGCGCCGGAGACGGTCCCGGGCGGCTACGGCGAGCGGGTGCCGGAGTTCTTGGTGTCCTGCGGGGGCGGGGTCTCCTCGCCCCCGGAGAGCGCGAGCCACGTGCCGACCCCCACCACGGCGGTCAGCGCCAGCGCGGACGCGGACAGCACCAGCCGGCGCTTGCGCGCGGCCTCGGCGCGGTGCCGGGCCGCGCCGGGGCGGTGGCCGCCGGCGGGGCGCGGGACGCGGGCGGTGCCGAGCGCGCCGCCCGCCAGCTCGTCCGGACCCGGTACCCGCATCGAGGTGTGCGTGTCCCGGTTGGAGTCGGTCGCCGAGCCCGGCACCAGCGGGACCACGCCGCGGCGCCGCACGGGGTCGGCCGGCGGCTCCTCGGCCTCCGGTTCGCCCGGACCGGCGTCGTCCGGCTCGTCCACGTCCAGCGGCGGCATCCCGGCCAGCATCGGCAGCAGGTCACGGAGCCGGGCCGAGAGCTCCGACGCGCGCAGCCGCGACGCCGGGGCCTTGGCCAGGCACTGCACCATCAGCTGCCACAGCTCGTCGGGGATCCCGGGCAGCGGGACGACCGTCTCGGTCACGTGCCGGCGCAGCACCGCGCCGGGGTGGCCGCCGCCGAACGGGGTGAACCCGGCCAGCAGCTCGTACAGGACGGTGGCCAGGGCGTATATGTCGACCGCCGCCCGCGGGGGCAGGCCCTCCACGATCTCGGGGGCCAGGTAGTCCGGGGTGCCGATGATCCGGGTCGGGGCCGAGGCCCGGCCCGTGGCGGCCCGCCGCGGGGAGTCGATCAGCTTGGCGACGCCGAAGTCGGTCAGCAGCGCCGGGTGGGCTCCGCCGGGCCCAAGCGGGCCCTGCATGTCGAGCAGGACGTTCTCGGGCTTGACGTCCCGGTGCACCACCCCGGCCGCGTGGGCCGCGGCCAGTGCGTCGGCGACGTCCGCGACGATCGCCACGGCCGCCTCGGGGGCGAGCCGGCGCTCGCGGTCGAGGCGCGTGCGCAGGTCGGTGCCGCGGACGAGGTCCATGACGAGGGCGAGGTCGTTGCCGTCCACGACGAGGTCGCGGACGGAGACGACGTGCGGGTGTTCCAGGCCGAGCAGCGCGCTGCGCTCCTGGACGAAGCGTCCGACCAGCTCCTGGTCGGACGCGAGGTCCTCGCGCAGCAGTTTGACGGCGACGGGGCCTTCCGGCCCCTCGCCCAGCCACACCGTGCCCGCGCTGCCGCGCCCCAGGATCTGGTGCGCGGTGTACCGGCTGCCGATCTTCCGTGCCACGACTGCTCCCTCAGCGGCTGGCGTACGCACCAAAGCTACGCGGCCGGGTGGGGGTTGGAGGCCAGTAGGGGGCCCGATTTGCGGCGACCTTCGCTTCTGGGGGCTAAATCACTCCCCAGAAGTCGACAAATCCACGAACTCGGCATCAGGGCGACCCGGTTCAGGGTGCCCCGGAGCTCCCGGACCCCGGGGATCCACCGATGGAGCCGATGAAGTCGGCGGCCTCGGTGCCCCAGGTCCACAGCTGGTCCCACCAGCCGCGGCCGGTGCCGACCCACTCCTGGAGCGGGGTCAGCTCCCAGACCAGCCAGCCCGCGACGAAGAACAGCAGGATCATGACCAGGCAGCCCTTGAGGCAGCCGAGGCCGGGGATCCGCACCGGGTTGGCGCTGCGGCGGCGGGGCTCCCGCGGTTCGCGGGGTTCCCGCGGCGGCCGCTGCTGCGGCGGGGGCTGCTGCGGCGCCTGGGGCTGCCGGTACTGCGGCTGCTGCGGCTGCTGGTACGGCTGGGGCTGGTGCTGCTGCGGCTGGTAGTGCTGCGGCGGCGGGGGCGCGTACTGCTGCTGCGGCTGGTACTGCGGCTGCTGGTACTGCTGCGGCGGGGGGCCCTGCCGGTACGGCTGCTGCTGCGCGCCCTGCGGCGGCTGCTGCCGGGGGCGCTGCTGCGGCGGGGGCGGCGGGGGTGCCTGCCGCTGCGGGCGCCGGCGCAGCGGGTCCTCGCTCGGGTCGAGGTACTGCATCTGCGTCTGCTCGTTGCGGTCGCGGACCGCCCGCATCTGCGACTCCCACGGGTGCGGCTGGTCCGGCCGCTGCACGGGGGGCATCACCGAGGTCGGGTCGGCGGCGCCCGCGGCGCCGGTGCTCGGAAGCACGGAGGTCGCGTCGGCCGCGCCCACCGGGGGCAGGACGCTGGTCATGCCGTTCGGGTCGTAGCCGCCCATGGGCGAGCCCGCGGAGCCGGGCAGGACCTGGGTGGCGTCGCCGACGCCCGGGGTCGCGGGGACCGGCGCGGGCGAGGGGTCGGGGGCGAGCAGCGCGGCGACGCCGAGCGCGGCCTCCACCTCGGAGGGCGCGGAGTGCACGCCGATGCCGGCGGCGACCACGCGCAGGCCGCGGGCCAGGCTCTCGGCGCTGGGGCGCTCGTTCGGCTCCTTGCTCAGGCAGCGCTGGATGACGGTCCAGAGCGGCTCGGGCAGGGTCGAGGGGCGCTGCGGCTCCTCGCTGAGGTGGCGGTGGAGCACTTCGAGCGCGGTGCCGCCGGCGAACGGCGGGCGGCCGGTGACCAGCTCGTACAGCAGGATGCCGGCGCCGTAGATGTCGACGGCGGAGGTCTGCGGACGGCCCTCGGCGGACTCGGGGGCCACGTAGGCCGGGGTGCCGACGAACTCGTGCGTGCGGGTCAGGCCCGGGGAGTCCGCGAGGCGGGCGATGCCGAAGTCGGTCAGCATCGGCTTCATCTGCCCGCCCCGCTCGTCGAGCAGCACGTTGGCGGGCTTGAGGTCGCGGTGGACCACCCCGTCGGCGTGGCTGGCGGCGAGCGCGTCCGCGATCTGGGCGGTCAGCAGGCTCGCGGCGACGGGGGTGAAGGGCCCGTTCTGGCGGAGGTACTTGTGCAGGTCCGGACCGTCGATGAGGTCCATGACCAGCGCGAGCAGGTCACCCTCGACGACGAGGTCGCGCGTGCGCACGATGTTGGGATGCGTCAGGCGCAGCAGGACCGAGCGCTCGCGCAGGAAGCGCATGACGATGTCGGGATCGTGGGCCAGCTCCTCCTTGAGGACCTTGATGGCCACGGTCTCGCCGGGATGGCCGGCGACCGCCGCCTCCGCACCCGCGGCCTCCCTCTGGCGGGCCCGCCAGACGGTGCCCGTGGCGCCGCGTCCGAGCGGCTCTTCGAGCAGGTACTTGCTGCCGACTGGCCGCACGTCTCGCGCTCCCTGCTGTCGTCTGCCGGCGCGTTTTCGCGCCGCCGTCCATCGATGGGTTTTCCGGCCCACTCTAGGGGGTGTCCCCGGGGAAGACGCCGGGCGACGGAGGTTGGTTGCCGCACATATGTACGGAGGGTGATGTTCGCGGCGTATGCCGGGGGCGATTTTCCCCGCTTTCCCGGGCCCGCTGTCCGGATCCCGACGGGTCGGGGCGCCCCCGGCGCCGATCAAGATCACTTGTCGCCGGGTGCCGGGCGTGTTGTCGGCTGCAGGTGCGAGGATGCACCCGTACGGACGGCACGGGACGGGAGCCCCGCCTTCCGGCAGACCTGACCGGACGACGCGTCCGTGCCGGGTGGGGGGCGACCGGGCAGCCATGTCCCGCGGTTCCCCTGCCGGGCGCACGCACCGCGCACCGCGCAGAAGGGACCGCTGACTGCGATGCAGATCCGGCTGACCGTCCTTGGGTCGCGCAGCGGCCACCAGACCGCGCCCGCCCCCGCGAGCTGTGACGTGCTCGTCACCGCGCCCCCGGGCACGGCCCTGGCCGCCGTCGCCTCCGGCTTGGCGGCGACCGTCGGCGGGCCCGACACCGGGGGCACCATCGTGCTCTACGCCGGCGCGGAGCGGCTCGACCTCCAGCGCCGGGTGCTCGGCGAGCCCCCGCTGGTGGACGGGGCGGTGCTGGCGCTGAACGCGCCCGTGCCGGACGTGCTGCCGGAGGACGGCCTCGGCGCGCCCCAGCTGCACGTGGTGGCCGGGCCCGACGCGGGCGGGGTGCACCTCCTGCACAGCGGGCAGATCCGGGTCGGGCGCTCCGCCGACGCCGACGTCCCGCTGGACGACCCGGACGTGTCCCGGATGCACTGCACGGTCACGGTGACGGGCGACGGCCGGGTCTCGGTGGCCGACCTGAACTCGACGAACGGCACCACCCTGGACGGCTCCCCCGTGGGCGCCGCGCCCGTGGCCCTGCCCCCGGGCGCGCTGCTGCGGGTCGGCGAGTCCACCCTGCGCCTCGCGGCCGGGAGCGCGGCCCCGCTGGCGGTCGCCCCCGACCTGGAGGGCCACCTCGCGGTACGGGGCCGCACCGCCCCGAAGCCGGCGCCCGCCGCGACCCCGGACGGGACCGGCCCGGGTGACGGCGCCGGCCACGCCGCAGGCCCCGGCTCGGTCCACACCGCGGGTGACGGCCGGGGCGACGACACCCCCGCGTCCGGGACCGCCCGGCCCGGCGGTCCCGGGTACGGCGGCCCCGGGTACGCCCCCGGCGGCCCCGGCTCGGGCGCGACCGGCCCGGGGGCGCCCGCGGTCCCCCAGGCCCGCACCGCGCCCGGCGCCCCCTCCGGCGCCCCGTCGGGCGCACCGCACGCACCGGCCACGCCCGTCGCCGCGGCCCACGCGCCCGCGCCCGAACCCGGGTACGGGCCGACGGCCGCGCCCGAACCCGCGGAGCCCCCCGCGGGCCGCCGCAGGGGCCTGGGCGCCTGGGCCCGCAAGTGGGTCCGGGGGGACGAGGCGTACGAGGTCCCGGCCGAGCCGGAGGCCCTGCCCCCCGTCTCCGTCGCCCCCGACCCCGACGATCCGGCCGCGCTGCTGCTGGCCGCCTTGGGTCCCACCGAGCGGCTGTGGTCGCGCGGGCCCGGGCACCCCGGGGTGCTGGACCTCGGGCTCGGCGCGGGCAGCCGGGTCGACCTGCGGGCCGTCGGCTCGCTCGGCCTCGCCGGACCGCGCGCCCGCCTCGCCGGGGTGGCCCGCAGCGTGGTCGCGCAGCTGGCCGCCCTGCACGCCCCCGGGCAGCTGGAGATCGTGCTCGTCTGCACCGACCGGGCCCGCCCGCTGGCCGAGCGGCGCCGCGACTGGGGCTGGCTCGGCTGGCTGCCCCACGTACGCCCCGCGCACGGCCAGGACTGCCGGCTGCTGCTGGCCTACGACCGCGACCAGGCCGCCGCCCGGACCGGGGAGCTCACCCGGCGCCTGGACGACGGCCCCCTCGGCACGCACTGGGCCGCCGCCGATCACGAGGGGGTCCGGCAGGCCGCCCGCGTCTACCGGGGCCCGTACACCCTGCTCGTCCTCGACGGCGATCCCGGCGCGGGACCGCTGCGCGACGTCACCGGGCGGCTCGCCTCGCACGGCCCGGCCGGCGGCATCCACGTGCTCGCCCTCGCCGACGCCCCGGCCGCCACCCCCGCCTCGCCCGTCGCCGAGACGTACGAGGCGGCCTGCGCGAGCGCCCCGGCCTTCCGGGACTGCGGCGCGGTCGCCCTGCTCAGCGGGGACGTCGCCACGGCCGTACGGACCTTCGCCGTCACCGGCGGCCGGCCGGTCCCCTCCGGCGACACCGTCACCGCCGACGCCGTGTCCGCCGCCTGGGCCGAGCGGTTCGCCCGCGCCCTGGCGCCGCTGCGCGCCGACGGCGGTCCGGCCGAGCCCTACCGCCCGGCCGCGGCCGTCCTGCCCGCCACCGCGCGGCTGCTGGACGAACTGGGGCTGGCACGGGCCACCCCGGCCTCCCTGATGGCCCGTTGGGCCGAGGCCACCGACCAGGGGCAGGGCACCGGCGGACTCGCGGAGATCGTGCTGGGCAGCGGGCGGCGCGGTCCCGTCGGCGCCGAACTCGTCCACGACGGCCCGCACCTGCTGATCGAGGGGCCCGCCGGGAGCGGCCGGACCGAGCTGCTGCGCTCGGTGGCCGCCTCGCTGTCCGCGGCGGCCCGGCCCGACCGGCTGGGGCTGGTCCTGCTGGACGGGGCCGGCGGCGAGCGCGGCGACGGGCTGCTGCCCTGTACCGAGCTCCCGCACGCCTCCGCTCACCTGGTGGCCTCCGACCCGCTGCGCATGCGGGAATTCGCGCAGGCCCTGGGCGCCGAGCTGAAGCGACGGCACGAGCTGCTGGACGGGGTGCCGTTCACGGAGTGGCACGCCCGGCGCGAGCTCGCCGACCGGATGGTCTCGCCCCGCCAGCCCACCCCGGGCGAGCAGCGCGGCGACATCGACCCCCAGCGCACCGGGACCCTGCGGCTGCGTGCCGCGGCCCCGCGGACCGATCCGGCCGGGCCGAGCCCGCTGCCCCGGCTGGTGGTCCTCGTCGACGACCTCGACGCGCTGGTCGCGCCGGGGCTGGGCAGCACGGGCCGGCCCGCCGCCGGCTCGGTGGTCCGGGCGCTGGAGGCGGTGGCCCGCGAGGGCGCCCGCCTCGGGGTGCACCTGGTGGCCACGACCGCCCGCCCCGACCGGACGGCCGAGACCGGGCTGGCCCGGCTGACCACCCTGCGCGTGGAGCTCGACGCCCCGGACCAGCCGGGCCCCGGCCGCGGCGTGCTGCGGTACGCGGACGGCCGCACGGTCCCGTTCCAGGCCGGCCGGGTCACGGGGCGGATCCCGCGCACCGCGACCCTGAGGCCGACTGTGGTGCCGGTGGAGTGGGAGCGGATGGGCGACCCGCCGGCCCGCCGCCCGGTGCGCGAGCTGGGCAACGGGCCGACCGACCTCGCGCTGCTGGCCAGCGCCCTGGACCGAGCCTCCCACCTGGTCTCGGCGACGCCGGTGCTGTTCCCCCCGGCCCCCTGAACCCCTGCGGCGCCCCCGCGACGCGGTATTGCGGGGGCGCGCGGGTCGGCGTAGACCTTGTGGTCCGGGACACACCACGGGCATCGGGGGCACCGTCATGCGCAGGCACGGATCGCGTCGTACGACACTCGGCTGGGCGGCCGCGGCAGCCGCGGGCATGCTCGCGCTGACCGCCTGCGGGGGCGGCGCGGACAAGGAGGAGCCGGCCCGGGGAGGTGAGACCGCGCCGGGGCCCACGGTGGAACTACCGAAACTGACGGGCGAGAAGCTGGAGGTCGCCGCGGTCTGGACGGGCGCGGAGCAGGAGAACTTCACCAAGGTCCTGAAGGAGTTCGAGAAGCGGACCGGGGCCACCGTCACCTTCGTCCCCGCCCAGGATCCGATCGTCACGTTCCTCGGCTCGAAGATCGCGGGCGGCGCCCCGCCGGACGTGGCACTGCTCCCGCAGGTCGGGGCGCTGGTCTCGGCGGTGCAGAACAAGTGGGCGCAGCCGGTGGGTCCGGAGGCGAAGGCACAGCTCGACGCGAACTACTCGGCGGGCTGGAAGACGCTCGGCGCGGTCGAGGGCACCCAGTACGGGGTGTACTACAAGGCCGCGAACAAGTCGCTGATCTGGTACAACGCGAAGGCCTTCGAGGCGGCGGGCGTCAAGCCCCCCACCACCTGGAAGGAGTTGCTGACGGCGGCGGACACGCTCTCCGCGTCGGGCACCCCGGCGGTCTCGGTGGCGGGTGCGGACGGCTGGACGCTGACCGACTGGTTCGAGAACGTCTACCTCTCCCAGGCGGGTCCGGAGAAGTACGACCAGCTGGCCAAGCACCAGATCAAATGGACGGACGACAGCGTCAAGCAGGCGCTGACCACGCTGGGCGAGCTCTTCGGCCGCAAGGACTTCCTGGCGGGCGGGGCGAGCGGGGCGCTGGCCACCGAGTTCCCGAAGTCGGTGACGCAGACGTTCACCGGCGGCGACCGGCCGGCGGCCGCGATGGTCTTCGAGGGCGACTTCGTCGCGGTGAACATCGCGCAGACCGAGGCGAAGGTCGGCACGGACGCGCTCGTCTTCCCCTTCCCGGCGGTCGGCGCGAAGTCGCCGGTGGTGTCGGGCGGTGACGTGGCGGTCGCGCTGAAGCCGTCGAAGGGCGCGCAGGCCCTGCTGACGTTCCTGGCGTCGCCGGACGCGGCGGAGATCCAGGCCCGCCTGGGCGGGTTCGTCTCCCCGAACAAGGCGGTGGATCCGGCCGCCTATCCGAACGACATCCAGCGGGGCATCGCCAAGGCGCTGATCGCGGCGGGCGACGACTTCCGCTTCGACATGTCGGACCAGGCCCCGGCGGCCTTCGGCGGGACCCCGGGCGCGGGCGAGTGGAAGGCGCTCCAGGACTTCCTGGCGAACCCCTCGGACGTGGCGGGAGCCCAGGCGAAACTGGAGGCGGACGCGGCCAAGGCGTACGGGAACTGATCCCGTGACCTCCCAGTCCAAGCCGGCTGCGGCCGCCGTGACCGGCAGGTCCGCCGAGGCGCGGCGCCGCCGGCTGATCGCGGCGGCGTTCCTCCTCCCGTCCCTGGTGCTGCTCGGCGCGCTCGTCGTACACCCGATCGGCTACTCCCTCTACCGCAGCTTCTTCGACCGTCCCGGCTCCGGCTTCGTCGGCGGCGACAACTACCGGCAGATACTGAGCGATCCGACCATCCGCACCGCGCTGAAGAACACGGCGGTGTGGGTGGTGCTGGCACCGGCCCTGGCCACGGCGCTGGGGCTGATCTTCGCGGTGCTCACCGAACGGGTGCGCTGGGGAACGGCGTTCAAGCTCCTGGTCTTCATGCCGATGGCGATCTCGATGCTGGCGGCGGGCATCATCTTCCGGCTGGTCTACGACCACGACCCCGACCGGGGCGTCGCCAACGCGGTCTGGGTCGGGGTCCACGACACGTTCGCGGAGTCCTCGGCGTTCCCCAAGGCCCGCCCGGGCCGGGACTCCCCCCTGGTGGACGCGGGCGGCGGCGCGTTCGCGACCCGCGACCCCGTACGGGCGGGCGTCCCGGTGCTGCTTCCGCTGGTCGGCGTGGCACCGGAGGCGCTGCCCGCGGGGACCGCGGTCGCCAAGGCGGCCGGCGCCGACCCGGAGAAGGTCACCGGCACCGTCTGGCAGGACTTCACCCGGGGCGGGGGCGGCACGGTGAACACGGTCGACCCCACCGAGTCCGGCTTCGCCGGGATGCGCGTCGAGGCGGTGAAGGACGGGAAGGTCGTGGAGAGCGCCACCGCACGCGGGGACGGGGTCTTCGTCCTGTCCGCGAAGGCCGACGGGGCACAGCTGAGGCTGCCGGCCTCGAACTTCCGGGAAGCCTACGCGGGCGTCCAGTGGCTGGGCCCGGCGCTGGTGACCCCGGCGGTCATCGGGGCGTACGTCTGGATGTGGGCCGGCTTCGCGATGGTGCTGATCGGGGCGGGGCTGGCGTCGATGCCCCGGGAGCTGCTGGAGGCGGCCCGGGTGGACGGGGCGAACGAGTGGCAGGTGTTCCGCCGGGTCACCGTGCCGATGCTGGCGCCCGTGCTGGTGGTCGTGCTCGTCACGCTCGTCATCAACGTCATGAAGGTGTTCGACCTGGTCTTCGTGATCGCTCCCGGGGCGGTGCAGGACGACGCGAACGTGCTGGCCCTCCAGCTGTACCGCACCTCCTTCGGCACGGACGCCGATCCGGGCCTGGGCAGCGCCATCGCCGTCCTGCTGCTCGTCCTGGTGCTGCCGGTCATGCTGGTGAACATCCGCAGGCTGCGGAAGGAAAGGTCCCGATGAGCGGATTCGAGCGGACGCCGGACCGGTCGGCCCCTGCCGGGTCGCCCCCCGCCGTACCGGCGACCGGCGCCGGTACGGGAACCGGAGCGGGCACGGGGACCCTGACCGCGCCCGGGACCGGGACGGCCGCGCGCTCCGTTGCCGCCGCGGGCCCCGGGGCCGCCGCACGGGCCGGGCGCGGTCTGGCGGCCCGGGCCGCGGGCGGGGTGCTGCGCCTCTTCCTGATCGCGGCCGCGCTGTTCTGGCTGCTGCCCACCCTCGGCCTGCTCATCTCCTCCTTCCTCGCCCCGTCCGACCTGGACAAGGGCGGCTGGTGGGGGGTGCTGACCGCGCCGTCCCGGCTCACGGTCGACAACTACGCGCGGCTGCTGGCCAACGACACCATCACCGGGTCCCTGCTGAACACCCTCGCGATCGCGGTGCCGGCGACCCTGCTCGTGCTCGTCCTGGGCGCGTTCGCCGGGTACGCCTTCGCCTGGCTGGAGTTTCCCGGCCGGGACTGGCTGTTCCTCGTCGTCGTGGGACTGCTCGTCGTCCCGGTCCAGGTGGCGCTGATCCCGGTCTCCGAACTGTTCGGCACGATCGGCCTGTTCGAGACCACGGCGGGGGTGGTGCTGTTCCACACCGCGTTCGGGCTGCCGTTCGCCGTGTTCCTCCTGCGGAACTACTTCGCGGAGATCCCGCGCGAGCTGCTGGAGGCGGCGCGGCTGGACGGGGCGGGCGAACTGCGGCTGTTCGCCCGGGTGGTGCTGCCGCTGGGCGGGCCGGCGATCGCCTCGCTCGGCATCTTCCAGTTCCTGTGGGTGTGGAACGACATGCTGGTCGCGCTCGTCTTCGCCGACTCGGCGAACCCTCCGGTCACGGTCGCGCTCCAGCAGCAGGTGCGGCAGTTCGGGAACAACATCGACGTGCTGGCGCCGGGCGCCTTCCTGTCGATGGCGATCCCGCTCGTCGTCTTCTTCGCCTTCCAGCGGCAGTTCGTCTCGGGGGTGATGGCCGGCGCCGTCAAGTGACGTCCCGCACGTCCCTCCCGAGCCAGCCGCGGCTCACTGGATCACGGCTTCGACGTGCGGAGTTGACGCTCCGTAACCCGAATGCCGCACGCCGCGTAACCCGATCGCCACGCCGGGGGTTCCTGGGCCATATGCCCGCCCGCCGACCCCTGGATGTGCCGTGCCCCGGTTCAGCGTCATCGTGCCCGCGTACAAGGTCCAGGCGTACCTCCAGGAGAGTCTGGACTCGGTCCTGACGCAGTCGTACCCGGATCTGGAACTGATCGCGGTCGACGACGCCTCCCCGGACGCCTGCGGCTCGATCATCGACGAGTACGCTGCGCGGGACCCCCGGGTCACCGCCGTGCACCTGGCGCACAACCTGGGGCTGGGCCCGGCCCGCAACGCGGGTCTGGCCCGGGCCACCGGCGACTACCTGATCTTCCTCGACGGCGACGACACCCTCGCCCCGGGCGCCCTCCAGGCCATCACCGACCGGCTGAAGGCCACCGGCTCCCCCGACGTCCTCGTCTACGACTACGCGCGCACCTTCTGGACGGGCGAGCTGGTCCGCAACCGGCTCTCGGACCGGCTGTCGGAGGAGGGCCCGGCCAGTTTCCGGCTCGCCGACCGCCCGGCCCTGCTCGGCATGCTGATGGTGGTGTGGAACAAGGCGTACCGCCGGGAGTACGCGGAGCGCGAGGGCCTGTCCTTCCCGCCCGGCTTCTACGAGGACACCCCGTGGACCTACCCGGCGCTGCTGGCCGCCGAGTCCGTCGCCGTCCTGGACCGGGTCTGTGTGCACTACCGCCAGCGGCGGACCGGGTCGATCCTGACCACCTCCAGCCGCCGCCACCTCGACATCTTCGACCAGTACGACCGCGTCTTCGGCTACCTCGCCGGCCGTCCCGAACTGGAGCGCTGGCGCCCCACCGTGCACCGGCGGATGGCCGAGCACTTCTGCGCCGTGTACGCCGACCCGCGCCGCCTCCCGCGCACGAGCCGCGCCGAGTTCTTCGCCCGGGCCTCGGCCCTGCTGCGCCGCTACCGGGCGCCCGGCGGCGGGGGCGCGCTGCCGCTGTCCCTGTCGCGGACCGACCGGGTCCGCCACTCCCTGATGCGGCTGGGCGCCCGGCGCGCGTACCGGCTGCTGTCGGCGCTCCGCTCGGCGGGGTCGGCGGTCCGGCGCGGAGCGGGCGTGCTGGGGCGGGGGCTGCGGGAGTGCGCGCTGCGGCTGCACTACCGGGTGCAGCGATTGCTGCCGCTCCGGCCGGAGCTGGCGGTCTTCTCCGCGTACTGGCACGGCGGTTACGCCTGCAACCCGGCGGCCGTCGAGGCGAAGCTGCGAGAGCTGGCGCCCCGGATGCGCACGGCATGGATCTGCGACCCGGCGCACACCGCCACGCTCCCCCGCGAGACGGTGGCGCTGCGGCCCGGCTCGGCGGCGTACTGGAGCGCCCTGGCCCGGGCGACGTACCTGGTGACGAACGTCAACTTCGACCGCGCCCTGGTCAAACGGCCCGGCCAGATCCTGGTGCAGACCCAGCACGGCACCCCGCTCAAGCGGGTCGGCCTCGACCTCCAGGACCGGCCGGCCGCCACCCCGACCACGGACTTCGCGGGCCTGCTGCGCGGCGCCGACCAGTGGGACTACCTGCTCTCGGCGAACCGGCACTCGACGCTGGTGTGGGAGAGGGCCGTGCCGTCCTCGTACACGACGCTGGAGTACGGCTACCCGCGCAACGACGTCTTCCACCGGGCGAGCCGGGCGGACGTGCTGGAGCTGCGGGAGCGGCTCGGCATCCCGCCGGGCTCGACGGCCGTCCTGTACGCGCCCACGCACCGTGACTACCGGCGCAGCCGGCCCGACCACCTGGACTTCGAGCGGGTCCTGCGGGACCTGGGCCCGCGGTTCACGCTGCTGGTCCGCACGCACCTGACGTACGCCGGCTCGGGGTGGGCGCCGGAGGCGCACCCGCGGCTGATCGACGTCTCCGCGTACCCGTCGGTCGAGGAACTCTGCCTGGCGTCCGACGCGTTGGTGACGGACTATTCGTCCCTGATGTTCGACTACGCGGCGCTGGACCGCCCGATCGTGATCCACGCGGACGACTGGGAGGCCTACGAGGCGGCCCGGGGCACCTACTTCGACCTGCGGGCCTGTCCGCCCGGGGCGATCGCCCGCACCGAGGACGAGCTGGTGGACATCTTCGCCACCGGGCACTGGCAGGGCTCGCGCTCGGCGCAGCTGCGGGCGGCGTTCCGCGCGCGGTTCTGCCCGTACGACGACGGCCACGCGGCGGAGCGCGTCGTGCGCCGGGTCTTCCTCGGGCAGGCCGTCCCGGTCCCGGCGGTCATCCCGCTGGAGGAGCGCCGCCCGGCACCGGCCGCGCCCTCGGCCGTCCCGGAGCCGACGCTGGCGCACCTGACGGCGGGCCGGATGCCCTTCTGACGCGCGGGGGCGCGCCCGCCGGCGCCCGGGGGCCCGGTCGGCGACGCCCGAGGACGTTCGCGGGCGCGCGCCGGGGGCCGTTCGCGGGCCGGGCCCCGGGGCCGTTCCCCCGGGCCCCGGCGGCGGTCCGCCCGGGTCAGGCGGCCCGCAGGCCGGCCACCACCGAGCGGGCCAGGTCGTCCAGGTAGTCCTTCGGGACGGTGTCCCGGACCACCACCTGCCGCCAGTACAGCGGCCCGATGGCCAGGTCCAGCGTCCGGTCCGGGCAGGTCCCCTCGGGCAGCTCGCCGCGTGCGACCGCCTCGGAGACGATTCCCTCGGCCATCCGCCGCTGTCCGTCCAGCAGCGCTCCCCGCACCGCGTCCGCGATCTCGGGGTTCCGCGCCGCCTCGACCAGCAGGTCCGGGATGACCGCGGAGGCCACCGGGTGCCGCAGCACGTGCGTCGTGACCTCCAGCAGGGCCCGTACGTCCCCGTACAGGGAACCGGTCGACGGCACCGGCAGGCCGTCCGCCGCGAAGGCACCCACCAGGTCGAGCACGAGGTGCAGCTTCGACTTCCACCGCCGGTAGACGGCGGTCTTGCCGACGCCGGCCCGCCGGGCGACGCCCTCGATGGACATGCGCGCGAATCCGACGGCGGCGAGTTCCCCGACCACCGCCTCGCGGATCGCCTCGGTCACGTCCTCGCGCAGGACGGCGGCTCCGGCGGGCCGGCGGCGGGCGGGGGTGGCGGCGGGGTCGGAGGTCATGCAGAGAGCATAGCCGCGCACTTCGTCACGACGATACGGTTGCGTCCCGACGCTCGACGTCTTACTGTCGCCGTAGCGACGATACGGACCCGTTCCATCGTGCGCGACGCCCCGACCCCGGCGAAAGCGACCCTTGTGACCACCGCGACCGCACCCTCGACCGCCGCAGCAGCCGCGGCCCGCCCGATCCCGCCGGAGCTCTCCCGGCTCGCGGCCGAGCACGGCCTGACCCTCAGCGGGGCCCGGCCCACGCTCCCCCGGTACCTCGCGCAGCTGTGGGGCCGCCGCCACTTCGTCACCACGTACGCGACCGCCCGCATGCAGGCGCAGTACAGCACCGCGAAGCTCGGCCAGGTCTGGCATCTGGTGACCCCGCTGCTCAACGCGGCGGTCTACTACTTCATCTTCGGCGTCGTCATGCGCGCCAGCCACCACGTGCCCGACTACGTGCCGTTCCTGATCACGGGCGTCTTCGTGTGGGACTTCATCGGCAGCTCCGTCAACGCCGGCACCAAGGCCGTCCACAGCAACCGCGGCCTGGTCCGCGCCCTGCACTTCCCGCGCGCCAGCCTGCCCCTCTCCACCGTCGTCCAGCTCTTCCAGCAGTTGCTCGTCACCATGGGCGCCCTGGTCATCCTGCTGCTGGCCTTCGGCCAGACGCCCGCGCTCTCCTGGTTCCTGGTCGCCCCGACCCTCGCGCTGATGGCGCTCTTCGCGGCCGGCTGCGCCCTGGTCATGGCCCGCATCGGCAGCAAGAACCCCGACGTCAGCCAGCTGATGCCGTTCGTCCTGCGCACCTGGATGTACTCCTCGGGGGTCATGTGGTCCATCGACCAGGTGCTCAAGACCGACCAGCTGCCGCACTGGGTGTCGACGGCACTGAAGCTCAACCCGGCGGCCGTCTACATCGACCTGATGCGCTTCGCGCTCATCGACAGCTTCTCCTCCCACTCGCTGCCGCACCACGTGTGGCCGGTGGCCATCGGCTGGGCGCTGCTCGCCGGCGTCGGCGGATTCATCTACTTCTGGAAGGCTGAGGAGGAGTACGGACGTGGCTGACACCTCGAAAACCCCGACGACCTTGACGACCCCGACGACCCCGACGACCTCGACGACCGTGGCCACCTCGACGCACACCCGGCCCGACCCCGCACCGGCGGCCCCGGGGACCCGCGTGCCCACCGTCATCGCCCACGACGTGCACGTGGTCTACCGGGTCCAGGGCAGCGGCGGCCGCAAGGGCGGCGCCGCCGCCGCGCTGAGCCGGGTCTTCTCCCGCAAGCAGGCCCCCGCCGCGCGCGAGGTCCACGCGGTCCGGGGCGTCAGCTTCACCGCGTACAAGGGCGAGGCCATCGGCCTCATCGGTTCCAACGGCTCGGGCAAGTCCACCCTGCTGGCCGCCATCGCCGGCCTCCAGCCGGTCGCCGCGGGCGAGATCCACTCCCACGGCCAGCCCTCCCTGCTCGGCGTGAACGCCGCGCTGATGAACGACCTGACGGGCGAGCGGAACGTGGTCCTCGGCGGGCTCGCCATGGGCATGACCCGCGAGCAGATCAAGGAGCGCTACCAGGAGATCGTGGACTTCTCCGGCATCAACGAGAAGGGCGACTTCATCTCCCTGCCCATGCGGACGTACTCCTCGGGCATGGGCGCCCGGCTGCGGTTCTCCATCGCCGCCGCCAAGGACCACGACGTCCTGATGATCGACGAGGCCCTGGCCACCGGCGACGCGGCCTTCCAGCGCCGCAGCCAGGCCCGCATCGAGGAGCTGCGCGAGCACGCGGGCACGGTCTTCCTGGTCAGCCACGGCATCAAAACGGTCCGCGAGACGTGCGACCGCGCGATCTGGCTGGAATCCGGCGTCCTGCGCATGGACGGCCCGTCCTCCGAAGTCTGCGCCGCCTACGAACGCTTCACCCCCTCCTGACCCCCACCCCCGCCGGCGTTTGAGGCGCACCACCCCAGCCCCGCCGGCGTTTGAGGCGCGGGGGTCCGGGGGCGGAGCC
>NZ_JBHXSY010000037.1:0-26172 GCF_042715295.1 Streptomyces sp. NPDC058701 | reverse complement strand
CCTACAACACCCCCCCCCCTCGCGGCGCCTCGTTTTTTTGTTTAAAACACCCCGGGCGGGGGGGGCCCCCCCCGCGGCCGCCGCCCGGCCGGACGGGGCGTACGGGGCGCACGCGGAACGGGCCGGGCCCGGGACCACTCAGGTCCCGGGCCCGGCCCGTCCGCGCAAAGGATCGGCGGCGCCGATCAGCGGCGGCACCGATCAGGCGTGCACGCGCAGCAGCGACCGCATCGTCCGCATCGCCACCGACAGGTTCGCCAGGTCGAAGTCGTCCGAGCCCCGGATCTCGTCCAGGGTCGTCCGGGCCCGCGAGATGATCGCCGCGTTCTTCTCCTCCCACGCCCTGAAGCGCTCCTCGGGAGTCGAGGTGCCGTTGCCCACGGACAGCACGTCGGCCGTCAGCGCCGCGTGCGCCGCGAACAGGTCCTCGCGGATGGACGCGCGGGCCATCGACTGCCAGCGGTCGGACCGCGGAAGCTCGATGATGCGGTCCATCAGCTGGGTGATCTCCAGGCGGTCGGCGAGGTCGTAGTACACCTCGGCGACGTCCAGCGGGGCCACACCCGTGCGGTCGGCGATCGCGACGACGTCGAGCGTCGGGAAGGCCGAGGAGAAGCCGGCGACCTTGGCCGCCAGTTCCTCCGGCACGCCCTCGCCGATCAGCTCGTCCATGATCGACTGGTACCACTCCAGGTCGGCGCCGCGCACCAGCTTCGGCACCTCGTCCCAGACGTTCCGGACCCGCTCGCCGAAGAACTCGATGGTCTCGGTGATCTCCAGCGGCTGCGGCCGGTTGTTGAGCAGCCAGCGGGTGCCGCGCTCCACCAGGCGCCGCGAGTGCAGCCGGACCCGGGTCTGGACGCTGGCCGCGACCTTGTTGTCCAGCGCCTCGACCGCCTCCCAGACCCCGGCCAGACCGAAGATCTCGCGCGCCGCGAGCTGCGCCC
The DNA here is from genome assembly GCF_042715295.1 of Streptomyces sp. NPDC058701. Classification (NCBI taxonomy): domain Bacteria; kingdom Bacillati; phylum Actinomycetota; class Actinomycetes; order Kitasatosporales; family Streptomycetaceae; genus Streptomyces; species Streptomyces sp. NPDC058701. The sequence goes on along the minus strand of NZ_JBHXSY010000037.1, from coordinate 25,225 downwards.
GCACGATCTCCTCCGTGGAAGCCCCGGTCTCCTCGCGGAGGCGGTGCAGGAAGGTCGAACCACCGGTGTTGACGGTGTCGTTGACCAGGATCGTGGTGATGATCTCCCGGCGCAGCGCGTGCGCGTCGATCTGCTCGGGGAACTTCTCGCGCAGCGCGCTCGGGAAGTACGCGTAGAGCAGCCGGCGCAGGTACGCGTCGTCCGGCAGGCCGGTGGCGATCAGCTCGTCCGCCGTCGTGATCTTCGTGTACGCGAAGAGGACGGCGAGCTCCGGCTGGGTCAGGCCCCTGCCGTTGCCGAGCAGCTCGCGGATCTGCCGGTCGGTGGGCAGGAACTCCAGCTCGCGGTTGAGCAGTCCGGCACCCTCCAGGCGGCGCATGAAGCGCTGCTGCGCGTGCAGCAGGCTGGGGGCCTGGGCCGCGCCGTTGGAAAGGGCCACGTTCTGCGCGTAGTTGTTGCGCAGCACGAGGTGGCCGACCTCGTCGGTCATCTCGGCGAGCAGCTTGTTGCGCTGCTTGACGGTCATGTCGCCGTCCGTGACCACCGCGTTCAGCAGGATCTTGATGTTCACCTCGTGGTCGGAGGTGTCCACGCCCGCGCTGTTGTCGATGGCGTCGGTGTTGATCTTGCCGCCTTGGCCGCCCGCGCCGGTCCGGGCGAACTCGATGCGGCCGAGCTGGGTCAGACCGAGGTTCCCGCCCTCGCCGATGACCCGGGCTCGCACGTCGGAGCCGTTGACGCGGATGGCGTCGTTGGCCTTGTCGCCCACGTCCCCGTGCGTCTCGGACGTCGCCTTGACGTACGTGCCGATGCCGCCGTTCCACAGCAGGTCCACGGGGGACTGGAGGATCGCCTTCATCAGGTCGGCGGGGGTCATCTTCGTGACGCCCGCCTCGATCCCGAGCGCCGCGCGGACCTGCGCGTTGACCGGAATGGCCTTCGCCGTACGCGGGTGGACGCCGCCGCCCGCCGAGAGCAGCGCGGTGTCGTAGTCGGCCCACGAGGAGCGCGGCAGGTCGAAGAGCCGGCGCCGCTCGGCGTAGGAGGTGGCCGCGTCCGGGTTCGGGTCGATGAAGATGTGCCGGTGGTCGAAGGCGGCGACCAGACGGATGTGCTCGGAGAGCAGCATGCCGTTGCCGAAGACGTCGCCGGACATGTCGCCGACGCCGACGACGGTGAAGTCCTCGGTCTGGGTGTCGTGGCCCAGCTCGCGGAAGTGCCGCTTGACGGACTCCCAGGCGCCGCGGGCGGTGATGCCCATGCCCTTGTGGTCGTAGCCGGCCGAGCCGCCCGAGGCGAAGGCGTCGCCGAGCCAGAACCCGTACGCCTCCGCGACCCCGTTGGCGATGTCGGAGAAGGTCGCGGTGCCCTTGTCGGCGGCGACGACGAGATAGGTGTCGTCCTCGTCGTGGCGGACCACGCCGAGCGGCGGCACTACCTCGCCGGCCACCATGTTGTCGGTGATGTCGAGCAGCGCCGAGATGAAGATCTTGTACGAGGCGATGCCCTCGGCGAGCCAGGCGTCGCGGTCCACCGACGGGTCGGGCAGGTTCTTCGCGACGAAGCCGCCCTTGGCGCCGACCGGCACGATGACGGTGTTCTTGACCATCTGCGCCTTGACCAGGCCGAGGATCTCCGTACGGAAGTCCTCGCGGCGGTCGGACCAGCGCAGGCCGCCACGGGCGACCTTGCCGAAGCGCAGGTGGACGCCCTCGACGCGCGGGGAGTACACCCAGATCTCGAAGGCCGGGCGGGGCGCCGGCAGGTCCGGGATGGCCTGCGGGTCGAACTTCATCGACACGTAGCTGTGCTGCTCGCCGGCGTCGGTGAGCTGGAAGAAGTTCGTCCGCAGCGTCGCCTTGATCAGCGTGAGGAACGCGCGCAGGATGCGGTCCTCGTCGAGCGAGGCGACCTGGTCCAGGGCACCGTCCAGCTCCTCCAGCATGGCGTCCACGAGCTCGCTGCCGGCGGTCTGCCTGGCCGGGGACATCCGGGCCTCGAAGAGGGAGACCAGCAGCCGGGTGGTGTGGACGTTGTTGCGGAGGGTGTCCTCCATGTAGTCCTGGCTGAAGGTGGAACCGGCCTGGCGCAGGTACTTGGCGTACGCGCGCAGGACGACGGCCTGCCGCCAGGTCAGGCCGGCGCCGAGCACCAGGGCGTTGAAGTTGTCGTTCTCCGCGTCGCCCTGCCAGACCGCGGCGAAGGCGTCCTGGAACCGCTCGCGGGCGTCGTCGGCGAGGTAGCCGGAACCGCCGGCGAGGTCGCCGTTGCCGCCGGATACGGGCATCCGCAGACCGAAGTCGTAGATCCAGGCGCTGGCCCGGTCGGAGCGGCGCAGCTCGTACGGACGCTCGTCGGTGACCTCGACGCCCAGGCGCTGCAGGACCGGCAGGACCGCGGACAGCGAGACCTGCTCACCGGTGCGGTAGATCTTGAACCGGCGCTCGCCGGGACCCGCGCCGACCGGCTCGTACAGCGACAGCGCGAACGCGCGGTCGCTGGCGGAGAGCCGCTCCAGGTGGCAGAGGTCGGCGACGGCCGCGCGCGGCGAGTGGTCGGCCTTGTAGCCCTCGGGGAACGTGGTGCCGTAGCGGCGCAGCAGCTCGGCGGCGCGCTCCTCGCCGAGCTCGGCGACCAGGGCCTCGGCGAAGCCGTCGGCCCAGGAGCGGGCGGCGTCGACGAGGCGGCCCTCGATGCGCTCGACGTCGGCGTCGGTCAGGACGGGCAGTTCCTTGCCCTGCGGTACGCGGACGACGAAGTGGATGCGGGAGAGGATCGACTCGGTGTTCCAGGCGGTGAAGTCGACGCTGGTGCCGTCGAGTTCCTCCTTGAGGATGTCCATCAGCCGCAGCCGGACGCCGGTGGTGAACCGGTCGCGCGGCAGGTAGACCAGCGCGGAGTAGTAGCGACCGTACTCGTCCTGGCGCAGGTAGAGCCGCAGCCGGCGGCGCTCCTGGAGGTACAGGACGGAGGTGACGATGCCCCGGAGCTGGTCGACCGGGGTCTGGAACAGCTCGTCGCGCGGGTAGGTCTCCAGGATCTGGAGCAGGTCGCGGCCGTCGTGGCTGCTCGGCGCGAAGCCGGCGCCCTCCAGCACCTCGGCGACCTTGCGGCGCACGACCGGCACCCGGCGCACCGACTCGGTGTAGGCGGCGGAGGAGAACAGGCCGAGGAACCGGCGCTCGCCCACGACGTTGCCGTCGGCGTCGAACTTCTTGACGCCCACGTAGTCGAGGTACGAGGGGCGGTGCACGGTGGAGCGGCTGTTGGCCTTGGTCAGCACCAGCAGGCGGTGCTCGCGGGCCTTGGCGCGGGCGTCGGCCGGCAGTCGGTTGAAGGACGGCGAGACCGGGTGGCCGTGCTCCTTGTCGCTGTGCAGCGGGTCGGAGCGCAGGATGCCGAGGCCGGTGCCGGGCACGGCGGTCAGGGCGTCCCCGTCGACGAGGTTGTACTCGCGGTAGCCGAGGAAGGTGAAGTGGTCGTCGGCGAGCCAGCGCAGCAGCTCACGGGCCTCTTCGAGCTCGTACTCGCGCAGGTCGGGCGCGGTGGGCTCGTTCGGCAGCTCTTCGGCGATGCGCATCGCCGCGTCGCGCATCTTCTCCCAGTCCTCGACGGACTCGCGCACGTCGGACAGGACGCGCAGCAGATCGGCGGTCATCTGCTTGAGGTCGGCGCGGTCGGTCTCGCGGTCGATCTCGACGTGGATCCAGGACTCGATGAGGCAGTCGTGGGGGCGCTCGGTGCGGGGGCCGTGGGCGTCGCAGTCCGGGCCGAGGATCTCGATCAGCTTGCCGGTGACGTCACGGCGGACGACGACCTGCGGGTGGATCACGACGTGGATGCCGCGGCCCTGGCGGGACAGCTCGTTGGTCACGGAGTCGACGAGGAACGGCATGTCGTCGGTGACGACCTCGACGACCGAGTGGCTGGAGGTCCAGCCGTTCTCCTCGACCGTGGGGGTGTGCACGCGCACGTTCGCGGTGCCCTGTGGCCGGTTCTCGGCGAGCCGGTAGTGCGAGAGCGCCGCCCCGAACACGTCGACCGGATCCCGGTCCAGCAGATCCTCTGGGGCGGTGTGCAGGTAGTAGCGCTGGAGGTAGGAGAGAACGGTGTCCCGGTCCGGACGCCCTCCCTTGTCTGACCCAGTCGGAAGTAGCCCCCCGGCCGGGCTGTTCTCAGCTACCCGGGCCGCCCTCGTGAGCAGCTCGGCCTTTGCTTCGTCCAGCTTGGTCTGCATGTCCTCTGGCTCCTGTCGCGCGCCATTGCGTGACGTAGGTGAAGGAAGGAACGACACAGCGCCGCGGTGAGGCGGGATGGCCGTCCGTCATCGGGATCGACGCTATGTCGTCGAGAAAGCCGGCCGGGAGGGTTTCAGCCATGATCACCGAGTCCCGGCGGCGGGGACCAGCGATGGCCCGGGCACCGAAGTGCGCCGGGCTGGGTCCGGGGGCATCGGTGCCCCCGAGGACTATCGCGCTGATCACGGGTCAAGGCTATCCCCACCCACCCCCGGCCCGTCATGAGCTGTATGTGTACAAATCCGGGGGTGGAACTTTGACACTCTGGACAGCGACGCGACCGGCCGGCCGTGCACGGCGCTATTCGGCCAGCTCTCGAGCTGTCCGTACGGCCTCGGCCAGCGTGTCCACGACGGGCACACCGGCTGATTCCAGACTGCTGCGGCTGTGCGAACCGCCCGTGTAGAGCACGGCCCGGGCTCCGACGTGCGCGGCGGCGAGGGCGTCGTCCACGGCGTCTCCGATGAGGACCGTACGGTCCGCCGTCACGCCCGTCCCCTCCAGGGCGGCCAGGTGGCGTACGAGATGTCCTGCCTTGCTGGTGTGCGAAGGGCCGATCCGGCCGTCGACCCGCAGGAAGTGCCGCTCGATCCCGTGGAAGCGGACCAGGGGCACCAGCTTCTCGTGGGGCGCCAGGGACAGCAGGGACTGCGTGAGTCCGTCGCGCTGCCAGTCCCGGAGCAGTTCCAGGGCCCCGTCGGTCAGCCCGGCGTCGTGGGCCTCGGCCCAGTAGTGCCGGTGGAAGGTGTCGTCCATCACGAGCCACTCCGCCTCGGTGGGCAGCCGTCCCATGAGGCGCTCGTAGAACTTCGGCACGGGGACGACGTACAGGTCGCGGTAGGTGGCCAGGGTGATCGCCGGGAAGCCGAGCTCGGCGAAGGAGGCGTTCGTCGCGGCTATGACGGCGTCGATGTCGTGGAGCAGCGTGCCGTTCCAGTCCCAGACGATGTGGGTCGGGTGGTGCGGGGCGGCGGCGGTCACTTCAGCAGCCCCGGGATCTCCTGGACGCCGAACCACAGCAGCTCGTGGTCCTCGGCGCCGTCCACGGCGGACTGCGCGCCGCGGTCCCCGCCGTCGGCGGCCGCGAGGGCCGCCGCGGCCGCCGCGACGTCCTCGTGGGCGTCGTCGGCGTCGACGTGCACGGCGGCGGCCACGGCGAGCCGTACGGCGTCGGCGAGGGCGACCCGGCCGAGCGCGGCCTCGTCCTCGCCGGGGTCCGCCGTCGCGGCCCGGTCGGCGACGTCAAGGGCGATCACGACGCGCGTGCGCGGCGCGGCGGCGTCCTCGGCGAGCATCCGGAGGGAGGCGGCGGCGGCCCGGTTGAGCGCCGCGTACTCCAGCTCCTCCTCGTCGTCCGACACGTACCACTCGCGCAGCCCGGGGGTGACGGCGTACGCACGCAGCGGGGCGGGGCCCAGCTCACCCGCCTGGTGCGCCGCGGCGAGCCCGGGGAGGGTCAGGGGGACGTACACGCGCATGGCCGGCTGCTTTCGGTAGTCGGAAACGTCCCCAGGATACGACCGGCCCCCTGCGCCCGGCCCGCCCCCTCGCGCGAACCCCCGGCGCGGCCCGCCCCGTCCGCCCCGCTCCGCCCGGGGGTCCGGCCGAGTGACGGCCGCCGTCCCCCATCGGGGTGCCGGACCGGGCCCCGGCGGCGTCCACCCCCGTACGCGCACCCGCGCGGCGGGGGCCGCTGACGGGCGCCCGGCGGCTCCGGCGCACTCGGATAGGTGAACCCGCAGGCGCCCTGCGGCGGGCCGCGGGGCGGTTGCGGAGCGTGTTCGGCCGCCCGTAGAAGGTCCCCATCAAGTTACCGCCCGGTACCGCACCGGGCCCGGCCCGTACGGGGGCAGATCGCGATGGACACCACGATGCGCGGCACGACGATCGGCGGCGAGGGGAGCCGGCGACGGCCCTCCGCGGGACCGGGCCGGACCCGCCCGGCCGGACGGCGGGACACGCGCCGCCCGGCGGGCGGACCTCCGTCGGCCCTGCGGCTGGGCCCCCACCACTGGTTCGCGGAACGCCTGCTGGCGGTGGTCAGCGGCCGCCGACCGGTCCACTCGCTCCTCGGCCACACCGTCGGCCCGGCGTACCAGCAGCTCGTCGGCCTCGCCCCCGACGGCCCCCTGCGGCACCGGCTCCGCCCCGTCATCCGCCAGTGCGGCCGCTTCACCCCCGGCCCGGGCGTCATAGAGGCCTTCGCCCGCATCTCCACCGGAGACCGGGTGACGGCCATGGCCTTCCGCCTCGAACAGGGCCCGGACCTCCGCTGGCGCTGCGCGGCCGTCGAAATGCACGCCCCCCGCCCGTGACACCCCGACACCCCCGGCCCCACCGGCGCCCTGTCCCGCCCCGCCGGCGTGTGAGGCGCGGCGGTCCGGGGGCAGCGCCCCCGGCAACGGCGCCGCACCCACGCCCGCCTACCCCGGAACGGACCGGCACAACGCGGCCGGGGCCGGACACCACCCACGGTGTCCGGCCCCGGCCGACGGTCGATCCCACCCCAGCGGGGCTACTTCTTGCGGCGACGCCCGCCGGAAGCCTTCTGCGCCTTGCGCCGCTCCGCCCGCGTCATCCCGTCGCCGGAACCGTCGGCGTCGTTCTCGAAGTCGCCCTCGATCACACCGCCCTCGCCGTCCACGGTCGGCGCCGAGAAGTGCAGCCGGTCCGGCCGCTGCGGGGCCTCCAGCCCCTTCGCCCGGATCTCCGGGCGGGCCGGCGCCGCGTCCTTGGTCAGCGACGGCGCCACCGGGACCTCCTCGACCTGCTGCTCGACCTGGACCTCCAGGTTGAACAGGTAGCCGACGGACTCCTCCTTGATGCCGTCCTGCATGGCGTTGAACATGTCGAAGCCCTCGCGCTGGTACTCGACCAGCGGGTCCTTCTGGGCCATCGCCCGCAGGCCGATGCCCTCCTGCAGGTAGTCCATCTCGTACAGGTGCTCGCGCCACTTGCGGTCCAGCACCGACAGCACCACGCGCCGCTCCAGCTCGCGCATGATGTCGGAGCCGAGCGTCTTCTCGCGCGCCTCGTACTGCTCGTGGATGTCGTCCTTGACGGACTCCGCGATGAACTCGGCGGTGATGCCCGCGCGGTCGCCGGCGGCCTCCTCCAGCTCCTCCACCGTGACCTTGATCGGGTAGAGCTGCTTGAAGGCGCCCCACAGCCGGTCGAGGTCCCACTCCTCGGCGAAGCCCTCGACCGTCTCGGCCGCGATGTACGCGTCGATGGTGTCGTCCATCATGAAGCGCACCTGGTCCTGCAGGTCCTCGCCCTCCAGGACGCGACGGCGCTCCCGGTAGATGACCTCGCGCTGGCTGTTGAGGACCTCGTCGTACTTCAGGACGTTCTTGCGCGTCTCGAAGTTCTGGGTCTCGACCTGCGACTGGGCCGACGCGATCGCGCGCGTCACCATCTTGTTCTCGATCGGGACGTCGTCCGGCACGTTGGCCATCGCCATGACCCGCTCGACCATCTGCGCCTTGAACAGGCGCATCAGGTCGTCGCCGAGCGACAGGTAGAACCGGGACTCGCCCGGGTCGCCCTGACGGCCGGAGCGGCCGCGCAGCTGGTTGTCGATGCGGCGCGACTCGTGGCGCTCGGTGCCCAGGACGTACAGGCCGCCGAGGTCCTTGACCTCTTCGAACTCGGCCTTCACGGCCGCCTCGGCCCTGGTGAGCGCCTCGGGAAGGGCGTGCGCCCACTCCTCGATGTGCTCCTCGGGGTCCAGGCCGCGCTGGCGCAGCTCGGCCTCGGCCAGGTCGTCCGGGTTGCCGCCGAGCTTGATGTCGGTACCGCGGCCGGCCATGTTGGTCGCGACGGTGACGGCGCCCCTGCGTCCGGCCTGGGCGACGATCGTCGCCTCCCGGTCGTGCTGCTTGGCGTTGAGCACCTCGTGCGGGACGCCGCGCTTGGAGAGCTGCTGGGAGAGGTACTCGGACTTCTCGACCGACGTGGTGCCGACGAGGATCGGCTGGCCCTTCTCGTGCTTCTCCGCGATGTCGTCGACGACCGCGGCGAACTTCGCGACCTCGGTCCGGTAGATCAGGTCCGGCTGGTCCTTGCGGACCATGTCGCGGTTGGTCGGGATCGGGACGACGCCGAGCTTGTAGATCTGCTGGAACTCGGCGGCCTCGGTCATGGCCGTACCGGTCATGCCCGACAGCTTCGAGTACAGGCGGAAGAAGTTCTGCAGGGTGATCGTGGCGAGGGTCTGGTTCTCGTCCTTGATGTCCACCCCTTCCTTCGCCTCGATCGCCTGGTGCATGCCCTCGTTGTAGCGGCGGCCGGCCAGGATGCGGCCGGTGTGCTCGTCGACGATCATGACCTCGCCGTCGATGACGACGTAGTCCTTGTCGGCCTTGAACAGCTCCTTGGCCTTGATCGCGTTGTTCAGGTAACCGACGAGCGGGGTGTTCACCGACTCGTAGAGGTTCTCGATGCCGAGCCAGTCCTCGACCTTCGCGACACCGCTCTCGTGGATGGCGACGGTGCGCTTCTTCTCGTCGACCTCGTAGTCGCCGGTCTCCTCGATGCCCTTCAGCGGCTGGCCGGGCTCACCCTTCTTCAGGCGGGTCACCAGCTTCGCGAAGTCGCCGTACCACTTGGTGGCCTGGTCGGCCGGGCCGGAGATGATCAGCGGGGTGCGGGCCTCGTCGACGAGGATCGAGTCGACCTCGTCGACCACGGCGAAGTTGTGGCCGCGCTGGACGAGCTCGTCCTGGGACCACGCCATGTTGTCGCGCAGGTAGTCGAAGCCGAACTCGTTGTTCGTTCCGTAGGTGATGTCGCAGTTGTACTGCTCGCGGCGCTGCGCCGGCGACATGTTCGCCAGGATGCAGCCGACCTCCAGGCCGAGGAACTTGTGGACCCGGCCCATCATCTCGGAGTCGCGCTCGGCGAGGTAGTCGTTCACCGTGATCAGGTGGACGCCCTTGCCGGACAGGGCGTTCAGGTACGCGGGCAGCGTGCCGACGAGGGTCTTGCCCTCACCGGTCTTCATCTCGGCCACGTAGCCGAGGTGCAGCGCCGCGCCGCCCATCATCTGGACGTCGTAGTGCCGCTGGCCGAGGACGCGCTTGGCCGCCTCGCGGACGGTCGCGAACGCCTCCGGAAGGAGGTCGTCCAAGCTCTCGCCGTCGTGGAAGCGCTGCTTGTACTCGTCCGTGAGCGCCCGCAACTCGGCGTCGGAGAGGTTGACGAAGTCCTCTTCGATGGAGTTGACCTGGTCCGCGATGCGGTGCAGTTTGCGCAGGATCTTGCCTTCGCCTGCACGCATGAGCTTGTTGAAGACGGACACCGAGGTTTGTCTCCTTGCCGGTCGGGCCTGGGCACTGTACGTACACGGGCACGGCAGGTGGGCCCCACCGCAACGGCCATCGTAAGCGAGGACGTGGTCGCGTCGGGAGGTCCGCCGTATCCGCAGGGCACGGGTGCCCGGAATGAGAACGTACGGGGGACGCCCAAGGTGCCGCCCTTCCGGGAAATCGGTTCGCCGCGGGCGGCGCCGCGGCGCCAGAATCGGCCCATGGAGCCCACCACACTCAGCACCGACCGCCTCGACCTGCGGCCCTTCGCCCCGGCGGACGAGGACGAGCTGTACGCCGTCGCCCAGGACCCGGACATCCAGCGCTGGACCATGGTCCCCTCCCCCTACGAGCGGACGCACGCGCACCGCTTCGTGAACGAGACCGTCCCCGACGGCTGGCGCGAGGACACCGGCTACAGCTTCGCCGTCCGCCTCGGCCCCGGCGGCCCGCTGGTCGCGGCGATCGGCGTGCACGTCCGCCCGCCGGACGGGTACGAGCTCGGCTACTGGGCGGTCAAGGAGCACCGCGGTCGCGGCTACATGACCGAGGCCGTGGACGCGGTCGCCCGCTGGGCGTTCACCGTGCTGGACGTGCCGCGTCTGGAGTGGCGCGCCGAGGTGGGCAACGCGGGCTCCCTCGCCGTGGCCCGGAAGGCCGGCTTCCGGATAGAGGGCACCCTCCGGGCGGGCCACCTCCACAACGGCACCGCGCGCGACTGCTGGATCGGCGCACTCCTCCCCGGGGACCTGGGCCTCCCCTCCGCACTGCCCTACCTCCCGGCTCCCGCCCCCGCCCCCGAGGACCCGGGCGCCTAGTCCCCGGCCGCGCAGGCCCCGGCCCGCCCCCGCGGCCTCCGCCCGGACCCGCTGTCAGTGGCACCCCCTAGGCTGGCCGACCATGACGAGCCTGCCGCCGCCGACCGTGTCCCTCTCCGCCGACGAGGCCCGCCGCATCGCCCTGCGCGCACAGGGCTTCCTCGGGGCGCCCGACCGGCGCGGGGGTGTCCGAGGGGTGCTGCGCCACCTCGGCGCCGTACAGCTGGACACCATTTCGGTGCTGGCCCGCTCGCACGAGCTGATCCCGTACGCGCGCCTCGGCGCGGTGGGCCGCGCGGCGGTGGAGTCGGCGTACTGGACGGACCGGCACGCCTTCGAGTACTGGTCGCACGCGGCCTGCATCCTGCCCATCGAGGAATGGCCGCATTTCGCCTTCCGGCGCCGGGCCAACCGGGCGCGCGGCCACCGCTGGCACGTCCTGGCCGACAAGGAGCGCTCGACGAAGGCGGTCCTGGACCGGCTCGCGGCCGAGGGTCCGCTGACCTCCACCGAACTGGGCGGCGCCAAGAAGGGCGGCGAGTGGTTCGAGTGGTCCGAGACAAAGATCGCGGTGGAGTGGCTGCTCGACACCGGCGACGTGGTGTGCGGCGAGCGGCGCGGCTGGAAGCGCGTGTACGACCTGCCCGAGCGGGCCGTCCCCGACGCGCTGCTCCACGACGACCTGGACGACAGCACGTGCGTGCGCCGGCTCGTCGCCCTGGCCGGGCAGTCGCTGGGCGTGGGCACCCGCGCCGACATCGCGGACTACCACCGCCTCAAGGGCGAGCAGGTGGACGCGGTCATCGCCGACTCCGGGCTCGTCCCGGTGGAGGTCGAGGGCTGGGCCAAGGCCGCCTGGGCGGACCCGGCGGCCCTCGCGACGGCTCCCCGGGGCCGCCACCGCACGACGCTGCTGTCGCCCTTCGACTCCCTGGTGTGGGACCGGCCGCGCACGGAACGGATCTTCGGCTTCACGCACCGCCTGGAGGCGTACGTCCCCAAGCCGAAGCGGATCCACGGGTACTTCGCGATGCCGCTGCTGGCGGGCGGGCACCTGCGGGGCCGCGTCGACCCGGCCCGTGAGGGCCGCACCCTGGTCGCCCGCCAGCTCTCGCTCCAGACCCCGGCGGCGGCCGGCGCGATGGCCGAGGCCCTGTGGGAGGCGGCCCGCTGGGTGGGGTGCGAGGAGGTGCGCGTCGAGCGCGCGCGGACCCCGGCGGAGGCGGCGGCCGTCACGGCGGAACTCGCCCTCAGGGGTTGACGGCGGGGGCCCGGTCTCGGCCGGGCCCGGCCGGTCTAACGGATTTCGAGGATCTTCTCGCGCATCGCGTAGACCACGGCCTCCATCCTGGAGTGCAGCTGCAGCTTCTCCAGGATGTTGCGGACGTGGTTCTTGACGGTGTTCTCGGAGATGAACAGCTCCTTGGCGATGTCCCGGTTGTTCATCCCCGTGGCCACCAGCTTCAGGACTTCCAGCTCCCGGTCCGTCAGCCGCGGCGCGGGCACCAGACGCCGCTCGTCGGTGCGCTGGATCATCGACTTGAACTCGGTCAGCAGCTTCGACGCCATCGACGGACTGATCTGCGACTGCCCGTCCGCGACCGCGCGGATCGCGGTGGCCACCTCGTCCGTCGAGATCTCCTTCAGGAGGTACCCGGTCGCACCCGCCTTGATCGCTTCGTAGAGGTCCGCCTCCTCGTCGCTGATCGTCAACATGATGATCTTCGCGGAGGGCGCCACCTCCTTGATCGACGTGCACGCCTCGATCCCGCCGCGCCGCGGCATCCGCACGTCCATCAGCACGATGTCCGGCAGCAGGTCCGCCGCCTTGTCCACGGCCTCCGCGCCGTCCCCGGCCTCGCCGACGACCTGGATGTCCTCCTCCTGCGCGAGGACGATCTCCAGCCCGCGCCGGAAGAGGGCGTGGTCGTCGACCACGAGCACCCGGATGGGCTCCCGGGCCGGCTCCGCCGCGTCCGCCACCCGGCAGACCGCACCGTCGTCACCGCGCACCGGCCCGAAGCTGTCCGCCATCGTTCCTCCCCCTGCATGTGCTGAGCTGCTGGTCCAACCGGACGGAGACTGCCTCCGGTTGACTGCCCGCCATGATTCCATGCCCGCACCACGGCGCGGGGGGACTGTCGGCCACTGCCTGGCGCATACCCGTCGTACGGGTGCCCCCGCCGGGCGCTCTCGCGTCCGCCGGGGGCACCGGGGTGACGTACGTGCTCAGCCGCCGAGCGCTCCGCCGGCGCCGGCGCCGGACTCGTCCTCGCTGGAGGCACCGTCGGGGTTCAGGTGGATGATGCCGTAGTCGTACGCATGACGTCGGTAGACGACGCTGGGCATCTTGGTTTCGGAGTCGACGAACAGATAGAAGTCGTGGCCGACCAACTCCATCTCGTACAGAGCCTGGTCGAGCGACATCGGCGAGGCCGAGTGGGTCTTCTCACGGACGATGAGCGGGCCTTCGCCCTGCACCTCCAGCGATCCGATCCGGGTGGTCGGAATCGCGTCCGCCTTCTCGTCTGCGACCAGTTCGCCGTTCCCGTTCAGGGTCGCGGCGTTCGGCACCACGTCGGCGACCTCCGCCGCCGGGATGCGGCCACTGCCGCGGCGCGTGTTGCGCTTGTCGTGCTGCTTGCGCAGCCGGGCCTCCAGCTTGTCCTGAGCGAGGTCCAGCGCCGCGTACGCGTCGGCGGCCGCGGCCTCCGCCCGGATCACCGGGCCCCGCGAACGCAGGGTGATCTCCACGCGGTCGGAACGGTCGGCCTGCCGCGGGTTGTGCTCCTTGGACACCTCGACGTCCAAGCTGATCACCTTGGCGTCGAGCTTCTGGATCCGCTCCGGATTCAGCTTCTCGGCCACGTGCTTGCGGAACCGGTCGGGCACCTCGGTCTTGCGGCCCTTGACGACGATGTCCACGCAGAACTCCGTTCCCGGATAGCTCCGCCTCGTGGGGCGAAGCGTCTCCCTTTCGCACCAGACTCCGGTGTTCACCGGAGCCTCGGACTTGGCGACTTTCACCTCCTCCTCCCCCATCGGCAAGATCTACACCCCACCGACTTCGGAGTCGAGAGACAGCCTCCTGACACGAAGAATTCCGAAACGTGCGATCCGATGCGTGGGGCCCAAGGTTCGCCAGTTCCTCACAACCGAACATATCTCTCTATGACGGTTGTCGGCACCCGCTACCGGAACGTACCTCCGTTCAGGTGACTGGTCACTCTTACTACCTGCAACGATGCGCCTTCCCCTCCGGTTCCAAATCTATTCGCGAGATTTTTGCTCTGTACGGGTTCCCGACCGGTTCGGGCCGAAGGCCCCGGCGGGCGCCGCCACCACCGCCGCCACCGGATCCGCGCCCCGCGCCAGCCCCGCCGAGCGCACCGCCCGGGCCGCCTCCGCCAGCGTCGCCCCGGTGGTGATCAGGTCGTCCACGAGCACGAGCCGCGCCGCCCCTGCCGTCAGCCGCCCCCCGTCCCGGCACACGCCCAGGGCCCCCGCGAGGTTCTCCCGGCGCTGCCCGGCCCCCAGCCCGGCCTGGTCGGCCACCGCCCGCCGCAGCCGCAGTACGGGGGCCACGCGCGCCGGGACCCCGGACCGCCGCAACCGCCCGGCCGCCGCCAGCGCGATCCTGCGCGCCGGATCGTGCCCGCGCGCGCGGACCCGGTGCCGGGCCGACGGAACCGGCACCAGGACCAGCTCCCCCGCCCCGCCCCCGGCCGTGCCCCCGGCCCGGCCGGCCGCCGCCCCGCCGTGACCCGCCAGCACCGCCGCGGCGAGGGCCCCGCCGAGCACGCCGGCCAGCGGCAGCGCCCCGCGCTCCTTGTGCGCCAGCAGGACCTGCCGTACGCCCCCGGCGTACGCGGCGGCGGCATGCACCACCGGCAAGCCCTCCGGGCACGGAGACGGCCGTACGGACCCCGCCCCGGCCCCGCCGAGCGCGTCCCCGCAGTCCGCGCACACCAGCACCCGCGCGGCCCCGCAGCCGGCACAGTCGACCGGCAGGACCAGCCCGGCGAGCTCCCGCCACCACTCCCGCATGCGCTCCACTGTGCCGGGCCGGTACACCCCCCGCCACCCCTGTGGACAACCGGCGAAAGCGCAGGTCAGCTGGGGTGGATGAGCGACGCTCCGGCCGCCTCAGCCCGGGTACACCGGGGACCGGCCGCCCGCTGCCGCCGTACGCCACTGCGCACCCGGCGGCAGCCACACGATCCCGTCCTCCTTCGAGTACGCCAGCACCGGCTTCGGCTTCGCCTCGTCCTCCTCCGACACGGCCACCGCGACCGCCATCAGCTCCGTGGCCCCCGGCAGGCTCGCCGCGACCATCGAGCCGTCCGCCAGCATGTAGCGGGCCTGGTCGACCCCGCCGCTCTCCCGGCCCACCACCAGCAGCCGGCCCCGCGGGGCCCAGCTCATCGCCGTCACGTCCGCCATCTGCGGGGCGGCCGGGCGCAGCTCGCGCACCGACACCGCCGAGGCGGTCGAGGCGTCGGACCGCTCGACCCGCCCCACCCAGAGGTTCTTGCGGCCGTTCTTCTGCACGAGCAGCGCGATCCGCACCCCGTCGGGCGAGGCCTTCAGGGAGGTCACCGTCCCGCCGTCGAGCCCGGACACCTCCACCTTCTGGGGGGCGCCGACCCCGCCGGGCACCCGCCACAACCCCGGGGCCTGCGGGTCCTGGTCGGCGACCCACAGGTCCCCGGCCGCGTCCCAGCTCGGCGCCGTCAGCTGCGACTTGGCACCCCGGCCGACCGGCAGCGGCTGCGGCATCGCCCCGGACCCGACCAGCGGCACCACGTACAGCCCGTGCCCGTCCTCGGACACCACGGCCGCGCGCCGCTCGTCGTACGTCACCGCCGCCGAGCCGACTTTGAACGCGGGGGTCCCGGCCAGCGGGCCGGGCACCGCCTCCGGGCGGTACTGCTGGTCCTCGTTGGTGACGTCGAGGTTCATCCGGACGAGGTGGCTCTCCGCGTCCACGTAGTACTGGTAGACCGGCGTCCGCGGCCGGTTGGCGATCGCGGCCGCGGCCACCTCGGTGACCGCGCACTGCGGGGTCTTGCCGTCCGAGCGCAGCAGCTCCACCCGTTCGGGCCGCGACGCCGTCAGGTCCTTCACGGTGTAAAGGAGTTGGGTGGCCATCTTCTGGCACTGCGGCTGCGCGACGTTGTCGGCCTTCGCGTTGAGCGGCACGCGCAGCGTGTTCTGCCCGTCGTACGAGAGGGACTTGGTGCCCTCGCGGAGCTCCGTACCCGTGGGGAAGCTCGACTCGACGACCGGCCCGAGCCACTTGGACGGCCCCGCGAGCAGCGACTGCACCGTCTGCGTGGTGGGGTCCATCCGCGAATCGGGGTCGCTTCGCTGGCGCACGTACACCGGGTCGGCGACGAGCGTGCCGCCCGCGAAGTAGTACTTGTTCACGGGCATGTAGATGCGCTGGAAGTCGGACTCGCTGAGGACCAGGCTGCTGGGCGGCGTCGCGATCCGCCACTGCTTGTCGACCTGGACGAGCTGGAGGAACTCCTCGTACGATCCGCCCCCCGTCTCCGGCTGGTACGCGCTGCGCTCGTCGACCGTGGCGAGCTTCTTGCCGGTGACCTTCCAGCGGGCCCCGTCGGGCTCCTTCTCGCCCTTGACCGCGAACCGGTCGAGGCCCGAGGAGAGCACGGTGACGGCCGAGCCGGGCTTCCAGCTCTCCGCCGCGGTCTCCGTGAGGTACTTGCGGGCCGTCTCCAGCTGCGGGTCGTCGCCGGTCAGGGCCTCCAGGAAGCCGTCGACGATGTCGGCCGGGCTGGCCCGGTCCGCGGGCGGTACGCCGAACACCCGGACCTGCGAGTCGACGCCCTGCGAGGCCCGCACCGGGCGGATCTCGCCGCGGTCCGGCATCGAGGCGCAGCCCGCCAGCAGCAGTACGGCCGTACCCAGGGCGCACGCCCGCACGGTGCTCCGCCGCCGTCCGCGCCCCGGCGCGCTCCCCGCGCGCGTGCTGGTCGGCTCGGGCTCAGGGTCCATCGGTTCGGTCCTCCTGTGGTGCCTGCTCGGCGGGCCGGGCCACGACCCGGGCCCCGCTGCCCGGCAGGGCCGTCGGGTCGGCGGGTACGGGCAGCGCTCCGGCGACCGCCGACCGCGGCGGTATCGGCGACCGGTCGGGCCCCTCCGGCTGCCGGCGGTCCGCGGCGCTGCCCGCGGCCTCGGCGGCGGCCCTGGCCCGGTTGGCCCGCGAGTCCTCCGGCTCCAGCGGGATGGGCGAGCCCCGCAGCGGCTCGTCGGCGGTGCGCGGCAGGGTCAGGCGGAACTGCGAGCCGCCGCCCGGCTCGCCCCAGGCCTGGAGCCAGCCGCCGTGCAGCCGGGCGTCCTCGACGGCGATGGACAGGCCCAGGCCCGTACCGCCGGTCGTGCGGGCCCGCGCCGGGTCGGCCCGCCAGAAGCGGTTGAAGACCCGGGTGGCCTCGCCGGGCTTGAGACCGACGCCGTAGTCCCGTACCGCGACGGCGACGGCGCCGCCCGCGGAGGCGAGCCGGACCACCACGTCACGGCCCTCGCCGTGCTCCACGGCGTTGACGACGAGGTTGCGCAGCACCCGCTCCACGCGCCGGGCGTCGGCCTCGGCGATGACGGGCTGGGTGTCACCGAGGACCCGGATCCGGGTCTTCTTGTGTTCGGCGAGCGGCTCCGCCCCGTCGAGGACGCGGCGCACCACGTCCCGCAGGTCGATCGGCTCGGCCTCCAGAGCCGCGGCGCCCGCGTCGAACCGGCTGATCTCCAGCAGGTCGGCGAGAAGCGACTCGAAGCGGTCGAGCTGGCCGGCGAGGAGTTCCGCGGAGCGCGCGGTGACCGGGTCGAAGTCGACCCGGGCGTCGTGGATGACGTCGGCGGCCATCCGCACCGTCGTCAGCGGGGTCCGCAGCTCGTGCGAGACGTCCGAGACGAAGCGGCGCTGCATCCTCGACAGCTCCTCCAGCTGCTGGATCTTGTTCTGGAGGTTCTGCGCCATTTTGTTGAAGGCTTCGCCCAGACGGGCGATGTCGTCCTCGCCGGTGACCTTCATCCGCTCCTGGAGCCGGCCCGCGGACAGCCGCTCGGCGATCCCGGCGGCCATCCGCACGGGGGTCACGATCTGCCGCACGACGAGCCAGGCGATGGCGCTCAGCAGCACCACGACGAACAGGCCGGCGGTGGCGATGGTGCTCTTGACCAGGTTGAGGGACTCCTCCTCCTGCGTGAGCGGGAAGAGGTAGTACAGGTCGTACGGGTCGCCCTTGACGTCGGTGAGGCGCTTGCCCACGACCAGCGCGGGCCCGGGCGGCTTGCCCCCGGCCCCGGCGGTGTACCGGATCTCGGAGAAGGTCTTGAAGGTGCCGGTGCCGTCGTTGACCTCCCGGCGCAGCGCGAGCGGGACGCTCGCGGTCGGGTCCACGTTGCCGGAGGCGCGGGCGCCGCGGACGCCCTGGGCGCCCGGCTGGGCCTCGTCCCCCGTGCCCGCTCCGAGCGCGACGACCTCGAAGGCGGTCTGGCCGCCACTGGCCAGCTGTTTGACCAGGGAGTTCATCCAGGTGCTGGCGTCCATCCCGCCCCGGCTGTCGGCGGCGTCGGGCCCGTCCACCGTCGCGGGGGCGTTGGCCTTCTCCTGTGCGACCGCGAACCCTCCCGCGGCCTGGCTCTGCGCGGCCTCCTCCTTGGCGTCGAGGAGGCCCTTGCTGACCGACGCGATGACGACGAAACCGAGTGCCAGGACCACGGAGAGCGACATCAGCAGAGTGGCCGCGACCACCCGGAGCTGGATGTTGCGCCGCCACAGCCGGACAGCCGGAAGCACCGGCCGGCGTACGAGGCGTACGCACAGCCGCAGCAGGGGGCCGCCCGGCGCTCCGTCCTGGAGCAGCCGGCCTCCCCGCAGGGGCCCCCTGCGGGAGCCGCCGCGGGTCTTGCCGGGCTGCACGTCAGCTCGGTCCGGCCTTGTAGCCGACACCGCGGACCGTCACGACGATCTCGGGGCGCTCCGGGTCCTTCTCGACCTTGGAGCGCAGCCGCTGCACGTGCACGTTCACCAGACGGGTGTCGGCGGCGTGCCGGTAGCCCCAGACCTGCTCCAGCAGCACCTCGCGGGTGAACACCTGCCAGGGCTTGCGGGCGAGCGCGACCAGCAGGTCGAACTCCAGCGGGGTCAGGGCGATCGAGGCGCCCTCGCGCTTGACCGAGTGCCCGGCCACGTCGATCACCAGGTCACCGATGGCCAGCTGCTCCGGCGCGGGCTCTTCCGACCTGCGCAGGCGGGCCCGGATGCGTGCCACCAGCTCCTTCGGTTTGAACGGCTTCACGATGTAGTCGTCGGCCCCGGACTCCAGGCCCACGACCACGTCCACCGTGTCGCTCTTGGCGGTGAGCATGACGATCGGCACGCCGGACTCGGCCCGGATCAGCCGGCACACCTCTATGCCGTCCCGTCCGGGCAGCATGAGGTCCAGCAGCACGAGGTCCGGCTTCGCCTCCCGGAAGGCAGCAAGTGCCTTGTCACCGTCCGCTACGAACGACGGCTCAAAACCTTCTCCACGCAGCACAATGCCGAGCATCTCGGCCAGCGCGGTGTCGTCGTCGACGACAAGGACGCGTCCCTTCATGGTTGACATCATCCCATTAGCTAATCGTTACCAGGCGGTGAGCTGTCCCACAGCCAAAAGGGCTGGAAATCGCCCCTCGGACCTGCGTGGGGATCAGCCCGACCAGTCTGCCCGGGATCCGGGTGACAATTGAAGGTACGGGCTGCCGGAGATCCGGGGGGACGGCCGGTCCGTTCGGAGGTCCCACGTGGCACGATGGCAGCGACCAGCGCCCCCGCCCCAGCAGGTGCACGTGAAGGAGCGACGATGAACGACTCTCCGGGCTGGGCTACGCCCGGATCCTCCCCGTCCGACGGTGAGCGGCAGGGCGCACCCGCCGACCAGCCGGCCACGGGCGACCCCAAGTGGTCCGCCCAGCAGCCGCCGCCCGGCCAGTGGTCGAGCCCGGCCGCCGGCCAGGGCGCCCCTCCGGCGCCGCCCCAGCAGCCCCAGCCGGGCCAGGGCTGGGGATCGTACGGCCAGCAGCAGGGCGGCCAGTACAGCGGCCCGTACGGCTACCCCGGCGGCCCCGGCCCGTGGGGCAAGCCCCCGGCCGCCAAGCCCGGGGTGATCCCGCTGCGCCCGCTCGGCCTCGGCGAGATCCTCGACGGCGCGGTCAGCACGATGCGGTCCCACTGGCGCTCGGTCCTGCCGATCACGCTGGTCGTGGCCACCGTCGTACAGGTGATCAGCATCCTCGTACAGAAGCTCCTGCTCGCGGACCTCGCGGTCTCCATAAGCGAGACCCCGACTCCGGAAGAGCTGGTCAACGGCCTCGGCAGCGGCCTGTCGATCACGGTGGCGACCAAGCTCATCGAGTTCCTGGGCACCGTCGTCGTCACCGCCATGCTCACGATGATCTTCAGCCGCGCGATCCTCGGCCAGGGCTCCACCGTCTCCGAAGCCTGGCGCGACGCCCGCCCCCAGTTGCTCCGCCTCATCGGGCTGACCCTGCTGCTGGGCATCGGCCTGTCCCTGCTCGGCGCCGTCCTGCTGCTGCCCCCGATCCTGGGCGGCAGCGTCGGCCTGGCCCTCGTCGGCGGGCTCGCCTGGATGGTGCTCGCCGTCTGGCTGTGGATCGCCTTCAGCCTGGCCTCGCCCGTCCTGATGCTGGAGAAGAGCGGCATCTTCACCGCGTTCGGCCGCTCCTGGAAGCTCGTCAAGGGCTCCTGGTGGCGCATCTTCGGCATCACGGCGCTCACCGTGCTGATCGTCTTCTTCGTCTCGATGATCATCGTGATGCCGTTGACGCTCATCGGCGTCCTCGCCTCCGGCACCGGCATGACCGGCCTGACGGACGGCAGCGCCGGCACCACCTGGGGCGCGCTGATCTTCTCGGCCGTCGGCCTGATCATCGCCCAGACGATCACCATGCCGATGCAGTCCGGCGTCACCGTCCTCCTGTACGTGGACCAGCGCATCCGGCGCGAGGCCCTCGACCTGGAGCTCGCCCGGGCCGCCGGTGTGGAGAACTACGGCCACGGCGCGACCGGAGGCTGATCCACCGATGATGAGTACGGGGGGCCTCATCAGCCACGCCGCACCGCTCCTGCCGGGCGCGGAGACACCACCGGTGACGCGCGACGCCGGCCGGGAGGCGGCCGAGCGCGAGCTGTCCAAGCCGCAGTACCACGAGAACGACCCGAGCCTCCTGGACCGTGCCCTGGCCAAGGCCCTGCGGTGGATCGCCGACCTGTTCGACGCGGCCGCCGGGGCCGCCCCGGGCGGCCCCCTCGGCCTCCTCGTGATCGTCGTGGCCGTCGCCCTGGCCGTCGCCGCCCTGTGGTGGCGCCTCGGCTCCCCCCGCCGGAGCCTCGCGGGCCCGGGCAGCCTCTTCCACGACGGCGTCCGCAGCGCCGACGACCACCGCACGGCCGCCGAGGCCCACGCCGCCGCCGGCCGCTGGAACGAGGCCGTCCAGGAGCGGATGCGCGCCGTCGTCCGCTCCCTGGAGGAACGCACCCTCCTCGACCCGCGCCCCGGCCGCACGGCCGACGAGGCCGCCGCCGAGGCCGCCGCCTCCCTCCCCGGCCACACCGCCGAACTGCGCGCAGCCGCCCGCGCCTTCGACGACGTCACCTACGGCGGCCGCACCGCCGACGCCGACGCGTACGCCCGCCTGCGCGCCCTCGACACCGCCCTGGACCGCGCCAAGCCGCTCCTGACGGGACCCACCGCATGACCGGCCCCACCCCGGACCCCGCCGGCACCCCCGGCCCGACCGCCCCCGGCACCGCCTCGGCCGCAGACCCGGCGGGCCCCGCAGCACCGGCCCCCGGCACCCCCGCCCCGGCGACCGCACCCCCCGCCGACCCGAGGACCCCCGGCCCCCCGGCCGCAGAGACCGCGCAGCCCGACCGGCCCGCTCCCGCGCCTGCGCCGTCCCCCCGAACTCCCGCCCCGGCGGCCTCCCTTACGCAGGGCACCCCCGCCGGGGCCGCCCGCGGAGCGGCCGATTCCACCGGCGGGCCCTCCGGCCCCGGACCCACCCGCCCCGCATCCCGCCCCGCCGCACCGGGCCCGGGCGCCGCCTGGGCCGCCACCACCCCGGCCGCGGCGACGGCCGTCGCCCCCGCTCCCGGCGACGACGGCACGCCGCCCCTCACCGGGACCACGGCCGCGCCCCGCCGACTGCCCCGGCGGCGGCGCGTACGCAACGGCCTCGCCGTCCTGGCCGTGCTCGTCACCGGCGCCGCCGTGATGGCCGTCCTGAGCTCGGGCAGCCGCCACGGCCACCTCGACCCCCGCTCCGCCGACCCCTCCGGCAGCCGCGCCGTCGCCGCGCTCCTCGAGGAGCGCGGCGTGACCACCCGCGTCGTCACCACCGCCCGTGAGGCCGCCGCCGCGGCCGGCCCCGGCACGACCCTCCTGGTCACCTCCCCGGACCGCCTCGGCGCCACCCAACGCAGCGCCGTCCGCTCGGCCATGGACCTCTCCGGCGGCCGCACCGTCCTCCTCGCCCCGTCCGAGCCGAGCCTCCCCCTCCTGGCCCCCGGCGTGCGGTCCCGGGGCAGCGCCCACCCCGACGTCCTGGCCCCGGATTGCACCCTGCCGGCCGCCACCTCCGCGGGCCGCGCCACGACCGGCACGGGCCTGCGCTACACCACCCTCCCCGGGGCCACCGCCTGCTACCCCAGCGGCGGCCACCCCACCCTCCTCCTCGTCCCCTCCGGCCGGACCGGCGGCGACACCGTCCTCCTGGGCACCGAGACCCCGCTGCTGAACCAGAGCCTCGCGAAGGAGGGCAACGCCTCCCTCGCCCTCCAACTCCTCGGCTCCCGCCCGGAACTCGTCTGGTACCTGCCGTCCCTCGCGGACAGCGACCCGGACACCGCCCCCGACGCCGAGGAGCAGAGCCTCTTCGACCTCATCCCCGCCGGCTGGTCCTGGGCCCTGCTCCAACTCCTCGTCGCCGGCGTCCTCGCCGCCCTCTGGCGCGCCCGCCGCCTCGGCCCGCTCGTCACCGAGCGGCTGCCCGTCGCGATCCGCGCCTCCGAGGCCACCGAGGGCCGCGCCCGCCTGTACCGCAAGGCCGACGCCCGCGACCGCGCCGCGACCGTACTGCGCGCCGCCACCCGCGAGCGCCTGGCCGCGCTGGTCGGCGTACCGCCCACCCGCGCCCACGACCCCGCGTCCCTCGTCTCCGCCGTCTCCGCCCGCCTCACCGGCACTTCGGCGTCCGGCGACGTGACCGCCCTCCTCTTCGGCACCACCCCTTCCGACGACGCGGCCCTCGTCGCGCTCGCCGACCACCTCGACGCCCTCGAAAGAGAGGTCCGTACGTCATGACGTACCCGGCCACCGAGTCCCCGGCCCCGACCGCGGACAGCGCCCGCGCTTCCCTCGAAGCGCTCCGCACCGAGATCGGCAAGGCCGTGGTCGGGCAGGACTCCGCCGTCACCGGTCTGGTCGTCGCGCTCCTGTGCCGCGGCCACGTCCTCCTCGAAGGCGTCCCCGGCGTCGCGAAGACCCTCCTCGTACGGGCCCTCGCCGCGTCCCTCGAACTCGACACCAAGCGCGTCCAGTTCACCCCGGACCTGATGCCGAGCGATGTCACCGGCTCCCTCGTCTACGACGCCCGGACCGCCGAGTTCTCCTTCCAGAACGGCCCGGTCTTCACCAACCTGTTCCTCGCGGACGAGATCAACCGCACGCCCCCCAAGACGCAGTCCTCGCTCCTCGAAGCGATGGAGGAGCGCCAGGTCAGCGTCGACGGCACCCCGCGCCCCCTCCCTGAACCCTTCCTCGTCGCGGCCACCATGAACCCGGTGGAGTACGAGGGCACCTACCCCCTCCCGGAAGCCCAGCTGGACCGCTTCCTCCTCAAGCTCACCGTGCCCCTCCCCTCCCGCGAGGACGAGATCGGCGTACTGACCCGCCACGCGGCCGGCTTCGACCCGCGCGACCTGGCCGGCGCTGGCCTGCGCCGGGTCGCCGGCCCGAAGGAACTCGATGCCGCCCGCGAGGCCGTCGCCCGCGTCACGATCTCCCCGGAGATCGCCGCGTACGTCGTCGACGTGTGCCGCGCCACCCGCGAGTCCCCGTCGCTGACCCTCGGCGTCTCCCCCCGCGGGGCGACCGCCCTGCTGGCCACCGCCCGCGCGTGGGCCTGGCTCACCGGCCGCGACTACGTCACCCCCGACGACGTGAAGGCACTCGCCCTCCCGACCCTGCGCCACCGCGTCCAGCTGCGCCCCGAAGCGGAGATGGAGGGGGTCACGGCCGACGCCGTCATCACGGCGATCCTCTCCCACGTCCCCGTCCCCCGCTGATGGCCCTCACCGGACGCGCCGCCCTCCTGGCGGCCCTCGGCAGCATCCCCGTCGGCATCCTCGAACCGAGCTGGACGGGGATGCTCGCGGTGAACGGGACCCTCGCCCTGGCCTGCGCGGTCGACTGCGCCCTCGCCGCTCCGGTCCGCACCCTCGCCCTGACCCGCTCCGGGGACACCTCGGTACGCCTGGGCGAACCGGCGGACGTCCACCTCACCGTCACCAACCCCGGCGGCCGCACGCTCCGGGCCCGCGTCCGCGACGCCTGGCCCCCCAGCAGCTGGCTCCCCGGCACCGAGCAGGCCGCCTCCCGGCACACGGTCGTGATCCCGGCCGGCGAACGCCGCCGCCTGACCACCCGCCTGCTGCCCACCCGCCGCGGCGACCGCCGGTCCGACCGCGTCACCATCCGTTCCTACGGACCGCTGGGCTTGCTCTCCCGCCAGGGCACCCACGTGCTCCCGTGGACGGTCCGGGTCCTCCCCCCGTTCACGAGCCGCAAGCACCTCCCGTCCCGCCTCGCGCGCCTGCGCGAACTGGACGGCCGTACGAGCGTGCTGACCCGCGGCGAGGGCACCGAGTTCGACAGCCTGCGCGACTACGTGCCGGGCGACGACACCCGCTCGATCGACTGGCGGGCCACGGCCCGGCAGAACAAGGTGGCGGTCCGCACCTGGCGCCCCGAACGCGACCGACACATCCTCATCTGCCTGGACACCGGCCGCACCTCGGCGGGCCGCGTCGGCGACGCCCCCCGCCTGGACTCGGCGATGGACGCGGCCCTGCTGCTCGCAGCCCTCGCGACCCGCGCCGGCGACCGCGTGGACCTCCTGGCCCACGACCGGCGGATCCGCGCGCAGGTCCAGGGCCGTGCCGCGGCGGACACCCTGCCCGCTTTCGTGAACGCGATGGCCCCGCTGGAACCGGAGCTCGTCGAGACGGACTCCCGCAGCCTGGTCTCCACCATCCTGCGCACCGCCCCGCGCCGCTCCCTGGTGGTCCTCCTGACGAGTCTGGACGCAGCCCCGATCGAAGAGGGCCTGCTCCCGCTCCTCCCCCGCCTGACCCAGCGCCACACGGTGCTGCTGGCCTCGGTCGCCGATCCGCACGTCGCCGCCATGACGACGGCCCGCGGCGACATCGATGCGGTCTACGAAGCCGCGGCCGGCACCCAGTCCCAGGCCCAGCGCCGCCGCACGGCGGACCAGCTGACCCGCCACGGCGTCCACGTCGTCGACGCCACCCCGGACACCCTCGCCCCGTCCCTGGCCGACGCCTATCTCTCCCTCAAGGCCGCCGGCCGCCTCTGAACAACCCGTACACACGGCGGGCCCCGCGACACACCGGGGCCCGTTCCGGCGCCCCAAAACCGGTCCGGAACGCAGAAAAGCCCCGCACCATAAGGTGCGGGGCTTTCCCACA
>NZ_JBHXSY010000036.1:0-73713 GCF_042715295.1 Streptomyces sp. NPDC058701 | reverse complement strand
CCGGCCGGCACACCCACACCCGGCCCCCCCCCCCCCCCGGGAGGGCCGCGCCCCCCGGGGCCCCCCGGCGCCCCCCGCGGGGGGGGGGGGCGGGGGGCGGGGGCCGCCGGGGGCGGGCGCTGCTGACCGCTACTTCTCGCTGCGCGGGAAGGTGATCTCCACGCGGCGGTTCTTCTTCTGGCCTTCCTCGGTGCTGTTGTCGGCGACCGGGTAGTCCTCGCTGTATCCGCGCACGTCGTAGACGATGCCGGGGGCGGTCACCGTCTTGGCCAGCTCCGACTGCACGGCGTCGGCCCGCTGCTTGGACAGCACCTGGCCGTGCTCGTAGCTGCCCTGGTCGTCGGTGAATCCGAAGACGCGGATGCGGGTCGCCTTCTGCTGGTTGATCTCGTTGGCGATGGCCTGGATCCGGGCGGCGGCCTGCGCGTTGAAGACGGCGCTGTTCTCGGGGAACAGCACCTCGGACTGGAGCGCCATCATGACGGTCTGGTTGGTCTCCTGCCGCCGCTGCTCCCCGCCGAGGTCCTCGACGACCTCGGCGATGTCCAGCACCTTGACCGGCGCGAGGGTTCCACCCTGCGGGATCTTCAACCCGGGGGCGTTGGAGTCGATGGCGACGGGTGCGGACGCGGACGGCTCGGTGCCGGGGGGCACGGACGGCTTGACGTCGTCCGCGTGGGCGGCGGTGGCGCCGATCAGATGGGCCGCTCCGATGACGAGACCGACTACGGCCGCGGCGGCTGTGGTGCGGTGGCGTTTTGTCATGGCATCATCCTGAGATTTTGACGGCAGCCGTTGCGAACGTCGGAAGTGTGAAGTCGACATCCGTGGTTGCGGGGGGCGGTGCAGGAAACTGGGCAAAGAAGGGGACGGTTGCACCTGCATCGATGCCAGCCACGCCCGTGGTGCACAGGCAGCGCCCATCCGTGTCGCGCAACACGTAGTAGCGCTTCTTGCCGGCCTTGTCGACGAGTGTCGCTCCCGCCACGGATTCACCGCTTCCCGAGAGGTCGCGCTCGCCCCCTCGCCACGCCCCGGTCTTGACGAACTGCTGCGTACCGGTGTTCTTGATCTGCCCGTTGACAGTCACGAAGCCGCCCGCCTCACGCGTGACGGAGTTGATCGTCAGGACGATGCCGCTCTCACCGTTCACCGTCGCGAGCACCTGAACCGGAGTCGTACTTTGGCTCGCTGCGGGCGCCGACGCGGAAGAGCCGCTCGAAGGCTGCGCGGAGGACGTCTTGTCCGGCTCTTTCGAGTCCGGCTTGCCGTCCCCGCCGCCACACCCGGCCAACGTGAGGGCCAAGACCGCCGCGACCACTACGGCCGCTTCCCCACGGACCTTCACCGTGTGCCGAATGCTCATGTACGCCGCTTCCTTGTCTCTAGTTCGCTGTCAGTCGACCAGTCGCACACTGAACAGATTGCGCGACAGTGTGCGTAGCGATCCAGGCTTCAGTGGGTCGATCTCGATGGCCTTGCCGCCCTTGCACTGCAGGGTGATCGCGTCCGGGGTGGGTGTCGGTGCGGGAGTGGGTGTGCCACCGCCTCCGGGAGGACCGGTGGCGCTGGCACTTGGTGCGGGCGTGGCACTGGGGCGCGGCACGGCCCCCAGCTCGCAACGCGGTTCGATCAGAGCGGCAGCGCTGGCAGTACCGTGCATTCCGTCAGTGCCTGGGACCACCGATTTGCCAACCGTTCTGTTCGTCCTCACCGTGACCGTGATGCTCGGGATCGACGGTGCGCACGTGGCCACGGCGTCGTTTTGGGACGCGAAGTCAGCCGCCGCTGCGCACGCACCCACGTCTTTCAGCAACTTCCCGTCCAGAATTCTCCGCCAGTCCTCCGGCTTCAAGGCCACGAGATCGAGACCGGACAGTGCCCCGTCCCTAATCTCCCTGGCGGCCGCCAGCGCGGCAGCGTCGGCCGCCCCTTGGGCATTGCTGCGGGTGACCGACGCCTGCCCTACGACGAAGAAGACGAAGGCAGCGAAGAGCAGGCCTGTCACCGTGACGACGTAGATGGGGAAGGCCTGCCCTTGATCGCTGTCGTGTCCCAGACCCACTGTTCGCGTCAGCCGGCCTTGATCAGACCGACCTGCGCCTTGATCTTGTCCACGATCAGCTGCCCGATTCCCGTGCCGATCATCGCGCCGATGATCACGATCACCACCAGGATGATGCCCAGGTATTCGAACGCCGTCTGGCCTCGGTCGAGGTTCGCGTGGCGTTGGCGGATTCGGGTGATCGTCGTGTCCGACCAGCTGGTCAGGCGGATCTTCGCGCCGACGGTCGCCTTCAGCAGCGAGCTGTGTGACATGAGGGGTCCCTCCCGGGCCGGTACCGCTGTTGGTTTGCGGACGGTACGGCGAGTCACCGGTCGTTACCAAGGGTCCCGGGGCCCAATTACGGACCCACTGCGCACTCTGTCTACCCATGGCCGGTCACTCCTGGACGGGCGGTTCCCAGCCAGCGGGCTATCGCCTCGCTGCGGGTGGTGCTCTGGAGCTTGGCGAAGATGCGGTTGATGTGGTTCTTGACGGTCTTCTCACTGATGAAGCACGCGGCCGCGATCCGCTGGTTGTTCATCCCGGACGCGATCAGGTCCATGATCTCCACCTCCCGGGAACTCAGGCCGAATACAACGGAGTTGTGGATCCGTTCAGAAGACTGTCCCACAGTTCGTTGCTGTTGCGAAGAGGACCGGAGCTCGGTGACCAATGCGCTGGCCGCCGTCGGCGTGAAGTGGGCGCGGCCCACGCGGGCGTCGCGGACCGCGCGGACCAGGTCGTCGGACGTGAACTCGCCGTGCACCAGGTAGCCGCCCGCGCCCAGGAGCAGCGCCTCCCGTACCAGGTCCGTCTCCTGGCTGTACGTCAGCATCAGCACCGGCGCCAGCCGGACCAGGTGGGGCAGGGCCGAGATGCCGTCGACGCCCGGCATCCGTACGTCCAGCAGGACCACGTCCGGGGCGTGGCTCCGGGTCAGGACCAGGGCCTCGCGGCCGTCCACGGCCTCGGCGACGACCTCCAGGTCCTCCGTCGTGGCCAGGAGCGCGGCCAGGCCCGCCCGGACGACCGGGTTGTCGTCGGCGATCAGGACGCGGGTCGGGGTCACGGGCATCCCTCCGGGGTCAGGGCGGCCAGCGGAAGGGTGAGGCGGACCCGGGTGCCGGGGCCGTCCGGGCCCGGGCCGAGCCCGAGGCGGGCTCCGATCGCCGCCGCGCGTTCCGCCATGCCGAGCAGGCCGAAGCGGCCCTCGCCTCGCAGGGCGGCGAGGTCGGCCCCGCCGGCCGGCAGGCCGCGGCCGTCGTCGGTGACGGTGAGGGTGAGTTCGGCGCCGCCCGTCGCCAGTTCCACCACCACGCGGGCCGCGTCCGCGTGGCGGCGTACGTTCTCCAGCGCCTCCGAGGCCACCGATACGAGGTGCCGGGCCACCGGGGGCGGGACGGCCGGCATCACGCCCGTGACCCTCAGTTCGCCCGTGCCCTCCTCCGTCGCGGACCGCAGCAGCGTGCGGAGCGCGGACACGAGCGGGGCGCCCGGCGCCGCTCCCGGACCGGCCGCGCGCGCGTCCCCGTCCCGGCGCAGGTCCGTCAGGAGCTCCCGGGACTCCGCCGCCGCGCGGCGGGCCGCGTCCGCGAGCAGGGCCGCCCGGCGGCGGACCGCCGCCGGGTCGGAGGTGCGGGCGAGGGCGTCCGCGGTCAGGGCCAGCCCGTACAGGGTCTTGGCCACCGAGTCGTGCATCTCCCGTGCCAGGTGCTCCCGTTCGGCCCGGACCGCCTCGGCGGCCGCCAGGCGGGCGCGGGTCTCGGTCAGGTCCCGGCCGGCCGCGCCGAAGCGGAACAGGAGGTCGCGCAGGCACACCCCCGCCGCGCCCGCCAGGAGGCACAGGGCCGGCAGGACCGGCCCGTGCGCCAGGGCGGCCACGGCGACCGCCTGGACGGCGGCGTAGAGCGCCGAGCCGCGCCAGCCGTAGAGCAGGCCGGCGAGCAGCGGGGTGCAGACGGCGACGAGCCCGAGCGGGGACTCCGGCGTCGCCGTCACCAGCAGCAGCCCGCTGAACGCCATGTCCGGCGCGAGCAGCCAGCGGTGCCGCAGCAGCAGCGGGCCGAAGCGCTCCCAGTCGCGGAAGAGGGCGTACGAGAGCATGAAGGTGACCAGCACGGCCGCGCCCACCAGGTATGTCGGCCCGCCGGGGGCGGTCCGGCCCAGTGCCAGCGGCGCGCCCAGGGCGATCATCACCAGCCGGAAGGCGAAGACCTGGCGGCACAGCGCCTGGAGGGCGTTGACCTGGAGCGCGAACGACGGTCCGCCTCCCGGCCGGGCCGCCTCCGGGGCGAGCCGGGCCTCCCCCACGAGCCGGGCCCCCCGCGCCCACCGGGCGGCCGCCGCGCGCCACCCCGCCCGTGCGCCGAGCGGCGCCGCGCCCGGTGCGGTGTCCAGTGCCGCCATGGTTCACCCGCCCCCGAGCAGCGCGCCGAAGTCGACGTTCGCCCCGTAGACGAAGCCGCAGACGAGCAGGATGAGCGTGCCGGGGAGCATGAACATCGTCACGGCGAACGTGGCCTTCGGGACGGCCCGTGCCGCGCGTCGGCGGGCGTTCTGGGCGTCCGTACGGCGCATGTCGTCGGCGATGGCGATGAGGGTCTCCACGATCGGGGAGCCCAGCTCCTCGCCCTGTTGCAGCGCGGTGACGAACTGGGCGACCTGCTCGGAGTCGTTGCGCCGGCGCAGTTCGTCGAAGGCCTGGCGACGGCTGACGCCCATGTCCATCTGCTGGAGGGTGATCCGGATCTCGTCCGCCCACGGGCCCTCGTACTTGTGCGCCACGCGCTCCAGCGCCTGCCGGAAGCCGAGGCCCGCGCTGACCACGACCGCGAGCACGTCCAGGAAGTCGGGCAGGGTGCGCTCGATGTGGTCGCGGCGGACGCGGATGGCCGACCAGAGGCCGGCCTCGATCCAGAACAGGCCGAAGGCGACCATCAGCAGGGCCGCCACCAGCTGCCCGTTGATCAGCATCGAGAAGGCGCCGAGCCCGCCCAGCAGTCCGTACACGGCGCGGCGCGCCGCGTACCGGTCGATGGTGAGGCCGGCCGGGTTGCCCGCCATGTCGATCTGGCGGCGTTTGCGCGCCACCCGGTTCGGGCCCATCAGGCGCAGGACCAGCGGTGCCCAGCGGATGCCCATCCGGTCCACCAGCGAGCCGACCGCCGTGGTGCGCGTCGCGCCGACCTCCAGGGCCAGCGCCAGGTCGGTGGGGAGTTTTACGTCGGCCCGGTAGAGCCGGATGCCGTGGAAGGCGCCGAGGACGGACACCGCCACGAGCAGGGCCAGGAGAACAGTGATCACGTCGGCCCCCTCACACGTCGATCTTGGACAGGCGGCGGATGAGGACGAAGCCGAGGGTGAACAGGCCGAGCGCGACGAGGACAGCGGTCTGCCCGATGAGGGCCCCGGTCATCCGGTCCAGCGCACCCGGCATCATCATGTCCACGAGCAGCAGCGAGCCGAGTCCGATGGCCGGGACGAGGTACGCGGTCACGGTCACCTGGGAGAGCTGCGTACGGATCTCGCGGCGGGTCTCCTTGCGCTGCTCCAGCGTCACCGTGAGGTTGCGCAGGCTCTCGACGATCGTGCCGCCCGCGCGGGCGGACAGGACGAGCGTGGAGACGAGCACGACCAGTTCCCGGGACGGGAGGCGCTCCGCGAGTTCGCCGAGGGACTCGTCGATGGAGTGGCCGAGGGCGAGCCGGTCGGCGACCCGTCCCAGTTCCTCGCCCGCCGGGGCCTCCAGCTCGTCGGCGGCGATCCCGATGGCGGTGCGCAGGGCCAGGCCGGCCTGGGTGGCGTTGGCCAGGATCCGGGCGAGCTCCGGGAGCTGGTTGATGAACCGCTCGGTGCGCCGGGAGCGCTGCCAGGTGAGGAAGGCGTTCGCCGACCAGAGCCCGATCAGGCCGGCCACCGGGCCGAAGAACGGGGCCAGCAGCGCGGCCGCGATCAGCCAGACCCCGCCGACGCCCAGCAGCATGTAGACGAAGAACTCACCCGGCGTCATGTCCAGGCCCGTCGTCGCCAGCCTGACCTCGATGCGGCGGCCGAGCTTCGTGCGGCGCAGCCTCCGGTCCACTCCGGGGAAGCGGCGGTGCCGGCCGGTCGGCTCCGGTGCGCCGGCCGACGTGAGGCGTTCGACGAGGGCGGCGCGCTGGGCGCGGCCGGCGGCGTACGCGTGCACGCCGAGGATGACGAACAGGCAGGCCAGCAGGGTGGCGCCGAGGGTGAGCAGAACGGTCGGGTTCACAGGGCGGTCCGGGTGATGCGGGCGGTGAGCGGGTCGTCGGACAGGGCGACCCCGAAGGCCTGCGGGATCGGCTGGTTGTTCATGTAGAGGCGGTCCGCGATCCGGCGCGGCAGCGGGTAGTACTCGAAGCGGCCGTGGACGCGCGCGTCGGCTCCCATGGGCTGGGCGACGTAGCGGCAGACCGTGGTGATCCGGAAGGGTTCGCGGCCGTGCGAGTCGAGGATGGCGATCTCCGTGATGCGGCGGGATCCGTCGCCGAAGCGGGTGAGCTGGACGACGACGTTGACGGCGCTGTTGATCTGGTCCTGGAGCGCCTCGAAGGGGACTTCCACCTCGGACATCGACGCGAGGGTCTGCAGGCGCATCAGCGCGTCCTCGGCGCTGTTCGCGTGGACGGTGGCGAGGGAGCCGTCGTGGCCGGTGGACATGGCCTGGAGCATGTCGAGGGTCTCGCCGCCGCGGACCTCGCCGACGATGATGCGGTCGGGGCGCATGCGCAGGGAGTTGCGGACCAGGTCGCGGATGGTGATCTGGCCCTTGCCCTCGACGTTCGCCGGCCGGGATTCGAGCCGGATGACGTGGGCCTGCTGGAGCTGGAGCTCTGCGGAGTCCTCGATGGTGATGACGCGCTCGCCCTCCGGGATCAGCCCGGAGAGGGCGTTGAGGAGGGTCGTCTTGCCGGTGCCGGTGGCGCCCGAGACGATCAGGTTCATCTTCGCCTGGACCAGTCCGGACAGGAGCAGGAGCATCTGCTCGTCGAGGGAGCCGAGGCCGATCATCTCGTGCAGGGTGAAGGCGCGCGGGAAGCGGCGGATGGTGAGGGTGGCGCCGGTCAGGGAGAGCGGCGGGATGATGACGTTGACGCGCTCGCCGCTGGGCAGGCGGGCGTCGACCATCGGATTGGCCTCGTCCACGCGGCGGTTGACGGTGGAGACGATGCGCTCGATGGTCTGCATCAGCTGCTCGTGCGAGGCGAAGCGCAGCGGGAGCTGTTCGACGCGTCCGCCCCGCTCGACGAAGATCTGGTCGGGGCCGTTGACCATGATCTCGGAGATGGAGGCGTCCTCCAGCAGCGGTTCGAGGACGCCGAGCCCGAGGGCCTCGTCGACGACGCGCCGGATCAGCTGGGCGCGCTCGACGGTGGAGAGGACCGGCCCCTCGCGGCTGATGATGTGGCCCAGTACGCGCTCCAGGCGCGCCCGGCGCTCCGCCGGCGCGAGCGCCGACATCTCGGCGAGGTCGATCTCCTCCAGCAGCTTGGCGCGGTAGGAGGAGACGAGCCGGCCGTCCTCGCGGGGGCCGTGGCGGTCGTCGGGGGTGTTGACCCGGGAGCGCAGGCTCATGGTCAGGGGCCCTTCGGGAGCGTCGGGTCGTCATTGGGCATGACGGCGGTGGCCCTGGCGTCCGGGACGGCGAGTCCGGGAACGAGCGAGTTGATCTTTATGGTCACCACGGCGGTGACGGCGTCGGCGCCCTTGGTCACCTCGACGGTCGGGGCGAGGCTCGCCTTGACGGCCGCCGCGCCGGCGGACGCGCCGCCGCTGCCGTGGCGGGCCTCGACGCGGGCCGCCGTACGGGCGGCCGTGTCGGCCTGCTCGTGGACGTAGGCGATCCAGCCGAGCTGGATTCCGCAGAGCGCGACGAACAGCAGGATCGGCACGAAACCGATGTATTCCAGCGCTACTTGGCCCCGGTCAGAGCGCACGCGTCGCCTGTCCACGTCAGTTCCCCCTCTCCATCGCCGCTCCCGCAGTGCCGGTGATCCCGCCGAAGCTGAGTCCGGGGAACAGCACGGGTATCTGGAGGGTGACCGTCGCCTTGTAGATGTCCCCCGCCTTCCCGCATTCGGGGACGGCCATGTTCCAGGCGGCGGAGATGTGTTCACCCGCCGCCGCCACGCACGCCGCGTCGCCCGTCACCGCCCCCGCCCGGGCCGCCTCGTCCGCCGCGTTGCCCGCCAGGGAGAACGCGTACCCGATCAGTACGCACTCCCACACCGCCGCCACGAGCAGCAGGATCAGCGGGACCGTGCCGACGAACTCCACGGCCACCTGGCCGCGGTCCCCGCCCCGCGCGCGCGTGCCTCTCCGGGCGGCCACCGTTCAGCCCTCCCGGCCGCGGCGCAGCCGCGCCACCGGGCCCGCCGCGCGGACCGCCAGGGCGCCGCCGGGGGGCTGCGCCGGGTCGTCGGGGACGGAGAGGAGGCCCAGCTCGCCGGCGAGCGTCCACAGGGCCTGCTTGACCGTGGAGCGGTTGTCGAGGTCCTGGACGCGGCCCGCGTCGACCACCGCCTGGAGTTCCTTGAACGCCGCCGGGACCGGGGTCCGGGTGGCGCGGGTCTTGGTGATCTTCTCGATCAGGGCGGCCTGGATCTCGGTGTGCTTGCTCCACCGGTTGACGACCATCGCGGTGTCCTCCGCCTTGCGCACCTGGAGCCGCTCCCACATCCGCACCATCCGCTTGGCGGCCCGTACGGCGACCACGTCCGGGGTGGTGACCAGGACGGCGACGTCGGCCATCTCCACGGCGGCGGCGTTCGCGCCCGTCATCTGGGTGCCGCAGTCGACGACGACGAGCTCGTAGCGGCCGCGCAGGGCGGCGATGACGTGCCGGGCGGCCCGGTCGTCGACCTCCTCGCCCCGTTCGCCGTCCGCGGGCGCCAGCAGCAGGGCCAGGCCGGTGCGGTCGTCGTAGACCGCGTCCTGGAGGACGCGCGGGGAGATGTCCTGGATGCCGGCCAGGTCGGCGATGGAGCGGCGGAACTGCACGTCGAGGTACGAGCCCACGTCCCCGGCCTGGAGGTCCAGGTCGACCAGCGCGGTGCGCCGCCCCGAGGCGGCCGCGGCCAGGGCGAACTGGACGGCGGTGAAGGTGGCGCCGACCCCGCCCTTGGCGCCGGTGACGGTGACGACCCGGCCGCCCGGGCCCGTCAAGGCCTCGGGGCTGCGGCCCAGGTGGCGGCGTACGCCCACGGACCACTGGGCGGCGGCCTGGACGCGGGCGGCGAGTTCCTCGTAGGAGAGCGGCAGCCCGATGAGGCCGCGGGCGCCGGAGTCCATCGCGGCGGAGAAGAGGCCCGGTCCGGCGTCCGAGGAGACCAGGACGACGCCCACCGCCGGGAAGCGCAGGGCGACTTCCCGGATGAGCTCCAGGGCCGGGGCCGGGCCGATCCGCTCGTGGACCAGGACGACCTCGGGGAGCTCGTCGATCGACTCGGAGGCCATCCGGGCCAGCGTGTCGAGCAGCGAGGTGGAGTCGGGCACGGGGGCGGCGGGCTCGGCGGCGGGGAGCTGGCTGAGGAGCGTGCCGATGGCGCGGGCCGCGTCCGGGTCGCCGACCGCGGGGAGGATTCGTGTGGTCATTGCGCTCTCCTTTCGCCCGGACCGGGCCTCACTTGTCCCCGTCGAGGGTGTACGTGCGGTCGCTCGGGCTGGGCGCCGAGTCGGTTCCGGGGGCGACCAGGGCCAGGCGGACGTGCTCCGCGAAGGACTCGGCGTACGCGACGCGCTGGGTGTCCTTGGTGCTGAGGGCGAAGGTGATCGGGACGGCCTCGGCGGGTCCGCTGCGGTCGGCGTTCTTCTCCAGGGCGGTGAGTTTGCCGACGCCCAGGACGCGGGCGTTGGCCACGATGATCACCGAACGGGCGGGGTCGGTGTCCTTGGCGCCCTTGAAGGTGGCGATGATGTTGACCTTGGCCCCGGAGGTGATCTTGCCGGCCACGCCGGTGGCCGCGTCGATCATGATGGCGATCTCCTGCTCGCCGGGCTGGAGCTGCGGCCGGTCGACGAACATGTCGGCCTGGAGCAGCGAGCCCTTCTTCAGGGTGGTGAGCGCGATCTTGTTGTCGAGCGCGCCGAGGTCGGTGACGGCCGTCCGGGACAGCCAGCGCCTGGGGATGCTGACTTCCTCGAACTGGCCCGCCGTGAGCGGGCTGTACGGTGCGATGTCCCCCTTGGCGCGGTAGGCGACGACCTCGGCCCCGACCTTGGAGTTGACGTCGCCGATCACCACGAGGACCCCGGCGAAGGCTCCCAGTGCGCAGAGGACCGACAGGAGCAGCAGGATGACGCCGCGGCGCTGGCGTGAGTTCATGAGCCGTACTACCTCGCCGTTCTTCGTTCGTTCGTGCGGTCGGGTCGGTCAGCGTCCGGAGCGGGCGGTGCTCGCCGGCTCGGCCGGCGGGGGCGGTGCGGTGAGCGGCGCGGCGCAGAATCCGCAGCGGTCGCCGATGAGTTCGAGGCCGCACCAGCGGCACTCCTCCCGGCGGACCGAGGCGACCAGCTGGTAGAGGACGGACGGGTCCGGGATCCCGGCGGCGAACTCGACCAGCTTGGGGGTGCCCCACCAGCCCGCGGAGTCGGACGGGAGCGGGTTCTCCATGACGCCCTGGACCTGCCAGGCGGGGGCCAGTTCGGACGTGACCCAGTCGGAGGCGAGCTGGCCGCGGGCGAAGGTGAGGTGCGTGGCGAACTCGGGCCCGGCCGGCAGCGCCGCCGCGGCCCCGCCGGAGCCCTTCGCCCGGCCCGCACCGCGACCCGCGCCGTGGCTGCCGCCGGTGCGGCCCCCGCCGGCACCGGACAGCCGGGCCAGGTGCGGGGCCGGGTGGGCGAGTACGGCGAACTGGGCGCTCGGCGACCAGGACCGGGCGTGGGCCTTGAGGCCGACGGGAATCCGGTCGAGTTTGGCCACGGAGCCCAGCAGGGCGCCCGCGTAGACGTAGTGGGACAGCAGCCGGGCCGCGGAGGCTATGACCCCGGGGCTGAAGTCGAAGACGCTGAGCTGGCGCAGCTGACGGACCAGCAGGGCCGTTCCCAGCGGGGGCAGGTCGGTGTCGAGGAGCGCCATCCGGTCGGTTTCCAGGATGGCCCGTACGGTGTGCAGCCGCTGGACGGCGGCGCGGGGCAGCCAGGACGGCACGACGGCGACGAGGTGGCCGTGGCGCTCCAGGAGCGCGGCCGTCGCGGTGAGCGCGCCGTCGAGGTCGAGCCGCTCGGGCGGGTCCAGTACGGCGGCGCCCGGCGTGTGCCGGTCGGGGGCCGGCAGTACCAGGTCCGCGCTGGTGACAGCGATGACGGTCGGCACGCGAGTCCCCCTGTTCACCCCGTACGCCCCCAGCTACCGGTGGGCGGTGCCCCTGTGGGCGCTTCCACGCCCGTCCCGCGCACGCGCATCCCGCTCGCCGCGTACGCCCGAACCCTGCGCGACCGCAAACGATCGACGCACTTCCCCCTTGCTCCAGCACCATATCCGCGTCGCCGCTGGCAGGGCAGGGCCTTGCCGATTCCCGTACCGCGAGCACGTGTCACAGGTGGCCGGAAACCCGGACAACAGGGATCGGTACTCCGGCCATTTCAAGCCAGATAGCAAAGACCCTTGACACGGAGATTGGTCTGGACCAACTTGGCACCGCAGGCCTTCAGTCGCCCTCCCCCACGCGGCCCGCACCCTCCCCACCCCTTCACTCCCCCCACCGGAGCCCACGTGAACCGCATACGCTCCCTCGCCCTGCTGGGCGCCGCCACGCTCACCGCGGGCGGCCTGACCGCCCTCGCCGCCGGTACCGCGCAAGCCGCGGACATCAACGTCGCCCGCAACGGGGGCTTCGAGTCCGGGCTCGCCAACTGGTCCTGTTCCGGCGGGAGCGGCGCCGTCGTCTCCTCCCCGGTGCACGCCGGGGCCGGCGCCCTCCGGGCCACCCCGGCCGGGTCCGACAACGCGCGCTGCAGCCAGACCGTCACGGTCAAGCCGAACTCGACGTACACGCTGAGCACCCAGGTCCAGGGCAGCTACGTCTACCTCGGCGCGACCGGGACCGGCACCCAGGACGTCTCCACCTGGACCCCCGGGTCCGGCTCCGGCTGGCAGAAGCTCTCCACCACCTTCTCCACCGGCCCGAACACCACCCAGGTCACCGTCTTCACGCACGGCTGGTACGGCCAGCCCGCCTACCTCGTCGACGAGTTCAGCGTCTTCGGTCCGGACGGGGGCGGCGGGACCGACCCAGGCCCGGGCATCCCCGGCTCCCCCGCAGGGACCGCCGTTTCCGGCCAGAGCGCGAGCGGTCTCACCCTTTCGTGGAACGCCGTGAGCGGAGCGGCCGGCTACCACGTGTACCAGGACGGCGTCCGCGTCCAGTCCGTCGCGTCGCCCTCCGCCCAGATCACCGGGCTCGCCGCCGCCACCTCGTACTCCTTCCAGGTGAGCGCCCACAACGCGGCGGGCGAGGGCCCCCGGTCCGCCGCGGTGACCGGCACCACCACCGGGGGCGGCGGGAACCCCGACCCGAACCCGTCGGTGCCCAAGCACGCGCTGACCGGCTACTGGCAGAACTTCAACAACGGCGCCACCGTCCAGAGGATCTCCGACGTCTCGGCGCAGTACGACATCATCGCCGTCTCCTTCGCCGACGCCACGGCCACGCCGGGCGCCATCACCTTCAACCTCGACTCGGCCGGGCTGAACGGCTACACCGTCGCCCAGTTCAAGGCCGACATCGCCGCGAAGAAGACGGCGGGCAAGTCCGTCATCCTCTCCGTCGGCGGGGAGAAGGGCACGATCACGGTCAACGACTCGGCCTCCGCGAACAACCTCGCGAACTCCGCCTGGGCGCTGATGCAGGAGTACGGGTTCACCGGGATCGACATCGACCTGGAGAACGGCATCAACCCGACCTACATGACGCAGGCGCTGCGCTCGCTGTCGCAGAAGGCCGGCCCCTCGCTGGTCATCACCATGGCCCCGCAGACCATCGACATGCAGTCCACGGCCGGCGGCTACTTCAAGACGGCGCTGAACATCAAGGACATCCTCACCGTCGTCAACATGCAGTACTACAACAGCGGCGCGATGAACGGCTGCGACGGCAAGGTCTACGCGCAGGGCACGGTGGACTTCCTCACCGCGCTCGCCTGCATCCAGCTGGAAGGCGGCCTGGCCCCCTCCCAGGTCGGGATCGGTGTCCCGGCCTCGCCGAGCGGCGCGGGCAGCGGTTACGTCTCCCCGACCATCGTCAACAACGCCCTGGACTGCCTGGCCCGGGGCACGAACTGCGGGACGTTCAAGCCCGCCAAGACCTACCCGGGGCTCCGCGGTGCGATGACCTGGTCGACCAACTGGGACGCCAAGGCGGGTAGTGCCTGGTCCAACGCGGTGGGTCCGAAGGTCCACGCCCTCCCGTAGGCGGTAGGTGTGGGGGTGGCCGGATCGGTTCGGCGGGCACCACGGGCTCTTGACCAGGACATGCCACAAGAGCACGCTGTGCGCGTCCGCACGGCTACCCCCACACTCCCCACCCAGGAGAACGCATGCGGCTCCACACCCGCCGGAGGGCTGCCGTCACGGCCGCCCTGCTGGCGCTCGCGCTCGGCGCGCCCGCGTACGGAATGAGCGCCACGGCCTCGCCACCGGCCGCTCCGTCCACCGCCACCCAGGACGAGGCGATCGTCCAGTACCGGATCCACGGGCCGTCCACGGTCACCGACCGCACGGCCCTGCTCCGCACCGGGGTGTCGATCGACGAGGTGGACGACCACACCGTCGTCGTCAGCGCCGACACCATGCAGGCCAAGAGCCTTCGCAGGCTCGGCTACGAGCTCACGGCCCTCCCCGGGCCGCCCGACCGCTCACTGCCCGGGATCGCGTCGGGCACGATGGACTTCCCCTCGGCGGACTCCCGCTACCACAACTACGCCGAGGCCAGCGCGGAGATCGACCAGCGCATCGCCCAGTACCCCTCGATCATGAGCAAGCGGGTCATCGGGAAGTCGTACCAGGGCCGCGACCTCGTCGCCATCAAGATCAGCGACAACGTCGCGACCGACGAGGCCGAGCCCGAGGTCATGTTCACCGCGCACCAGCACGCCCGCGAGCACCTGACCGTGGAAATGGCCCTGTACCTCCTCAAGGAGCTGGGCTCCAAGTACGGCAGCGAGTCCCGGGTCACCAACGCCGTCAACGGCCGCGAGATCTGGATCATCCCGGACCTCAACCCGGACGGCGGCGAGTACGACATCGCCACCGGCTCCTACCGCTCCTGGCGCAAGAACCGCCAGCCCAACTCCGGCTCCTCCTACGTCGGCACCGACCAGAACCGGAACTGGAACTACAAGTGGGGCTGCTGCGGCGGCTCCAGCGGCAGCAAGAGCTCCGAGACCTACCGCGGCGCGGCCGCCGAGTCGGCGCCCGAGGTGAAGGTGGTCTCCGACTTCGTCCGCAGCCGGGTGATCGGCGGCAAGCAGCAGATCAAGGCCTCGATCGACTTCCACACCTACAGCCAGCTGGTGCTCTGGCCCTTCGGCTGGACGTACAACGACACCGCGCCCGGCCTGACCGCCGACGACCTCGCCGTCTTCAAGAAGATCGGTACGGGCATGGCGGCGAGCAACGGCTACACGCCGCAGCAGTCGAGCGACCTCTACATCACGGACGGGACGATCGACGACTGGCTGTGGGGCAGCCAGAAGATCTTCGCCTACACCTTCGAGCTGTACCCGGCGAGCGCGGGCGGCGGCGGTTTCTACCCGCCCGACGAGGTCATCGACCGCGAGACGTCGCGCAACAAGGAGGCCGTCCTCCAGCTGCTGGAGAACGCGGACTGCATGTACCGCTCGATCGGCAAGGAGGCGCAGTACTGCGCCTGACGGCGGCCTGACGGCGGCCCGGGCACGGCCTGACCGCGGCCCGGACACGGCCTGACCGCCACGTGACCGGGGCGCCTCACCGCCAGGGGGGCGCCCCTCCCGCGCGCCGCGCGGGGCGGCGCCCCCGGCCGCCGCCGGGGCGCGTCCTCAGCCCAGGACGGCCAGGGCGTCGATCTCGACGAGCAGCCCGGCCGGCAGGCCCACGTAGACCGTGGTCCGGGCGGCGGGGGCCTCCTTCAGGCCCTGCTCCTCGAAGTAGGCGTTGTAGATGCCGTTCATCTCGGCGAAGTGGTCCGTGTCCGTGAGGTAGACGCGGATCATCATCACGTCGTCCCAGTCGGCGCCGCCCGCCTCCAGGACCGAGCGGACGTTCTCCAGCGTCTGGAGGGTCTGCTCGCGCAGGGTCGGCCCCGCGGGCGTCGGCGGCTGCCCGTCGACGTGCGGGAGGAAGCCGACCTGACCGGCGACCTGGAGGATGTTGCCCTTGCGCACGCCGTGCGAGAACCTCGCCGGCGGCGTGGTGTGCGTACCCGGGGTGAGGGCGGTCTTGGCGGTCGTGTCGCTCATGCGGGGTCCCTGTTCGGATCGGAGCCGGAGCCGGAGTACTCCTGGCTGATGGTGTCGGCGGTGCGCAGGACCAGGGGCCGCAGTTCGAGGAGCGCCTCGGCGGCGACCACCACGCCGGGCGCGGACACCGACAGCGCGGCGACGACGCGCCCGTCCGGCCCGTACACGGGCGCCCCCAGGCAGTTGATGGACTCCTCGTGGCCGCCGAGGTCGGTGGCCCAGCCCTGCTCCCGTACGAGGTCCAGCTCGCGCAGGAAGGCCTGCGCGTCGGGGGTGGAGCGGGAGGTGTAGCGGGGGTACTCGATCCGGTCCGCGAGCGCCCGCCGCTCGGCCTCGGGGAGGTCGGCCAGCAGCAGCTTGGCGACGGCGGCGACCGTGAGGGGGACGGGCTTGCCGATGCGGGAGTACATGCGGACCGGGTAGCGGCTGTCGACCTTGTCGATGTAGACGACCTCGTCGTCCTGGTGCAGGGCGAGGTGGACGGTGTGCCCGGTGGTCCGGTTCAGCTCCACCAGGTGCGGGTGGGCGATCTCGCGGACGTCGAGGTTCTCGATGGCCTCGGCGGCCAGCGCGAACAGGCTCGCGCCGAGGCGGTAGCGGCCGTCGGGCTGGCGGTAGGCCAGCCCGTGGGCGTGCAGGGTCCGCAGCAGCCGCAGGGCGGTGCTCTTGTGCACGCCGAGCGCGTCGGCCACCGCACCGAGCCCGGCGGGTCCCCGCGCGAGCAACGGCAGGATCCCGAGCGCCCTCTCCACCGACTGGCTCATGCGGCCCCTTCCCGTACGTTCACGACAAGCCCCGCCCATCCCGGCCCCGCCAGGGGCACCTCCCAGCGGTAGCTGGGGGAGTTCGAGGCGCGGGGTCCGGGGCGGAGCCCCGGGACGTTGACCCGTCGTCATGCGGGATGTTAGACAGCATGCAGCACGATTCGCAACGATCGTTGCGCACATCGCAACGTAACCGGGAGGCACCCGCATGGCCAGCGCCAGCGACCCCGTCAAGGACCTCGCCGACGAGCCGGTGGACCACCGGTTCAAGGGCCTCCCCCCGGACGCCCAGGCCGCCGGCCTCACCGTGGGCGGGCTCGCCGCGCAGCGCCGCGATCTGTACACCGGCGGGTTCACCACCCCCGTGCTGACCCTCGACGCCGACGCGCTGGAGCGCAACCTCACGGCGCTGGGCACCTACGCCGCCCGGCACGCGCTGGCCTTCGCGCCCCACGGCAAGACATGCATGTCCCCGCAGCTCTTCCACCGCCAGCTCGACCACGGTGCCTGGGGCATCACCGCCGCCGTCCCCCACCAGGCCCGCGTCTACCGCGCCTTCGGCATCCGGCGGATCTTCCTCGCCAACGAGCTCGTCGACCCCGCCGCCCTGCGCTGGGTCGCCGCCGAACTCGCCGCCGACCCCGCCTTCCGCTTCGTCTGCTACGTCGACTCCGTGCGCGGGGTGCACCTGATGGACCGCGCCCTCCAGGGGCAGCCGGCCGTCGTGGACGTGGTCGTGGAGCTCGGCGCCGGCGAGGGGGCCCGTACCGGCGCCCGCACGGACGAGGACTGCCGCGCCGTCGCCGACGCCGTGGCCGCCACGGACACCCTGCGCCTCGTCGGCGTCGCCGGGTACGAGGCCGAGGTCCCGGGCGCCGACGGGGACACCGTCCACGCCTACCTGCGCCGCCTGACCTCCCTCGCCGTCGAGTTCGACAAGGCCGGGCGGTTCCCCGCGGACCTGGACGAGATCGTCGTCAGCGCCGGCGGCTCCGCCTGGTTCGACGCCGTCGCCGACGTCTTCGCCGCGCTCCCCGCGCTCTCGCGCCCGGTGCTGAAGCTGCTGCGCTCCGGCGCGTACGTCTCCCACGACCACGGCTGGTACACCCGTCTGACGCCCTTCAACCGGGTCCCGGAGGAGGGCGGGCTGCGTCCCGCGTTCCGCCTGTGGACCCAGGTGGTCTCCCGCCCCTCCCCCACGCAGGCGTTCGTCAACGCCGGCAAGCGCGACGTCGCCTACGACCTGGGCCTGCCGGAGGCCGAGCTGGTCCGCGACGCGCGGGGCGGGACCGAGCGGCCCGCGACCGGGGTCCGCGTGGTGAAGCTGTCCGACCAGCACACCTGGCTGGAGACCGACTCCGCCGGGGACCTGGAGGTCGGCGACTGGGTGGCGCTCGGCATGTCCCACCCGTGCACGATCTTCGAGAAGTGGCCGCTGATCCCGGTCGTGGAGGCCGACGGCACGGTCACCGACTACGTCCGCACCTTCTTCTAGGCCGCGGCCCCGTGGACCTCGTCATCCGGGGGGCCCGCGTCGTCGACGGCACGGGCGGGCCCTCGTACACGGCCGACGTCGGCGTGCACGGGGGCCGGATCGCCGCGATCGGCCGGATCCCGGGCGGCGGACGCCGCACGCTCGACGCCCACGGCCTCGCCCTCGCCCCCGGCTTCGTCGACATGCACGCCCACAGCGACCTGGCCCTGCTCCGCGACCCGGACCACAGTGCGAAGGCCGCCCAGGGCGTCACCCTCGAAGTCCTGGGCCAGGACGGCCTGTCGTACGCGCCCGCCGACGACCGCACCCTCGCCGGGGTCCGGGCGGCCATCGCGGGCTGGAACGGCCCGGGGGACGACGTCGACTTCGACTGGCGCACCGTCGGCGGCTACCTCGACCGCCTCGACCGCGCCCACGGGGGCCGCGGGATCGCCGTGAACGCCGCGTACCTCGTCCCCCAGGGCACGGTCCGCGCGTACGCCGTCGGCTGGGACGACCGGCCGGCCACCGCGGCCGAGCTGGAGCGGATGCGGGAGCTCGTCGACGAGGGTCTGGCCCAGGGCGCGGTCGGCATGTCCTCCGGACTCACCTACACCCCCGGCATGTACGCCGACGGCGCCGAACTGACCGAACTGTGCCGGGTGGTGGCGCGGCGCGGCGGCTACTACTGCCCGCACCACCGCAGTTACGGCCACCGCGCCCTCGACGCGTACGCCGAGATGGTCGAGCTGACCCGGGAGGCCGGCTGCGCGCTGCACCTCGCGCACGCCACGATGAACTTCGGCGAGAACGAGGGCCGGGCCCCCGAACTCCTCGCGCTCCTCGACGCGGCCCTGGCCCGGGGCTGCGACATCACCCTCGACAGCTACCCGTACACCCCCGGCTGCACCACCCTGGTCGCCCTGCTGCCCAGCTGGGCGAACGAGGGCGGCCCCGAGGCGGTGCTGGCCCGGCTGCGCGACGACGCCGTGGCCGCCCGGATCCGCCGCGCCCTGGAGGTCGAGGGGGCCGACGGCTGTCACGGGGTGCCCGTCGACTGGTCGACGATCGAGATCTCGGGCGTCGGGGACCCGGCCCTCGCCGCCGCGCACGTCGGCCGGCGCGTCGACGGCTGGGACACCGCCCGGCGGCTGCTGCTGGACGACCGGCTCGCGCCGACGATCCTCCAGCACGTCGGCCACGAGGACAACGTCCGGGCGATCATGCGCCACCGGGTCCACACGGGCGGCTCCGACGGCATCCTCCAGGGCGCGAAGCCGCACCCGCGCGCCTACGGCACCTTCCCGCACTACCTCGGTCACTACGTCCGCGAACTGGGGGTGCTGACGCTGGAGGAGTGCGTCGCGCACCTCGCCGGCCGCCCGGCGGCCCGGCTGCGGCTGCCCGACCGGGGCCTGGTCCGGGAGGGCTTCCGGGCGGACCTCGTCCTCTTCGACCCGGCCACGGTCGCGGCCGGTTCCACGTACGAGCGTCCGCGCGTCCTGCCGACCGGGATCCCGTACGTGTTCATCGACGGACGGCCGGTGATCCACGAGGGCCGCCGCACGGACGTCCTCGCAGGTCGGTCGGTACGCCGCAGCCCCGCGCCGGCCCCCGTCCGACCCCTACGATGAACGGCATGGTCGCCTTCACCCTCGCCGCGCTCTTCTTCCTCTCCTTCTGCGTCAGTGCCCGCCACGACCGCCGCGGGTTCCGCAACGCCGTCCTGCTCGGCCTGACGTTCATCACCCTGTCGTCCGCCCTGCTCCTCCAGGTGGACGAGCTGCCCGGCTGGGCCGCGCTGCTCGTCCTGCTGGTGGTGTTCGGCCTGCCCGCCCTCGGCATCCTGGCGCTGGGCGTCTTCCTCGTCGCCAACGGCGTGACCATGGTCCGCAAGGAGGGCGCCTACCTGCCCAACCTGCTGTCGATGCTGGCGGGTCTGGGGATCTTCGCGGTGCTCGCGCTGGTGGCCGCCGCGGGGGCCTTCGACTCGACCGCGGTG
Source organism: Streptomyces sp. NPDC058701 (assembly GCF_042715295.1). Lineage (NCBI taxonomy): Bacteria > Bacillati > Actinomycetota > Actinomycetes > Kitasatosporales > Streptomycetaceae > Streptomyces > Streptomyces sp. NPDC058701. Next base: position 53,968 of record NZ_JBHXSY010000036.1, on the reverse strand, counting down.
ACCGGCGTCGCGGCGGTCGTCAGCGCGGTGGCCGCCTACGTCTCCTTCATCTTCATGTGCTTCCTCGGCTACGCCTACCTGTACGGCCGGATCAAGGTCCGCGGCGACGTCGACCACGTGGTCATGCTCGGCTCGGGCCTGGTCTGCGGTGACCAGGTGCCGCCGCTGCTGGCCTCGCGGCTGCGCAAGGGCAGGCAGATCTACGCGGCGCAGCTGGCCCGCGGCGGCCGCCCGCCGGTGCTGCTGGTCTCCGGCGGCAAGGGGAGCGACGAGAAGGTGTCCGAGGCCCGGGCGATGGCGGACTGGCTGATCGCGGACGGCGTCCCGGCGGAGCACGTCGTGCTGGAGGAGCGGTCGACGACGACCGAGGAGAACATGCAGTTCAGCCGGGAGCTCATGAGCGCGGACGACCCCGGCTACCGGTGCGTGGTGGTCACCAACAACTTCCACGCCTTCCGGGCCGCGATGATGGCCCGCAAGGCGGGCGTCAACGGCCAGGTGGTGGGATCGCCGACGGCCCGGTACTTCTGGCCGAGCGCCACCCTGCGCGAGTTCGTCGCGGTGTTCTGGGAGCACCGGACCGTGAACCTGGGCATCTGCGGGGTGATGGTCGCGGCCGGGGTGGCGGCGACGTTCGCCTCCTGACCCGCAGGGGCCGGGCGGACCTCGCTCCCGGGCGGGCGGACCTGCGTTCCGCCGGGGCCCGGACGCGCGGGCGGGGGCGCCGTGACTCCCCCCTTGGCAGCCACGGCGCCCCCTGTCCCCGGGTGGGGAGCGCCGGTCAGACGCGCTGCCAGAGCGCGGGGACGACCGGCGGCTCCCAGCCCGTCTGGGCCTGATGCCCCTGGAGGCACCGGTAGGTCGCGCCGCCGTGGGTGACGGAGGCGCCGGTCGCGTAGACCGTGCCCGCCTTCCAGGTGCCGCCCGGCTCGGGGTCGCCGGGACCGGGGCCGGGCCCCGGGCCGCTGCCCGTGGTCTTGAGGGTGAGGCCGTACGCGGACAGGATCGGGTTCAGCGGCTGGAAGAAGGTGGTGCCGCCGCTGGAGCAGTTCCCGGAGCCGCCCGAGGTGACGCCCTGGGCCTGGCTGCCGGAGATGTAGGAGCCGCCGGAGTCGCCGGGCTCGGCGCAGACCGTCGTGCGGGTCACGCCCGAGATGGTGCCCTCGGGGTAGGTGACGCTGGTGTTGTGCTGCTGGACCGTTCCGCAGTGCCAGCCGGTGGTCGAGCCGGAGCGGCAGACGGAGGCTCCGACGGGCTGCAGCACCGAGCCGGTGACCTGCACGTTCGCGCCGCCGCTGCCCTTGACGTACGGGGTGGCGGTCCACTGGGCGTTCGTCGCGACCCAGGCCATGTCGTTGCCGGGGAAGACCGAGGCCTGGAAGGACCCCTGGGCGACCTGGTTGAAGCCGCTGGTCGTGGTGCCGGCGCGGCCGCAGTGTCCGGCGGTGGCGAAGCCGTTCACCGTGCCCTTGGTGACGGGGAAGCCGACGGAGCAGCGCCCGCTGCCGTTCATGTAGTAGGCGTCGCCGCCGCGCAGGTCGTACAGCGGCCGCGGGGCCTCGGCCGTGCGGACCACGGTGACCAGGGCCGGGTCGGTGCCGGTGGCGGCCAGCAGCCGGGCCGCGGCGCCCGCCCGGGTCTCCTCGACGACCAGGCGGTTCGTGCGCGGGTCGGCGTACCGGACCGGGGTGGAAGCGTCGGCGGCCCGGTCCAGTACCGCCTTGGCGGCGTCCAGGTCGGCCAGGGTCCGGGTGACGACGGCGGCCCGGGCCCCGGTGGCCCGTATCGCGGCGGCGTCGGCGGCCCGGGTGGTGGCCACGGTGAGGGTGGCGGCGTCGGCGCCGTCCACCCAGGCCCCGGCGAAGGCGGCGCCGAGCCGGTCCCGGAGCCGGGCGGCGGTGGCCCCCGCCTCGGCCTCGTGGGCGAGCCGGGCCTTGGCCTGCGTGGGGGTCAGGCCGAGGTCCCGCCGCAGGGCGGCGAGCAGCTCGGAAGGTGCTTCGGCGGTACGGAGGGTGGCGGCGGCGGAGGTGGCGGCGGCGGAGGTGCCCGCGGTGGGGGCCGCGGTCGCGGGGGCGGGGCCGGCGGTGGCGCCGCCCGCCGCGGCCAGCAGCAGCCCGGCGGCGGCCAGGGCGGTACACGCCGCGCGGGCGTGTCGCTTGAGCATGGGGAATCTCCTCGGTTCGGTGGGGGTAACCGAAACCGTAGAAATCCGAACCACCCTGCGGGAGCTGTCGGTTGACCCCTCCCCCGGCGGTATGCCCGGGGCGGGCCGCCGGGGGAGGCCCGCCCCGGGGTGCGTTCATGGGGCGGGCGCCGCAGGATGGCCCCAGGGGGCATCGGAGGAGGTACGCGATGGACAGTGCAGCGGATCAGCAGCCCCAGCAGCCCGACCGGCTCTTCTCGGGCGGTGAGCGGCCGTACGACCCGGAAGACCTCGTGATGGTGCGCGGGATGGAGCCGACTCCGGAGCGGCTCGAGAAGGCACGCCAGATGATCGAGAAGGAGGGTCCGGCGGTCATCGAGCGCTACCTGCCGTAGCGCTCGGCGCGGATGCTGAAGACAGCCCCGGCCCGGGTCGCCCCCGGGCCGGGGCTCTCGCATGCGCCCGCCGGGCCGCCCGCCGCGCGCACCCCACGGGAACGCCGCCCGCACCCGACGGGAACGCCGCCCGCACCCGACCGGAACGGGCACAGGATGTCGGGTCCGGCGGGTCGCCGCCCGCCTAGCGTGGTGAGCACAAGGAACGAAGGGAACCGGACGTGCTGGAGCGACTGAACCGCGCCGTGGAACAGATCGAGGGCGACCTCGCGGGGTCCGTCGACGTGGCGGCCCTGGCGCGCACCGCGGCCACCTCGGAGTACCACCTGCGCCGGATGTTCTCGGCGCTGGCGGGCATGCCGCTGTCGGAGTACGTCCGGCGCCGGCGTCTCACCGTCGCGGGGGCGGACGTGCTCGCCGGGCGGGATCCGCTGCTGGACATCGCGGTGCGCTACGGCTACGGCTCGGGCGAGGCGTTCGCGCGGGCGTTCCGCGCCGTGCACGGCGTCGGGCCCGGCGAGGCGCGCCGCACGGGCTGCGCGCTCGTCTCGCAGCCGCGGTTGACCTTCCGTCTCACCGTCGAAGGGAACAGCAGCATGCAGTACCGCGTCGTGGACAGGCCGGACTTCACCGTGGTCGGCTTCAAGGCCCGGGTCCCCCTGGTCCACCTCGGGCCCAACCAGGGCATCATCGACTTCGTCCGCGGTCTCGACCCGGAGGCCCGCCGGCGCCTGGAGGAGCTCTCCGACCAGGAGCCGCGGGGCGCCGTCGCGGTCTGCGACGACCTGGACCCCGGCCGCGCCGAGGGCACCGAACTCGACTACTACCACGGGGTGATCACCTCCGCCCCGGCCCCCGAGGGCACGGCCGTCCTGCCCGTTGCGGCGGGCACCTGGGCGGTGTTCACCACCTCGGGTCCGGTCCCGGAGGCCCTCCAGTACCTCTGGCGGGACGTGTACGCGCAGTGGTTCCCCTCGAACCCCTACCGCGGCCGGCCCGGCCCGGAGATCCTGCGCACCCGCCTGTCCCCGGACGGGACGCGGGCGGACGCCGAACTGTGGCTCCCCGTGGAGCGGGAGGAGGCCTGACGCGACGGCCGGGGCGGCGGGTGGGCGGGCGTGCGTCAGCCGGTCAGCGAGCCTCGCCGGGAGGTCACAGGCCCGCGAGGTCAGAGGGCCGCGAGGAGGCCAGAGCGCCGGGAGAGGTTCAGAGCTCCGCCAGGAGGTCGTCGAGCGGGGCCGGGACCCGGTCCGGGGCGAGGGCCTCGACCAGCAGGCGGCCGTAGCGGATCTTGCGGCCCTTCTTCGTGCCGAGGAAGCGCCGCAGTTGCTGCGGCCGGGACCGGCCGTGCTGCGCGGGCTGGCGCAGGAAGGTCTGCCAGGCGCGGAGGTCCCCCTCGCCCCCGATGACCTCCTCGACCCGGTCCGTGCCGAGCGCGCGGATCAGCTCGTCCTCCAGGTCGGCCGCGCACACGAAGAAGCCCCGGTACGTCGCCCCGGCCCGCTCCAGGCCCCTTTCGTAGAAGCCCTGTTCGCCCGCGTCGCACAGGCCCGTCAGGCGCAGGCCGAGGCCGGGCGGCCCGAGCAGTCCGGCGTACCGGGCGACGCTCATGGCCCCGCCCATCGACACCACGCACACCCCTTCGGCGGCGAGGTCCCGGCCCCGGGCCCCGGCCAGCGCCTCGACGGCCGCGAGGTCACTCAGCCCCTCCAGCAGCACCGCCGTACGCACCCCCAGCCGCGCGGCGAGGTCACCCGCCGGCCCGCCGGGGCCGCCCGCCGCCCAGCCGTCGACCGCGTTCCGGAACGCCTCTGTGTCCGCCGTGCCCGTCGTGTCCGCCATGCGGCGAGTCTGCCCGGTCAGCGGCGCCACGGCACGGAAGTTTCCCCCGCCCCGGACGCCCCGGACGCCCCGGCCGAGCCGGCGAGGGCCTGCGCGTGCGCGGCCCGGGCGCGCTCCAGTACGTCCGCGGCCCGGCCCGCCGCCCGCGCCGCCGGGTGCCACCCCAGCAGGTGCCGCCACACCAGCGGGGTCCCGGCCAGCGGCCGGGCCACCACCCCCGGGGTGACCGGGAAGGTGGCCCGGCACAGCCCGACCGCCCGCCCGACCTGCACGAGGTGCACGCAGGAGGCGGTGTCGGTCTCGTAGACGCACGCGGGCGTGAACCCGGCCCGTACGCACGCCGCCGCGAAGCAGTCCCCGAAGCACCCGTCGCCCGGCACGTCCGTCCAGGCCTCGGCGGCCAGTTCCGCCAGGTCGATCTCCCGCCGGGCGGCCAGCGGATGGTCCTCGGCGAGCATCACGTACACCGCGTCCCGCGCCACCTCCATCCAGGCCAGGCGCCCCGGCTCCGGCGGCGCGCTCTCCCCGCAGACCCCGACCAGCGCGAAGTCCAGGCGCCCGTCGGCGACGCCCCCGGCGACGTCCTTCTCGGACCAGGAGGTGTACGTGGTCACCGGCACCCCGGGCTCCTCGCGGGCCAGCCGGTCCACGAGCCCGCCGAGCAGCGGTCCGTGCGTCCCGCCGAGCCGGTACCCGTCCGCCCCCTGCCGGGCGAACCGCACCGCCTCCTCCTGGAGTTCGCACACCGCGGGCAGCACGACGCGGGCCCGGTCCAGCACCAGTTCCCCGAGCGGGGTGACCCGTACGCCCTCCCGGCCGCGCACGAACAGCGCCCCGCCCAGTGCCCGTTCGATCCGCTTCAGCTGCGTGCTGAGAGCGGGCTGCGCGATCCCCAGCGCGGTGGCGGCCCGCGTCAGGCTGCCGGCGTCCGCCACGGCCCTGACGATCTTGAGGTGCCTCAGCTCCAGGTCCATGCCACGAGCTTGGTTCAGACCAGTGGGCGGGCGCTACGGGTCGACCGCATCCAGAATCGGCGCATGCTCGTTAGCCGCCCGGGGGCCACGACCCTAAGGACAGGTGAATGCACGCACTCGACGTCGACTGGGACCACCCCGTGGACCCGCGACCGGGCCCGCAGCTCGACCACGTACGCGCGTACGTCGCCTCCGTCGGCACCGACGGCCACCTCTGGCACGGCGTCCACACGCTCCTCCTCACCACGGTCGGCCGCGCCACCGGCCGCGCCGTCCGCACCCCGCTGGTCTACGGCGAGGACGCGGGCCGCATCATCCTGGTGGCCTCGGGCTACGGCGCCCCGCACCACCCCGCCTGGTACCGCAACCTCACCGCGCACCCCGAGGTCCGCTTCCAGGCCGGCGCGACCCTGCGCCGGGCCACGGCCCACACCGCCGGGCCCGCGGAGCGGGAGACGTACTGGTACCTGATGACGGGCCTGTGGCCCGCGTACGAGGAGGACCAGGCGGCCACCGACCGGGAGATCCCCCTGGTCGTCCTGCGACCGTTCTGACCGCAGCGGCCCGGAGCCCCCGGGGGTGTCGTCGAACTCGCTCCCGCCGGAACGACTTCGACGACACCCCCTAGGCTCCTGCCATGTACGCCACCGAAACGGCCCGCGGCCGCATACGGGCCTGGACCGCGCTCCCGTCCCCCGGCGGGGCGTGGTTCGCCTTCGCCACGGTCCTCGCGGTCATGGTCCCGCTGTGGCTGCTGACCGTCCTGGTCACCGAGGTCTCGGAGCACGTCGAACGCTGCTCGCACGGCATGATCGGCCCCGGCGGCGAATTCCGCGTGGAGGGCACGGTCTTCCCGTACGACGACACCTGCGTGTACCCGGACGGTACGGAGCTGTCGGCGATCGGCGCCCTGGCGTACGTGTGGTGGTTCTTCCAGACCGTCCTGCTCCTGCTGCTGATCGGCGCGTTCGCCCTGGAGTTCGCGCACCTGCGCCGCCCCGGGTCGCGGCGCCGCTTCGGCGTCCTGACCGCCGTCTCGGGAGCACTGGTGGTGGTGGCGTACGCGCTGACCTCCCCGCCGGTCCTGTCGTGCCGGCCCTCGGAGACCGCCGCGCGGACGGCGTTCCCGCCGCAGACGACCTGCTCGGGCCCGCTCGGCACGCGGGACCTGGTCCCCGGCTGGCTGCCCGCGCTGATCACGGTCCTGCTGCCGGCCTTCGCGGCCTCGGCGACGGGAACGGCCTGGCGGCGCCGCGCCGGCCGGGGCCGGTCCTAGGGGGGCTCACGTCACCGTCCGGCGGCACGGCGAGCTCGAACCACACCGCCTTCCCGATCCCGCACTCCCTCGGGTACGCCCCCCAGCCCTCCGCCAGCGCCGCCACGATCCCCAGCCCCCGCCCGGACTCCGCCAGCGGCCGGGGCTCCCGCGGGACGGGCAGCGCCCGATCGGCGTCCAGCACCTCCACCCGCAGCCGCTCCCCGTCGAACCGGCACCGCACCCGGATCTCCCGGCCGGGGACGCGGGCGTGCCGGCAGGCATTGGCCATCAGCTCGCTGAGCAGCAGGACGGCCGTCTCGGCGGTCTCGTCCGGCAGCTTCCACTCCCGGGCCTGGGCGGCGAGGCGGGCACGGGCGCGGGGGACGCTGATGGGCGCGCGGGGATAGCGCCACTCGATGGGGTGATCCATGGTCCATACGGTGGCGGCCGGGGTAGGGGCCGGGCGAGCAACAGCGCGTAGACGGGGGTCGTTTGTACACGCGCGGTACCGGTGGCAGAAGGGGGGAGGGACCGATGACCGAGGCATGGCGGTACGGCGGCAACCAGGTCAGGCTGTGGCGCACCGAAGCGGGCAAGAGCCGGGAGGAGCTGGCGGAGGAGGCGAACTACGACCCGGAGACGGTCAAGTCGATGGAACTGGGCCGCAGACGCCCGACGATGCAGCTGCTCCGGGCGGCGGATCAACTGTTCGGGGCGGGCGGCAAACTGGTGGCGGCGGCCGAGTACATGAAGCCGGAGCCGTTCCCGAAACGATCCGAGGAGTTCATGGCGGCGGAGGCGGAGTGCCTGGCCTTCAACAACTACGAACCGCTGCTCATCCCGGGTCTGCTCCAGAGCAAGGAATACATGCTGGCGTTGATGAACGACGCCACTCCGCCCATGGACGCCGAGACAATCGAGGAACGCGTCGGGAAGCGCTTGCAGCGTCAGGAGGCCATGGCCCGCCGCATCAAGACGCTCTACAGCTTCATCATCGCGGAGGGTGCGTTGCGCACGCAGGTGGGCGGCGCAGAGCTCATGCGCCGACAGATGGACCTGCTCCTGAAACTGAACGAATTGCGCAACGTATTCGTCCAGGTCCTGCCCACCGGCCATGCCTGCGGAGCAGCGCTCCACGGCCCGGTCGTCCTTCTGGAAACACCCGAACACAAGCTGTGGGCTTGGGCTGAAGGCCAGGAGACCAGCGCGATGTACTGCACCCCTGACAAGGTCAGCGCCCTCACCCAGACGCATGGCATGATCCGCATGAACGCCCTCAGCGCTGCGGAGTCGGCGGAGTTCATCAAGAGAGTCGCGGAGGAGCTATGAGGAACGATCTGACGTGGTTCAAGTCCAGCTACAGCGACGCGCAAGGCAGCAACTGCATCGAAGTCGCTCTTGATTGGCACAAGTCCACGTACAGCGACGCGCAAGGTAGCGACTGCGTCGAGGTCGCCGCCTGCGCCCACACCGTCCACGTCCGGGACTCCAAGCTCGGTGCGGCCGGGCCCCGGTTCTCCGTGCCGGCGGATGCCTGGGGCGCGTTCCTCGGCGGGGTCGCCACCCGTTCGGGGGATTGATCACCGTAACGGTGGCCTGACGGCTTCCTGAACCGCTACCAACAGAGCGGGGAAGGGGGACGGTTGAACACGAACACCCGCGAGCTGGACCAAGTCCGGCGCAGTGAGAACGGGCCGTTCCTGCTCGCGCAGGTACTGGCGGACACCCTCGTGACCATCGGCCGGCCGCGGCAGCCCGATGCGCGCGAGGGCCGCCCGGCCGTGTGCCGGCGCTGCGGCGAGGCCGCGTACTGGCACCGGACCGCGCACGGCCGGTGGGTCCTGATCGAGCCCGGCGCGGCGCCCTGCCACCTCGTACCGGAGGGCAAGCGGTGGCGCATCGCGGGCGACGGCACCGCCCTCAACCTGGGCCGGGCGGTCCCCTCGGACATCTGCCGGGTCAGCCACTTCGACGTGTGCGCTCAGGCCGCCGGCTCCCCGGCGGCGGCCGCGACGGCGCTGTAGGTGCGGCCCCCGGCGTCGTAGTCGCCGAGCGGGGTCATGCCGAAGCCGTCGACGTGGACCCGCCAGGACGGCGCGTTGCCCGCCTCGATGAAGGCGACGACGACCTCGGCGCGCGCCTGCGCCGCCACCGCGACGGCCATCGTGAACAGGCCGCGGGCCACGCCCCGGCCCCGGAAGGCGGCGTCGACCACCACGGGGCCGTACAGCAGCCAGCGCACCCGGCGGAGCGGGCGGTCCTGCCAGCGCAGTACGTCCTGGGCGTCGAGGAGCGCGCGCACCGGCGGGGGCGGGTCCGGGAGGTCCGCCGCCGTCGAGAGGGCGAGGAGCCCGGCCACCCGGCCCGCGTCGTCCGCGACCAGCAGTTCGCCGGCCCGGGCCATGGCGCGCAGCGCCTCTTCGTCGAACGCGCCCTGTACGAAGCCCCTGGTGCGGCGCTGCTCCTCCGTCAGGGCGTCGTGGTGGTTGGCGGCGAAGAGCGCGGCCATGGCCGGTGCGTCGGCTTCGGTGGCGTGTCGGTAGCGCATGCGGCCGATACTGCCCCTCGCCGGGCGCTTGCCGGGACACCTCACCGCACGCTCCGGCCAACTGGCTCAACGGGACGTCCGGGCCGGGCTCACGGGTGGTCGTAGACGGTGACGTCCACGTCGCGTGCGCACATCGCGCCGGTGACGAGGGGTTCGACGCGCCGTTGCGAGCCGGGCCCGTTACGCGGGAGACACCGGCCCGCTTTAATGAATGGCCAGTCATTTATTAATCTGCCCCAGGCAGCGAGGTGAGGACCGTGGCCGGACGCCCCCGCGGCATCGACGACGCGGCGATCCTGCGCGCCGCCGTGCGGGTCATGGGCCGGACCGGGCCCGCGCGGCTGACGCTCGGGACGGTCGCGGACGAGGTCGGGCTGGTGCCGGGGACGCTCTCGCAGCGGTTCGGGTCCAAGCGCGGTCTGCTGCTGGCCGTCGCCGAGCACGGCGTACGGGAGCTCGCGGAGCTGCCGGCGCGGGTCCGGGCCGAGCACTCCTCGCCGCTGGCCGCGCTGGCGGCCCTGACCGCCGGGTCCTGGGACGGGGTGACGACCGCGGAGGAGTACGCGCACCACCTGGCGTTCCTGTGCGCCGACCTCGCGGACCCGGAGTTCCGGCGCCTCGCCCTGGCCTCGCAGCAGGCCGAGGCGGCGGCCGTACGCACCCTGCTGGACGAGGCCGCGGCCGCCGGCGAGCTGCGCCCGGGCACCGATCCGGCCCGACTGGCCCCCGCGGTCCAGGCGGCCGTCGCCGGGGCCGGGCTGCTGTGGGCCGTGGACCGCGAGGGCACCTTCGCGGGGCGCCGGGGCGCCGCGCTCGACGCGGCCCTCGCCCCCTACCGACGAGAGGACACACCGTGAGCACCGCACGCACCGTGAACGCCCGGCGGCGCACTTTCCGTACGGCCGTCACCCTCGGCGTCAGCCTGGACGGCTTCATCGCCCGCGAGGACGGCGACATCGACTGGCTCACCACGCGCGGCGAGGAGGCCGGGGACACCGGCTACGACGCGTTCATGGCCGGGATCGACACGCTCGCGATGGGCCGCAGGACCTACGAGAAGGTGCTGACCTTCGGGTTCTGGCCGTTCGAGGGCAAGCGGGTGATGGTCCTGAGCGCGACGCTGACCGGCGACGACCCGCGGATCACCGTCCACCGCTCCCTGGACGCGCTGCTGGACGCCCTGACCGCCGCGGGCGCCCGCAGCGTCTACGTGGACGGCGGCCGGCTCGTACGGACCTTCCTGCGGGAGGGCCTGCTGGACGAGCTGACGATCACCACCGCGCCCGTCCTGATCGGGTCCGGAGTCCCCTTGTTCGGGGAGCTCGGCGGACGGGACATCGCGCTCACGCTGCGCTCCGCGCGGACCCTGGGCGGGGGCTTCACCCAGGCCACGTACGCCCTCTGAGTCCCCGGACCCGCGGGGTCACGGGGCCGATCCGACGGGGGCGCCGGGCGGGCGGAGGTGACGAGCGCAACACGCTGCGCGGCGCACCTCCCGGCCCCACCCATTCCGCAGGCCGGGACGTGGACCCGACCCCGGATTCCAAGGGTGGACCTCACCCCGACCCACCCATTGCCCGAAACGGTACATTTCACCCTCCGGCCTTCCCTCGGAATGCCGGGGACAGGCCGCACCGGGGCCCCGTAAGCTCCCGTCATGCAGGTGATCCAGTCAACGAAACTCGCCAATGTCTGCTACGAGATCCGCGGACCCGTCCTCGAAGAGGCGATGCGGCTCGAAGCGGCAGGTCATCGCATCCTCAAGCTCAACACCGGCAACCCCGCGGCCTTCGGCTTCGAGTGCCCGCCGGAGATCCTTGAGGACATGCTCCGCAACCTGGGCACGGCCCACGGGTACGGGGACGCGAAGGGGCTGCTCTCGGCGCGCCGCGCGGTCATGCAGCACTACCAGACCAAGGGCATCGCGCTGGACGTCGAGGACGTCTACCTCGGCAACGGCGTCTCCGAGCTGATCCAGATGTCGATGCAGGCGCTGCTCGACGACGGCGACGAGGTACTGGTCCCGGCGCCGGACTACCCGCTGTGGACGGCCTCGGTCTCCCTCGCGGGCGGCACGGCCGTGCACTACCGCTGCGACGAGCAGTCCGACTGGATGCCGGACCTCGCCGACATCGAGCGCAAGGTCACCGACCGCACCCGCGCGATCGTGATCATCAATCCGAACAACCCGACCGGCGCCGTCTACGACGACGAGATGCTGCGCGGGCTCACGGACATCGCGCGCCGCCACAACCTGATCGTCTGCTCGGACGAGATCTACGACCGGATCCTCTACGACGGCACCACGCACACCAACACCGCCGCGATCGCGCCCGACCTGCTGACGCTCACCTTCAACGGGCTCTCGAAGAACTACCGCGTCGCCGGGTTCCGGTCCGGCTGGATGGCGGTCTGCGGCCCGAAGAAGCACGCCGCCTCGTACATCGAGGGCCTCACGATCCTGGCGAACATGCGGCTGTGCGCGAACATGCCCTCGCAGCACGCCGTGGCCACCGCGCTGGGCGGCCGGCAGTCGATCGAGGACCTGGTCCTGCCGGGCGGCCGCATCCTGGAGCAGCGCAACGTCGCGTACGACCTGCTGACGCAGATCCCGGGCGTCACCTGCGTGAAGCCGAAGGGCGCGCTGTACGCGTTCCCGCGCCTGGACCCGTCCGTCTACAAGATCAAGGACGACCGGCAGATGGTCCTGGACCTGCTGCGGGCCGAGAAGATCATGGTCGTGCACGGTACGGGCTTCAACTGGCCCGACCCGGACCACTTCCGCATCGTGACGCTGCCGAACGCGAAGGACCTGGCGGACGCCGTGACGCGCATCGGGAACTTCCTGGACGGATACAGCCAGCCATAGGCGGACCCGGCCGGGCGGCGGGGCCGGGCGGGAGCCCGGTCCGGCCGGTCCCGCACGGGGCGTGCCCACATGTCAGGATCGAACTCAACTTTAGACGCGTTCCAATGTAGGCTGGTCTCCTGACTCACGCAGGAGGCGTCCTCATGTACGAACCGAGCCGCACCAAGTCGGTCGTCCGCGTGGGCGGCAACCGCGCCGGATACCCGCGGAGCAGCCGCAACGAGGCGCTGGACATCCAGCTCGCCGGCCACCTCTCCGCCCTCCTCGCCGTGACGGACGAGCTCGGTCTCGACGATGCCGCCGCCCGCATCGCCGGCCAGGTGGAGCGACTGCGCGGAGCCCAGCCGGCCCGCGCCGCCCTGCACGGGGTCCCGGACACCGCCGCCGCCCTGCACCAGCGGGCCCACGACCTCGCCGCCCGCGCCCTGCTCGTCGCCGCGTCCCGCGCCGACACCACGGCCGCGATCCTCGCCGCCGAGCGCATGGACGCCCACGCCGCCGCCCTGGACTCCATGGACCTGGCCGGCGCCCACTGACGGCCCCGGTCCGGGGCCGCGGAGGCTCCGGACCGGGCGCCACACACCCCGCGGGTCCGCCTCGCGGTGACACCCGCCGCTGATACGGCACATGACCCCCGGGCCGGTAGCCGCGGCCCCCGGTGCGGCCGCGCGGCTACGCCCCTCGCCCCGCTCGCCCCTCTCAGGGAGCCGTCGGGGTGGGTGGCGGGTCCGGGGTGAAGGTGGCCTCCGCGGGCCCGCACCACGGGGTCGACCCCGGTGGCCAGACCGGGCCCAGGGCCTCCGCGTGTTCCGTCGCCGCCGGGGCCACCCCCGGGATCCGGACCAGGGACCGGGCCGTGCGCCCGCCCGGCCGCCCCCGCGCGGAGTCGCGGAACTCCACCGTCACCACGTACGCGCCCGGCCCCTCGACCCGGCCCGCCGCCTCCACCGCGGCCACCACCCGGCGGCTTGCCGGATCGATTCGGCACCCGGTGACCCGTACGTCCTCCAGGGCGGCCCGCGGCGGCGGCGCCGCGGGCGGCCCCCCGCCGCTGGCCCACACGTACAGCGTCAGCGGGGCGAACACCAGCAGCCCGGCCAGCGTCACCAGCCCGACCAGCCAGCCCTGCCACTTCGATGCGCTCACGCCCATGCGACGATCCTCCCGGGCCGCCGCCCCTCCCACCAGCACCCACGGGCCCACACAGCATTTCGAAGTGGGACCGCCTGGACACCTGACGTTCATTCAACCCGCCGTGGAATGTGGGTTTCCGCGAGCACGCTGCACTCGTGAGACGCATCCTAGGAATCCTCCTGGGCCTCCTCCTGATCGGCGGCGTGGCAGCCGTCGTCCTCGCCAGGGGGCAGGACCCAGAACCCACGGCAACGAAGACCGTGCGCGGCGTCATCGGGTCGGAGAAGTCCGAGTTCTTCCGTGACCCCGGCGTCGTCAAAGCCCTCGCCGCACAGGGCTACACCGTGAAGGCCGAAACCTCCGGCTCCTGGGCGATGGACCAACTCGCCCTCGAGGACTACGACTTCGCCTTCCCCAGCAGCAGCGAACCGGCCAGGGAGATCGCGGCCGCGGCGGGCGTGAAGGGCGCCCAGGAGGCGAAGCCCTTCTACTCCCCGCTCGTCGTCATCGCCCGCGCCAACGCCGCCGAGGTCCTCACCGCGGGCGGCCTCGCCAAGCGGACCGGCAAGAACTCCGGGACCCTCCTCATGGGCCCCTTCCTCAAGGCCGCCGGCGAGGACCGCACCTGGCAGCAGCTGACCGGCGCCGCCGCCCACGCCGAGCTGACCGGCACGGTGTTCGTCAAGACCACCGACCCGGCCACGTCGAACTCCGGCGCGCTCTTCCTCGCCGCCGCCTCCACCGTGGCGAACGGCGGCAACCTCGTCGCCGACGACGCCGCCATCGACCGCACCGCGCCCCTGATGCACAAGCTGATCTCCGTCCAGGGAGCCCTGGAGCCCAGCACCGACGCCCCGTTCCGGGCCTTCATCAGCGGCAGCGGCGAACCGCTCATCCTCGTGTACGAGTCCCAGGTCGCGGCCATGCTCCTGCAAGGCCAGCAGCCCCAGGACATGGTCGTGCTCTACCCGGACACCACCGTCAACACCGCGCACACCTTCGTGCCGATCAGCGACGCCGCCCGGGACCTCGGCACCCTCCTCGCCACCGATCCCGGCCTGCGCGACCTGGCCCTGCGCCACGGCTTCCGCCCGCAGGACGGCGTGCCCGCGTTCACCGCGGCCACCGCGCAGCACACCGACTACCTCAACCCGGGGCTGACCGGCATCCGCCAGGTCGGCACCCCGACCGTCAAGAACCTGATGGCGCTGGCCGCGCGCGCCAAGGGCCAGGGGGACACACCGTGACACTGACACCACCCGAGGACGCCCCACTGGTCCTCACCGCGCCCGAGCCCGTCGCCCCCGTGCACCGGGAGCAGGCCTCCGGACTCGTCCCGCTCCAGGACGGCGTCCGTGAGGAGATGGCCCGCCGGGCCGAGGAGTACGTCGGGTCGCTCGCCGGGATCGACGCCCGCTCTCCCGAGTTCGCGGAGCGGATCGGCGAGATCGCCGGGCTCGGCTCCGCCGACGTCCGCTCCGCCGCCCAGCAGTCCAACCGGATGCTGGAGCGCACCGTACGCTCGCTGGGCTCCTCCGGAGCGGGCGGCGACGCCCAGGCCCGCGTGGCCGGCTCCCTCGTCGAACTGCGGCGCACCGTCGAGGACCTCGACCCGCGGGACGCGCCCGTCAAGGGGGCGCGGCGGCTCCTCGCGAAGCTGCCCGGCGGCAACCGGTTCCGCGACCACGTCGCCCGGTACGCCTCCTCGCAGGCCACCCTCCACGCGATCGTGGGCGCGCTCCGCGGCGGCCAGGACGAACTGCGCCGCGACAACGCCGCCCTGCACACCGAACGGGCCCGCCTGTGGGAGACCATGGGCCGGCTCCAGGAGTACGCGGTCCTCACCGAGGCCCTGGACGCGGCCGTCGTCCGGCGGATCGCCGAGGCGGAGGCGGCCGACCCGCGGCAGGCCGACGCCCTGCGCGCGGACGTCCTCTTCCCGGTCCGGCAGAAGCACCAGGACCTGCTGACGCAGCTGGCGGTCTGCGCGCAGGGCTACCTCGCGATGGACCTGGTCCGCCGCACCAACGAGGAGCTGGTCAAGGGCGTCGACCGGGCCGCGACGACCACCGTGTCCGCGCTGCGGATCGCGGTGATGCTGGCCTCGGCGCTCGACCGCCAGCGCCAGGTGATCGACCAGGTCAACGCGTTGAAGGGCACCACCGAGGATCTGATCCGGGGCAATGCCGAGATGCTGTCGACGCAGAGTGGCGAGATCCAGCGGATCGCGGCCGATCCGGCGGTGGGCGCGGAGACGCTGCGCGCGGCGTTCGCTCAGATCTACACGACGCTCGACGCGATCGACTCCTTCAAGGTGCAGGCCACCGAGAACATGGCGGCCACCGTGGAGTCCCTGGCGGGCGAACTGCGGCAGGCCTCCGCCCGTCTCGCGCGCACCCGCACCGCGGACGCCCTCGACGGCGGTGCGCGATGAACCCGCTGCGGCCGGGCGGCCGGCTCCGCGGCGGCCGGGCGGCGGCCCCGCTCGCCCGCCTCCTCGCGCTGGTCGCCCTCGTGGCGGCGAGCGCCTGCACCTCCTCCTCCCCCGCCGGGCCCGGCGGCGCCGAAGGGCCCGGCGGGTCGAAGCCCACCGCCTACAAGGAGGGCACCCTGCGGGTCCTGGCCTCCAGCGAGCTGGCCGACATGCAGCCGGTGCTCGACCGGGCGAAGAAGGCCACCGGCGTCACGGTGAAGCTGACCTGGTCCGGGACGCTCGACGCCGCCGAGCAGGTCGCCTCGGGGAAGGCGGACGCGGCGTACGACGCGATCTGGCTCTCCTCCAACGACTACCTGCGGCTGCGCCCCGAGGCGGCCGGGAAGCTCGCCAACGAGACCCCCGTGATGTCCTCGCCCGTCGCCCTCGGCGTGAAGCCGCAGGCGCTGGCCCGGCTCGGCTGGCAGCCCGGCGACGTCACGTGGTCGGCGGTCCACGAGGCGGTGGCCGCGGGCAAGCTGACGTACGGGATGACCGACCCGGTGCGCTCCAACTCCGGCTTCTCCGCGCTGGTGTCGGTGGCCTCCGGCCTGTCGGGGGCGCAGTCCGCGCTGACCGACGCGGACGTGAAGGCGGCCGCGCCGCGGCTGAAGGAGTTCTTCGCCGGGCAGAAGCTGACCTCGGGCTCCTCCGGCTGGCTCGCCACGGCGTACGCGAAGCGCGGGGACGTGGACGCGCTGGTCAACTACGAGTCGGTGCTGCTGTCCGCGAACCGGGACGCGCAGGCCGGTCTGACGGTGGTCCGGCCGCGCGACGGCGTGGTCACCGCCCACTACCCGCTGACGCTGCTGACCGCGGCCCCCGCCGGCGCCCGCGAGTCGGGGCGGGCGCTGACGGAGTGGCTGCGCGGCCCCGAGGCGCAGCAGGCGATCACCGAGCGGACGCTGCGGCGGCCGGTGGCGGCCGGGGTGGCTCCGGCGGTGGGCCTGGACGCGGAGAAGCGGCGGGAGCTGCCGTTCCCCGGGTCGCGGTCGGTGGCCGACGGGCTGCTGGCGAGCTACGAGAACGAGCTGCGGCGGCCCTCGCGGACGGTGTACGTGCTGGACACCTCGGGTTCGATGGCCGAGGAGGACCGGATCGGGCGGCTGAAGGCGGCGCTCACGGAGCTGACGGGCAGCGGGAGTTCGGGGCCCGGCCAGCGGTTCCGGGACCGTGAGGAGGTGACGCTGCTGCCGTTCGGCGACAAGGTGAAGAAGGTGCTGACGCACGTCGTGGAGCCGGGCGACCCGGGAGCCTCCCTGGACGCGATCCGGGCGGACGTACGGGGGCTGGAGCCGGCGGGGGGCACGGCCGTGTACGGCAGCCTGAAGGCGGCGTACCAGCACCTGGGGCGGGGGAACGCGGACGCGTTCACCTCGATCGTGCTGATGACGGACGGGCGCAGCGGGGACAAGGCGAAGGACTTCGACGCCTTCTACGCCGCACTGCCCGAGGCCGGGAAGCGGACGCCGGTCTTCGCCGTGCTGTTCGGCGACTCGGACCGTGCGGAGCTCGCCCACATCACCGAGCTGACCGGCGGGCGGCTCTTCGACGCCACGGACGGCACCGGCTCGCTGGACGGGGCCTTCGAGGAGATCCGTGGCTACCAGTAGGGCGCTCCGCTACCTGGAGTCGAAGAAGAACCTGGCGGGCTCGGCCTGCGGGGTCGCGGGGGTCGGCCTCGCCCTGGCCGGCGCCGCCGGCCCGTACTGGCCGCTGGTCGTAGCCGGGCTGTACGGGGCGGGCGCGCTGATCGCCCCGCCCGAGCGGGTCGCCCCGCCCGCGGTCCCGGACCCGGCCGAACAGCTGGGCGTCGTACGGGAGGACCTCGGCCGGCTGCGGGAGTACCTGGCGGAGGTGGAGCTGCCGCGCGCGGCGGGCGAGGCGCTGGCCGGGCTGCTGGAGCTGTATGCGGCGCTGCTCGACCCGCGGTGGGCGGCGGACGTGCTGGCCGCCGATCCGGAGGCGGCGCACGCGCTGGCGCGGGCGGTCCGCACGGACGTCCCGGAATGCGTGGACACCTACCACCGGACGCGGTGGTGGACTCGGCTGTCGCCGGGCGGCGAGTCCCCGGAACGGCACCTGGAGCGGCAGCTGTCGGTGCTCGTCGCGGAGGCGGAACGCGTAACGGCGGACCTCCACGAGGTGGAGGTCCGCCGTCAGCAAACGCACACGACCTACCTGGAGGACCGGGGTCGCTCCTGATCGGCGGGTGCGGCGGCGGGAACCGCTTGGTCGGGGGTTCCCACGTTCATGGCCCCGGTTGCGGGGCGGGCGCTCAGCCCAGGCGCTCGACGAGCGCGTGGTACTGGTCCCACAGCTCCTTGGGGGTGTGGTCGCCGTAGGTGTTGAGGTGCTCGGGGACCAGTGCGGCCTCGTCGCGCCAGATCTCCTTGTCGACCGTGAGGAGGAACTCCAGGTCGGCGGCGGGCAGGTCCAGGCCGTCGGTGTCGAGGGACGCGACCGTCGGCAGGATGCCGATGGGGGTCTCGACGCCCTCGGCGGTGCCGTCGAGGCGCTCGACGATCCACTTCAGGACGCGGCTGTTCTCGCCGAAGCCGGGCCACACGAACTTCCCCGCGTCGTTCTTGCGGAACCAGTTCACGTAGTAGATCTTCGGGAGCTTGGACTGGTCCTTGTCAGCGCCGACCTTGACCCAGTGCCCCATGTAGTCGCCCATGTTGTAGCCGCAGAACGGCAGCATGGCGAAGGGGTCGCGGCGCAGCTCGCCGACCTTGCCCTCGGCGGCGGCGGTCTTCTCGGAGGCGATGTTCGAGCCGATGAAGACGCCGTGGTTCCAGTCGAAGGACTCGGTGACCAGCGGGACGGCGGAGGCGCGGCGGCCGCCGAAGAGGATCGCGGAGATCGGGACGCCCTTGGGGTCCTCCCACTCGGGTGCGATCGTCGGGCACTGGGAGGCCGGGACGGCGAAGCGGGCGTTGGGGTGGGCCGCCGGGGTCTCGGACTCCGGGGTCCAGCGGTTGCCCTTCCAGTCGACGAGCTCGGCCGGGGCCTCCTCGGTCATGCCCTCCCACCAGACGTCGGAGCCGTCCGGGGTGAGCGCGACGTTGGTGAAGACGGTGTTGGCGTACATCGTCTTCATGGCGTTGGCGTTGGTGTGCTCGCCGGTGCCGGGCGCGACGCCGAAGAAGCCGGCCTCGGGGTTGATCGCGTAGAGGCGGCCGTCCTCACCGAAGCGCATCCAGGCGATGTCGTCGCCGACGGTCTCGACGGTCCAGCCGGGGATCGTGGGCTCCAGCATGGCGAGGTTCGTCTTGCCGCAGGCGGAGGGGAAGGCGGCGGCGATGTACTTCGCTTCGCCCTGCGGCGGGGTCAGCTTGAGGATGAGCATGTGCTCGGCGAGCCAGCCCTCGTCGCGCGCCATGACGGACGCGATGCGCAGGGCGTAGCACTTCTTGCCGAGCAGGGCGTTGCCGCCGTAGCCGGAACCGTAGGACCAGATCTCGCGGGTCTCCGGGAAGTGCGAGATGTACTTGGTGGTGTTGCACGGCCACGGGACGTCGGCCTGGCCCTCGGCGAGCGGGGCGCCCAGGGTGTGCACGGCCTTGACGAAGAAGCCGTCGGTGCCGAGCTCGTCCAGGACGGCCTTGCCCATGCGGGTCATGGTGCGCATGGCGACCGCGACGTAGGCGGAGTCGGTGATCTCGACGCCGATCGCGGAGAGCTCGGAGCCGAGGGGGCCCATGCAGAACGGGACGACGTACAGCGTCCGGCCCTTCATCGAGCCGCGGAAGATGCCCTGCTCGCCGGAGGAGCCCTCCCCTTCCCCGGTGAAGACGGCCTTCATCTCGGCCGGGGCCTTCCAGTGGTTCGTGGGGCCCGCGTCCTCCTCCTTCTCGGAGCAGATGAAGGTCCGGTCCTCGACGCGCGCGACGTCGGAGGGGTCGGAGGCGGCGTAGTAGGAGTTCGGGCGCTTCGCCTCGTCGAGCTTCTTGAACGTGCCCTGGGCGACGAGCTCCTCGCACAGGCGCTCGTACTCGGCCTCGGAGCCGTCGCACCAGACGACGCGGTCCGGCTGGGTGAGGGCAGCGATCTCGTCCACCCAGGAGATCAGTCCCTGGTGGGTCGTCGGGATGGTGGGAGCCGCGTTGTCGCGCGCCACGATTGCTCCTTGTTGAGGGGTTTGTTTGGTGTTTGCCCCGTGGGGGCTGCGACCCGGACGCTTCGCGCTCCGCTCATCCGGTGCCGACCGCACTCATCTGATCATCCGGTGGATGTGCGCATATGTCCAGAGGGCCTCTCACGTGAGCATCGCCACGTCCGTCAATCTTCCGTAAAGAGCACCGACGGAAAAGAGCACTGACGGAAACCTACGGACCCGTAGGTAACATGTGGGCCATGACTTCTGACGCCGCCGCCGCCGGACCGGCCGAGGCCGTCCAGGCCACCGAGCCCTCGCCGATCGTCCAGGCCCTGGAGTCCGCCGAAGCCGCCCTGGAGGCCAAGCCGCTGATGCGCGGCTGGCTGCACACCGGGATGTTCCCGGCCGTGGTGATCGCCGGTCTGGTGCTGATGGCGTTCACCGACTCCACCGAGGCGCGCGTGGCCTGCGGCGTCTACGTCCTCACGGCCTGCCTGCTCTTCGGCGTCAGCGCCGTCTACCACCGCGGTACGTGGGGGCCGCGCGGCGAGGCCGTCCTGCGGCGCCTCGACCACGCCAACATCTTCCTGATCATCGCGGGCACCTACACCCCGCTGACCGTCCTGCTGCTCCCCCCGTCCACCGGGCGGACGCTGCTGTGGGCGGTGTGGATCGCGGCCGGCGCCGGCATCGCCTTCCGGGTCTTCTGGGTCGGCGCTCCGCGCTGGCTCTACACCCCGTGCTACATCGCCATGGGCTGGGCGGCGGTCTTCTTCCTGCCCGACTTCATGCGCACCGGCGGCATCGCCGTGCTCGTCCTGGTGATCGTCGGCGGCCTGCTGTACAGCGTGGGCGGGGTCATCTACGGCATGAAGCGCCCCAACCCCTCCCCGCGCTTCTTCGGCTTCCACGAGGTCTTCCACTCGCTGACGCTGGCGGCCTTCGTGGCCCACTACGTCGGCATCTCGATCGCCGCCTACCGGCACTGACGGCGCGGCGGGCGGCCGCGGTGACCGCCACACCCCGCGACCGTCACACCCCGCGGGAGGCCTCCGCCCCCACCTGCTCGGCGAGTTCGTCCGGATCCGTCGTGGGCCGCGCGCAGACGAAGTGCCGGCACACGTACGCGGTGGGAAGGCCCTCCACCAGCGTGCGCTCGGCCAGCAGGGGGAACTCCCCGCCGCTGCCGTCCGCCGCACGCGGCAGGCCCGTCGCCACGACCGCCCCGGGAGCCGTCCCCAGCAACGCGACCCGGTGCAGCTCCGCCCGCGCCGGGTCCTCCGGGGCGCCGACCACCGCCACCTCGCGCGGACCGTCGAGCAGCGCCTCGGCCACCGCCAGCCCGTGCCCGATGAAGCGCGGGGCGCGCGGACCGAGCGCGTGCACCACCCCGAGCGCCTTCTCGGCCGCCGTCCGGTGCGGCTCCGAACCGGTGTGCGCGGCGTACGAGAGCAACGCTCCCGCCGCCGCCGTCCAGCCCGACGGCGCCGCCGTGTCGGTGGGGTCCTGCGGCCGCCTGATCAGCTGCTCCGCGTCGTGCGCGGTGTCGTACAGCGACCCGTCCTCGGCGGCGAACAGGTCCAGCACCAGGTCGACGAGGAAACCCGCGAACTCCAGCCACACCCCCTCGCCGGTCACCGACGCCAGCGCGAGGAACCCCTCCGCGACGTCGCCGTAGTCCTCCAGCACCCCGGCGTTCGCGCCGGCGCTGCCGTCCTTGCTCGTCCGCGCCAGCCGGGCGCGGCCCGACGTCACGTCGAAGTGGACCCGCACCAGCAGGTCGGCGGCCTCCGTCGCCCGCTCCACCAGGTCGGGCCGGTCGAAGTAGGCCCCGCACTCGGCGAGCGCGGCGACGGCCAGCCCGTTCCAGGCCGCCACGACCTTGTCGTCCCGCCCGGGCGCCGGGCGCTCCGACCGCGCGGCGAGCAGCCGCTCCCGGATCGAGGCGATCCGCCCGGCCTCCGCCGCGGGACCGTCCTGGGGCAGCTGGAGCACGGAGGCGCCGTGCTCGAAGGTGCCCTCCTGCGTCACCCCGAAGTAGGAGGCCGCCAGGTCCGCGTCGTCCTCCCCGAGCACCTCCCGCAACTGGGCCGGCGTCCAGGCGTAGTACGCCCCCTCGACGTGCTCGCCGGTCAGCGGGTCCGCGCTGTCGGCGTCGAGCGCGGAGGCGAACCCTCCGTGCTCGGTGCGCAGCTCCCGGACCATGAAGTCGGCGGTCTCCAGGGCCACCCGCCGCGCGAGGTCGGACCCGGTGGCCCGCCACAGGTGCGCGTACACCCGGCAGAGCAGGGCGTTGTCGTACAGCATCTTCTCGAAGTGCGGGACGACCCACTCCCGGTCCACCGCGTACCGCGCGAACCCGCCGCCGAGCTGGTCGTAGATGCCGCCCCGGGCCATCGCCTCGCACGTGTCGGCGGCCATCTGCAGCGCGCCCTCGGCCCCGGTGCGCGCGTGGTGGCGCAGCAGGAACTCCAGCACCATGGACGGCGGGAACTTCGGCGCTCCGCCGAACCCGGCGTGCACGGAGTCGTACTCCCGCGTCAGCCCGAGCAGTGCCTGCGCCAGCTCCCCGGCCCCCGGGGTGCCGGCCTTGCCGTAGTCCAACTGCCGCCCGGCCAGGTCCCGTACGATCCGCTGCGCGACCTCCGCGACCTCCTCGGGCCGCCCCACCCAAGCGGCCCGCACGCCTTCGAGGACCTGCAGGAAGGACGGCATGCCGTGGCGGGGCTCGGGCGGGAAGTAGGTCCCGAAGTAGAACGGCTCGGCGTCGGCGGTGAGGAACACCGTCATGGGCCAGCCGCCCTGCCCGGTGGCGGCCTGGACGGCCTCCATGTAGACGGCGTCGACGTCGGGCCGCTCCTCGCGGTCCACCTTGACGTTGACGAAGTGCTCGTTCATGTAGGCGGCGACCAGCTCGTCCTCGAAGGACTCGTGAGCCATGACATGGCACCAGTGGCACGCGGAGTAACCCACCGACAGCAGAACGGGGACGTTGCGCCGCCGCGCTTCCTCGAAGGCCTCCGGCGTCCAAGGCCACCAGTCGACGGGATTGTCTGCATGCTGAAGCAGATAAGGCGAGGTCACACCAGCCAACCGGTTCATGAAACCCAGCCTCTCACAATGCCCGGCACCGTCAGTGGGGCCCGCACGGACTCTGCCCCACTCGGCCGGAATCGGGCGCCCCGGCAGCGCAGGGCAGCAGGCTGAGCCGGGCAGCGCTGGAACTGCCCAGGCTCCTCGAAGGAGGCACGCCATGACCGCCGAGAGGGTGGCGCCCGCGTGGATGCACACCCAGATCAGCGCGGAGCAGTACGACTCCTGGTCCGAGGAGCAGTGCGCCGGCATCGAGATCGTGGACGGGATGGTCGTCGTGGGCCCGAGCGCCTCCAAGCGGCACCACCGGCTGGCGCGGATCCTGGCCGACGAACTGGACTCCGCGGCCGGTCCGGACTGGAACGCCGACACGGACTTCGACGTCCGCCTCCAGGACGTTCCGCTCACCAACCGCCGTCCGGACGTCATCGTCTACCGGGCGGAGACCATCGACCTCACGCCCACCCGCCCCGACCACGTGCTCCTGGTCGTCGAGGTCGTGTCGCCCGGTTCGGAGACCACGGACCTGCCCCGGTCAGCGGCGGAGCACGGGGGTCAGGGCGCGGGTCCACGTGGTGCGGGCTTCGGGCCAGGTCGTGGGGCACGTCGCGCGGGCCGGGGACGCCAGGTCGGGGTGCCGGGCGGGGTTCTCGCCGTACACGGCGCAGCGGTGGGACTCCGCGCGCTCGGCGGGCGGGGCGTGTTCGTCGTCCGGGTCGGGGGCGGGGTCGGCCGCGGCGGCGCGGTCGTAGGAGCGGGCCGCGGTCAGGAGGGTGTCCGCGCCCGCCGGGCCGTCGCGGAGCAGCATCAGGCGGGCGAAGCCGTCGGCGGCGTCCTCCTCGGCGCGGTCCCCGTCGGCGGGGAGGTCCAGGGCGTCGAGGAGGGCGTGGCCCGCTTCGTGGTGGATCGTCTCGCGGACGATCTCGGCGAGTTCCGCGTCCCGGTTCCCGCCCGGGTTGGCGTCCCGGTTCCCGCCCGGGTTGCCGTACGGGATCGCGCCCGGGTTCCCGGCCGGGCTCGGGGCGGCGGCGGGGGTGAGGAGGGCGCGTTCCTCGGTCAGGTCGTCGTAGCAGAGCTCGATGCGGCGGGTCCGCGGGTCGTAGCCGCTGCCCTCTCCGTCACAGGACCGGGCGACGACGGCGACCTCGTGGGGCAGGGCGAGGTACGCGTTGAGGTGGGCGAGGGCCGGTTCGGCGATCCGCCCATTGCGGAGGAAGAGGTGGTTCGCCCGGTCGGAGGCGGCCGGTTCCTCGTAGCGCAAGGTGAATCCCGTCGCCGCCGGTTCCGATGCCGGGCCGGCGCATCCGGACGCCGTCGGCAGCAGGGCCGATGCGCACAGTGCCAGGGTCCCCCACCGTCGGCTCATGGGGTCAGGGTAGGCCGCCGGGACGGGCGACGCTCCGTCAACTTCGTGCGGGAACCGTCGGTTGCCTCTGATCTCGCTCAGATTCCTCGTGTTGGCGTTCCGCACCCCCGACACTTGGGAATCGACTCGACCGGAACTCTCGGAGGGGGACGCCGATGCGGGACAGCCATCGCGGTGAGGCCGAGGCGCTGTTGGGACGGGCCGTGGACGAGGAGGCCCGGCGGAGCGCGGGAGCGGCCGGACCGCCGGTCGACAGGACGGCGCTGCTGGCCCGTGGCAGGGAGGCGCTGGACGCGTTGTCCGCGCGCGCGGCGCCGGAGTACGAGGCGTACGTACGGGCCCTGGACGAGGCGGCGGCCGGGGACGTGTCCCTGGGGCAGGCCTTCCGGCGGGGCAACGCGTCGACGGCGCTGCTGGCGGTGGCCGTCGCGGCGGCCGCCGCGGTCGGGACCGACCTCGCGCTCGGGGTCGCGGCCGGCGCGTCGCTGACCGCGGGGGCCGTCGTGGGCGTCGCCGGGGCGGCGGCCACCGTGGCCAGGGTGACGGCGGTGCACCTGCCGGCCGCGAACCGGCGGGCCGGGGAGCTGGGCCGGCCGGGCGGCGCCGAACAGCTGCGGCTCCAGTGGCTGACGGCGCTGGAGGTGCGCGGGATACGGCCGTTCCTGGAACAGCAGCGCGCGGTGGCCGCGGCGGCGCGCACGCCCCGGAAGGTCCCGCGCCAGGCGCCGACCCCGCTGCGCGGGACGGACCGCAGCGCGGAGGCCCGGCGGCGCAGCGTGCTGGAGCAGTCGTTCGGACAGCTCCCGGAGCCGGCGGGGCCGTTCGCGGGGCGGCGGGAGGAGCTGACGCGCGTCGCGCAGTGGGTGCGGGCGGCGCGGGCCAGTACGGAGACCCGGCCGGTGGTCGTGGTGCTGCACGGCGAGCCGGGGGTGGGGCGTACGGCGCTGGCGCTGCGGGCGGCGCACGCCCTGCGGGACCAGTTCCGCGGTGCGTGCGTGGTGGACCTGCGGGGCGGCGGATCGGAGGCCCCGCTGTCGACGCGGGAGGCGCTGCTGCACCTGCTGAACCGGCTGGGCGCGCCCCGGGAGCAGCTGCTGTTCCGCGAGGGCGCTTCGGCGGAGCAGCAGGTGCGGCGGCTCGCCGAGCTGTACCACCAGTATCTGCGGGGGCTGCCCGTGACGGTGGTGCTGGACGACGCGGTGGACGCGGAGCAGGTACGGCTGCTGGTGCCGGAGCGGTCGGAGAGCCTGGTGCTGGTGACGGCGCGGGAGCCGCTGGACGTGCCGGCGGAGCTGTCGGCGTGGGTGCACCAGCTGCCGGTGGAGCGGCTGGCGGACGCGGAGGCGGAGGAACTGGTCCGGTCCGCGGCCGCGGAGCCGGGACCCGCGCGGTCCGCACGGTCCCCGGAGCCCGGCCGGACCGACGTCCGCCCGAGCGGCCCCGGCGGCACGACCAGCCCCGGCGGCACGACGGGATCAGGCACGCCGAGCCCCGGCCGCATGAGCCCCGGCGGCACGACCGCCCCCGCCGCCCCCGCCCCCGCCGTCGACCCGGCGGCCGTCGCCGCCGCGGTGCGGCTGGGCGGCGGGCTCCCGCTCGCCCTGCGCATGCTCGCCCCGCCGGCCCGCGCCGGCCGGGTGCCGGACGCCGAGGAGCCCGGCACGCCGGGCGGAGGGCATCCGGTGGAGCGGGCCCTGCGCGCCGCCGACGCCCGCCTCACCGATCCCGCCCGGCAGTTGCTGCGGCTGCTGCCGCTGGCCGGGCGGGCCTCCCTGGGCGGGGCCGCGGCCGCCGCGCTGGCGGACGTACCGGAGCAGGCGGCGCTGCGCACGCTGGAGGAGCTGTGGGAGGCGGGGCTGATCGAGCGGGTGCGCGGCCAGCGGTTCCGGATGCACGACGCGGTACGGGCGTACGCGGCGGCCCGGCCGGCCTCCGACGAGGAGCGGGCGCGGGCCTCGGCGGCCCACGAGCGGCTGATCCGCAACTACGCGCAGCTCGCCGACTCGGTGATCCGGATGGTCGACGGCAAGATGTCGACGCGCGCGAACCACTTCGGCGGGCACGGTTTCACCTCGCTGGACGCGGCGCTGCGCTGGCTGGACGACGAGTCGTCCGTGATCACGGCGGCGCTGCGGCACACGGAGGGCGTGGACCAGCAGGCGGTGCTGGACCTGCTGGGCGCGCTGTGCGACTTCTGCCTGCTGCGCGGGGACCTGTACCGGCTGGGGGAGATCGACGAGCTGACGCGGGCGGTGGCCGCCGGCCACTCCGGTGGTTCCGGGGAGCAGCCGGGGCGGCTGGTCCGGTCGGTGCAGTGGCGTACGGGCATCGCGGCGCGGCAGCTCGGCGAACTGGACAAGGCGCGGACCACGCTGACCTCGGTGGTGGACCAGTACATGGAGGCCCACCAGGAGGCGGGCGCCGCGATGGCGCTGGTCTCGCTCGGGATCACCCTGCACCACCAGGGCAACCTGCCGGAGGCGGCGGTCCGCATCCGGGAGGCCCTGGTGCTCCAGGAGCCGGCGGAGCTGGCGGGCGACCGGGCGTGGGGGCTGCACGCCCTGGCGGCCGTCGAGCGCGATCTGGCGCACTTGGGCGAGGCACTGTCCCTGCTGGAGCGGTCGCTGGCCCTGCACCGGGAGAACGAGAGCGTGCACGGCGAGGCGTGGGCGCACTTCCAGCTCGGCCAGGTGCATCTGCGGCTCGGCGACGTGCCGCGGGCGGAGGCGGAGCTGCGGCGGGCTCTGGACCTGTACGGGCGCACGCGCGACGACCGCGGCGAGGCGTGGGCGCTGACCCAGCTGGGCCGGGCCCGCGTGGTGGACGGCGATCCGGGGCCTGCCGTGGAGCGGCTGACCGAGGCGCTGGCCCGGCACCGGGACGCGGAGGACGCGCGCGGCGAGGCGTGGACGCTGTACTACCTGGGGCAGGCGCTGGAGGAGGGCGGCGAGCGTGACCGGGCGGTGCGCGAGCTGGAGCGGGCCCGGACGATGTTCTCGCGGATGCGGGACGTGTACGGGCTGGCGCACGCCCGCCACCACTCGGGGCGCGTGACGCGGGACCAGCGGGCGGCGCAGACGGGCAACCTGAAGAACTCCGGCTTCGCCCGTCAGCTGCTGGTGGACGCGCGGGCGGACTTCCGGCGGATCGGGCTGGCGCACGGGGAGGCGTGGACCTGCCTGGAGCTGGCGGTGGTGGACGCGGGGAACGGGCGGGTCTCGCAGGCGCTGGGGCTGTGCGAGGAAGCGGTGCGGCTGTTCGTCTCGTACGGGGACCGGCGCGGGGAGGACTGGGCCCGCTTCCTGCGGTGCACGCTGCTGCCGTACGCGGTGCCGGGCGCCCCGGAGGAGGCGCGCGCGGAGCTGTCCCGGCTGTCGGCGGCCCCGCACCCGGCGCGGGACCGGCGCCTGGAGGACTGCCTGGAGACGTACGGGGTGGTCCTGGGCCGGGGGGTGGACCCGGCGGAGGGCTGGCAGGCGTGGCGCCTGGGCCTGGTCCCGAACCTGCACGCGCGGGAAATCATGGGCGTCCCGGTCCCCCTGGCGTGACCGAGGCCCCGGCTCCGACCGTGGCCCCGGCCCCGACCGCTGCCGTCCCACCGCGGATCATGCGCATGCCGACCCCCGCCGCCCACCGGTTCTCGCGGGGCGGCGGTACCGGGTCCGGGGCTACGGGGCTACGGGGCTACCGGGTCCCGGGCTACGGGGTCCGGGTGCCTTCGGCGGTCGTCCCCGGGGCGGTCGGCTCGGGGGCCTCCTGGAAGTCGACCCGGCCCATGTGGCGGCTCATCGACTTCATCAGGCCCCACACGCCGAGGGCGAGGGCCGCGAACACGAGGAAGCCGAGGATCCCGGGGGTCACCTTGTTCTTGTCGAAGGTGTCCCCGGCCAGCGGAAGGAGCTCGTTCAGTGCTGCCTGCGTAGCGCTCATAGCTACGCATTCTCCCGGATACCCGCGAAGAGGTCGGACTCGGGGAGGGAAGTGTCGACGAGCGACTTCGCCAGCTCGTACTCCTCCGTCGGCCAGACCTCCCTCTGGATGTCCATCGGAACGCGGAACCAGCCGCCGTCGGGGTCGATCTGCGTGGCGTGCGCGATGAGGGCCTTGTCGCGGATCTCGAAGAAGTCGGCGCAGGGGACGTGGGTGGTCAGGGTGCGTTCCGTGCGCTCGAACTCCTTCCACCGCTCCAGCCACTCGCCGTACGGGGACTCCATGCCGCGAGCCAGCAGGGCCTCGTGCAGGGCGACGGTCCGCGGCTTGTTGAAGCCCTGGTTGTAGTAGAGCTTCTGCGGCTGGTAGGCGGGGCCGAACTCGGCCTCCGGGTACTTCACGGTGTCGGTCGCGCCGTCGAACGCCACCATCGTGATCTTGTGGGTCATGATGTGGTCGGGGTGCGGGTAGCCGCCGTTCTCGTCGTACGTGGTGACGACCTGCGGCCGGAAGGCGCGGATCTTCTTCACCAGGCGCCCGGCCGCCTCGTCCACGTCCGCCAGGGCGAAGCAGCCCTCGGGGAGCGGGGGCAGCGGGTCGCCCTCGGGGAGCCCGGAGTCGACGTAGCCGAGCCACTCCTGGTCGATCCCGAGGATCTCGCGCGCCTCGTCCATCTCCTTGGCGCGGACCTCGTGGATGTTCTCCTCGATGTACTTGTCGCCCTGGAGCTTGGGGTTCAGGACCGAGCCCCGCTCGCCACCGGTGCAGGTCACGACGAGGACGGGCACCCCCTCGGACACGTACTTGGCCATGGTGGCCGCGCCCTTGCTCGACTCGTCGTCGGGGTGGGCGTGCACGGCCATCAGTCGGAGCTGCTCGGTCAAGACGGGATCCTCTGCAATTCGGTGGTGACGACGTCTCTATAGTGACTGAATCGGGGGATGGAAAATTCCGGGGTGGCCCGCAGGGCCCGGCCTCCGGGCCTCGCTGAAGGGACGATCGATGAGCACGGTGCGCCAGGGGCTGCCCGAGGGCCGGTACGGCCGGTCGGCGGACGAGCGCGCGGACCGGAAGCTCAAGATCGTCGGATCGGTGCTGGGCCTGGCCCTGCTGGGCGTCGTCGGCTGGATCGGCTGGGGCTACGTCGCGGGCAAGAGCGTCAGCGCCGAGGTGATCAAGTTCCAGGTGGTCTCCGACACCGAGGTGAAGGTCCACCTGGAGGTCCGCAAGGAGACCTCGGTCACCGGGGTCTGCACCCTGAGCTCCCAGGACGAGGGGCACGGCGAGGTCGGCCGGGCCGACTTCACCTTCGCCCAGCCGTCCGGGCGCGTGGACGAGGTGGTCTCGCTGAAGACGACCGGCCGCGCCACGATGATCGAGCTGGTCGCGTGCCGGCCGGCGGCCTCCGGCCCCACGGGCTGACGCCGCCGCCGCGCCCGGGGTCACCGGGCGTCGCACGGAGGCCGTCGGAAGCGGTCCGGTAGCCACCGGAGGGCTTGCGGGACACGGCGCGGCGGGCTCCGGGCGGCAGGATTCGCACTCCTGCGCGGGTGGTGTCGCGGGTGCCCCGGGCGGGCAATGAACCCCCTGGGTCCTCCCCCTTTTCTTCCCGAATTGTTAGGCTCGTGGTTTCGCCCGCCGCTGGCGGCTAGTCCCCTGTACCGACGAGGAGCACCCGTGACCCAGACGAGCGAGAGCGTCACCTGGCTGACCCAGGCGGCGTACGACCAGCTGAAGGCGGAGCTGGACTACCTCTCTGGTCCCGCCCGCACGGAGATCGCGACGAAGATCGCAGCCGCCCGCGAGGAGGGCGACCTGCGCGAGAACGGCGGTTACCACGCGGCCAAGGAGGAGCAGGGCAAGCAGGAGCTCCGCGTGCGCCAGCTCACCCAGCTCCTGGAGAACGCCAAGGTCGGCACGGCGCCCGCCTCGGACGGCGTGGTCGCCCCCGGCACGCTCGTCAAGATCGCTTTCGACGGTGACGAGGACGACACCACGGAGTTCCTGCTCGCCTCGCGCGAGTACGCCTCCTCCGACTTCGAGACGTACTCCCCGCAGTCCCCGCTGGGCACCGGCGTGATGGGCAAGGCGATCGGCGAGGACGCGGAGTACGAGCTGCCGAACGGCAAGAAGGCCTCGGTCAGGATCCTGGACGTCAAGCCGTTCACCGGCTGACCGCTCCACCCCCTTCGTACGTGACGATGCCCGGCCGGGTCCTCCCGGCCGGGCATCGTCACGTGGGGCGCCGGGCGCCGGACGGCTAGACGCTCGCCGAGCGGTACTTGCGGACCGCGAGGGTCCGGAAGACCACGATGATCAGCACCGACCAGATCAGCGAGGCCCAGACCGGGTGGACCATCGGCCAGGCGTCCGACGGGGAGACACCGGGGTTGCCGAAGAGCACGCGACAGGCCTGCACGGTGGCGCTGAACGGGTTCCACTCGGCGATGGGCTGCAGCCAGCTCGCCATGTTCTCGGTGGGCACGAAGGCGTTCGAGATGAACGTGACGGGGAAGAGCCAGATCAGGCCGCCCGAGGTGGCCGCCTCCGGGGTCCGCACCGACAGGCCGATCAGCGCTCCGATCCAGGAGAAGGCGTACCCGAGCAGCAGGAGCAGGGCGAATCCGGCGAGGGCCTTGGAGATGCCCTCGTGGATGCGCCAGCCGACGAGGAGCGCCACGATCGCGAGGACCACCAGGGTCAGCGCGGTCTGGACGAGGTCGGCCAGCGTCCGGCCGGTGAGGACCGCGCCGCGGGCCATGGGCAGCGAGCGGAAGCGGTCGATGAGGCCCTTGTGCATGTCGTCCGCGATGCCCGCGCCCGCACCGGCCGTGGCGAAGGTGACGGTCTGCGCGAAGATGCCGGCCATCAGGAAGTTCCGGTAGTCGACGGCGCTGGTCGAGCCGCCGATCATCATCGAGCCGCCGAACACGTAGCTGAACAGCACGACGAACATGATCGGCTGGATCAGTCCGAAGATGACCATCTCGGGGATGCGGGACATCCGGATGAGGTTGCGCCGGGCGATCACGAGGGAGTCGTTGACGCCCTGCACGAGGCCGCCACGCGGGCGGGGCGCCGTGAGCTCCCGGCTCGGTGAGGCGCCGGGGGTCGGGGAGGTGAGGGTCACTTCGCCGTCTCCTTCCGGGCCGCCGTGCGGCCCTTGGCGGCGGGCGCGTCCGACGCGCCCGCGGGGCCGCCGTCCTCCCCCGCGTCCCGTTCCGCCGCATGACCGGTCAGGGAGATGAACACGTCGTCGAGGGTGGGGCGGCGCAGGCCGATGTCGTCGATCTCGATGCCCCTGCCGTCGAGTTCGCGGATGACCTCGGCGAGCAGCTTGGCGCCGCCGGAGACCGGCACGGTCAGCTTGCGGGTGTGGTCCTCGATGGTGGTCTCGCCCGTGCCGAAACCGGCAAGGACCTCGCGGGCCGTGCCGATGTGCTGCCGGTCGTGGACGACCACCTCCACGCGCTCGCCGCCGGTGCGGGCCTTGAGCTCGTCGGAGGTGCCGCGCGCGATGACCTTGCCGTGGTCGACCACGCAGATGTCGTGCGCGAGGTGGTCGGCCTCCTCCAGGTACTGGGTGGTGAGCAGGAGGGTGGTGCCGCCGGCGACCAGCTCCTGGATGATCCCCCACAGCTGCTGGCGGTTGCGCGGGTCGAGTCCGGTGGTCGGCTCGTCCATGAACATCACGGGCGGGCTGACGACGAGGGCGGCCGCGAGGTCGAGGCGCCGGCGCATGCCGCCGGAGTACGTCTTGGCGGTGCGGTCGGCGGCGTCGGCGAGATTGAAGCGCTCCAGCAGTTCGGCGGCCCGGGCCTTCGCGGCGCGGGCCTTCATCTGGTAGAGCTGTCCGACCATCTGGAGGTTCTCGCGGCCGGTGAGGTACTCGTCGACGGCGGCGAACTGACCGGAGAGGCCGATCGCCCGCCGGACCTCGTTGGGGTGCTTGAGCACGTCGATCCCGGCAACGACGGCCTTGCCGCTGTCGGGCTGCAGGAGGGTGGTGAGGACGCGCACGGCCGTGGTCTTGCCGGCGCCGTTGGGGCCGAGCAGGCCCAGAACGGTGCCTTCCGGGACATCGAGGTCCACGCCGTCCAGAGCCCGCACGTCACCGAAGGTCTTGACCAGTCCTTCGGCGTATATGGCGCCTGGCATAGGGATTCTCCCAGTGGGAATCGGGTGTTCGAATCGGGTGTTTCCTAGGCAAATCCTAGGGGTGCCGAGCGCGGCCCGCCCGGTATTTCGGGGGATCCGGCCGCGAGCGGGACCGCACCGTCCGGGCGGACCCTATCGCGTCATATCGCGTACGGCCACGCCTTTTACCGACCCGGTCTCCAGCCGGTGCCCCGGCGTCTCCCCACCCGTCTTCAGCCGGTGTCCCGCCCCGCGTCCCCACCCGCTCCGTCCGGGCGGGCTCAGCCCATCACCCTGTACCCCGCGCCGTGCAGCGACCGCGCGACCTGCGCGCAGTGCTCCGGGCCCTTCGTCTCCAGGTGCAGCTCCACCTCCACCTCGGTGAGCCCCAGCCGCGGGTCGGTGCGCACGTGGCTCACGTCCAGCACGTTCGCGTCGGACCCCGACAGCACGCCCAGCAGCCCGGCCAGGGCCCCCGGCCGGTCGGTCACGCGCAGCCGCAGCGACAGGTAGCGGCCCGCCGCCGCCATGCCGTGGCGCAGGATCCGCTGGAGCAGCAGCGGGTCCACGTTGCCGCCGGACAGGACGGCCACGACCGGTCCGGCGCCGTACCGCTCCGGCTCGCTCAGCAGCGCGGCGACCGGGCTGCACCCGGCCGGCTCCACCACGAGCTTGGCCCGCTCCAGGCAGAGCAGCAGGGCGCTGGAGAGCGCGTCCTCGGAGACCGTCCGCACGTCGTCGAGGAGTTCACCGATGATCTTGAACGGGACGTCGCCGGGGCGGCCGACCTTGATGCCGTCCGCCATCGTGCTCGGGTGGTCGATCGACACCGGGTGCCCGACCTTGAGCGAGGGCGGGTACGCCGCCGCCCCGGCCGCCTGCACCCCGATGACCCGTACGTCCGGCCGCAGGGCCTTCACCGCGACCGCGATGCCGGCGGCGAGGCCGCCGCCGCCGATCCCGACGAGGATCGTGCGCACCTCGGGGCACTGCTCCAGGATCTCCAGGCCCACCGTGCCCTGGCCCGCGATGATGTCGCGGTGGTCGAAGGGGTGGATGAACACGGCCCCGGTGCGGTCCGCGTACTCCTGGGCGGCGGCCAGGGTCTCGTCCACCACCTCGCCGTACATGCGCACCTCGGCGCCGT
This sequence comes from Streptomyces sp. NPDC058701, assembly GCF_042715295.1. Taxonomy (NCBI): domain Bacteria; kingdom Bacillati; phylum Actinomycetota; class Actinomycetes; order Kitasatosporales; family Streptomycetaceae; genus Streptomyces; species Streptomyces sp. NPDC058701. The sequence goes on along the minus strand of NZ_JBHXSY010000036.1, from coordinate 20,557 downwards.
ACTCCCGGGTCGCGGCCACCTTCGGCAGCGGCGCCCCGACCGGCATGAACACCGTCGAGCGGACCCCGAGCAGGGACGAGGCCAGCGCCACGCCCTGCGCGTGGTTGCCCGCGCTGGCCGCGACGACGCCCGCCGCGCGCTGCTCGGGGCGCAGGCCCGCGATGCGCACGTACGCCCCGCGCAGCTTGAAGGAGCCGGTCCGCTGGAGGTTCTCGCACTTGAAGTGGACCGGGGACCCGGTGAGCGCGGAGAGGTGCCGGCTGCCCTCCATCGCGGTGACCCGCGAGACGCCGGACAGCATCTTCTGCGCCCCCCGGATGTCGTCGAGGATGACCTGGGGAACGGGCTGGGGCACGCGGTAGTTCATGCCGCCAGTCTCGCAGCCCCCGCCCGGCCCGGCTCGGGACGCCGGCCCCTGAGACGGGGGCCGGAGCCGCCCCGGGCGCGGACCGCCGCCAGAGGCGATATCCCGCCATCCGGGACGGCCGCGGAGCGGGCTCGCGCACGGGCCGCACGAGTTCTCGTACGAGGCGTACGGGCCGCCGTACGGCCGCGTACTCTGTCCCCCAACCTTGTCGGACCACGCGAAGAGAGCCCACGGCCATGCCTTCCACCCCGGCCAATTCCGACCTGCCCGTGGCGGCCGAAGCGCCCGCCGGAGGCGGTCTCCTCGACGCGCTCCAGCACCAGGTGGCGGTCTTCGCGCGCCGCGCCGAGCAGACCCGCCTGGGCGGCGTCGGCCAGGCGCGCAACTCGATGGACCGCGCCGCGTACCTGTTGCTGAACCGGCTCGACCTGGAGGGCCCGATGGGCGTCAAGGCGCTCGCCGGCGGGATGGGCATCGACTCCTCGACCGTCACCCGGCAGGTCGCGCCGCTGGTCGACAGCGGTCTGGTCAAGCGGACCTCGCATCCTGAGGACGGGCGGGCCGTGGTGCTGGCGCTGTCCGGGCGCGGGCTGGCGCGACTGGAGGAGGTCCGCTCATCGCGGCGCGAGCTGATGGCGCGCGTGACGGAGGGCTGGAGCGAGGACGAACGCGAGTCCTTCACCGGGCTGCTGACCCGGTTCAACCTGTCGCTGTCGGAACTGATGGCGGCCGTGTCCGACGCCGGCCCGGCGTCCTGAACGGCTCGCTGCGTCCGACCTCTTGACCGGGGCGGCCCCGGTGCCCGCACTATGGCGCCATGCGGGCGGTGGACCACCGGGGAGGCCCCTACGCGGAGTTCGAGGCCTTCGTCGCGGGTGCGGCGGGGCGGCTCCTGCACGTCGCGATCCTGCTGACCGGCGACGCCGAGTCGGCCCGGCGGCTGCTGGCGGGCGCGCTGGCCCGTACGTACGCGGACTGGCGGCGGCTGCGCGGGGACGACCCGTACGACTTCACCCGCCAGGAGTTGTGCGCCGCCTTCGCGCGCACGGGCTGGCGCCACCACGGCGGCACGGGCCTGCTGGCCCGGCTGAGCCCGCTGGAGCGGCTCGTGCTCGTGCTGCGGGTGTACGAGGGGGTCGCCGACGAGGTCGCGGCCGCGCAGCTGGGGCTGCCGGTGGAACGGGTCCGGGTGCTGTGCAACCGGGCGGTGGCCGCGATGCGGTCCCGGGAGGCGGCGTGAGCGGGTTCCCGGACCGGAAGGAAGCCGAGGTCAGGCGGGTGCTGGACGCCCCGTACCCGGTGGTGCCGGCCGGTCTGGCGGCGGGCGCTGCGGCCCGCGGCGACCGGATCATGCGGCGGCGGCGGGCGCTGCAACGGCTCGGCTGGGCCCTGCTCGTCGCGGCGGCGGCGGCCTTCACGGTCTGGGCCTCCGTGACCCGCCCCTGGACGGTCCCCCCGAGCGGCATCTCCCCACCCCTGGAAGGCTGGTAGCCCCGCAGCGCCGGGCCCCGTCGACGGCGATCCGTCCCGGCCGGGGAACATCCAGCCCCGGTGTCGGCGGTCCGTCCCGGCCGGGGAAAATCCAGCCCCGCCGGCGTTTGAGGCGCGGGGTCCGGGGCGGAGCCCCGGCAACGACGCGGCACGCACCCGGGCCCCGGGCCCCGCCCGGCGGAACCGGCGGAGGGCACCGGTACGAACACCGGCAGCCCCCCGCCAGCGGCACGGCTAGCCCAGCGCCCGCACCAGGTCCGCCACGAGGTCATCGGCGTTCTCGATGCCCACCGACAGGCGGATCAGGTCCGCCGGGACCTCCAGGGCCGAGCCGGCCACCGACGCGTGCGTCATGCGGCCCGGGTGCTCGATCAGGGACTCGACGCCGCCCAGGGACTCGGCCAGCGTGAAGATCTCGGTGCGGCCGCACACCGCGACGGCCTCTTCCTCGCCGCCGGCGACCCGGAAGGAGATCATGCCGCCGAAGTTGCGCATCTGCTTGGCGGCGACCTCGTGCCCCGGGTGCTCGGGCAGGCCCGGGTAGAGGACCTGGGTGACCTTGGGGTGGCGGGCCAGCATCTCGACGACCTTGCCCGCGTTCTCCGCGTGCCGGTCCATGCGGACGGCCAGCGTCTTGATGCCGCGCAGCACGATCCACGAGTCGAAGGGGCCGGCCACCGCGCCCATGGCGTTCTGGTGGTAGGCGAGCTCCTCGCCGAGCGCCGCGTCGGCGGCGACCAGGGCGCCGCCGACCACGTCGGAGTGTCCGCCCATGTACTTGGTCAGCGAGTGCACGACGACGTCCGCGCCCAGGGCCAGCGGCTGCTGGAGGTAGGGCGAGGCGAAGGTGTTGTCGACGACCAGCTTGGCGCCGGCGGTGCGCGCGATGTCCGCGACCACGGTGATGTCGGTGATGCCGAGCAGCGGGTTGGAGGGGGTCTCGACCCAGATGACCTTCGTCTTCGGGGTCAGGGCCGCCCGCACCGAGTCCGGGTCGGAGGTGTCGGCCACCGACCACTCCACGCCCCAGCGGGAGACGACCTTCGCGAAGAGGCGAAAGGTTCCGCCGTACGCGTCGTTCGGGATGACCACGTGGTCCCCCGGGGAGAGCAGCGTACGGAGCAGGCAGTCCTCGGCGGCGAGCCCGGACGCGAAGGCGAGGCCGCGCCGGCCGCCTTCGAGCGCCGCGAGGTTCTCCTCCAGCGCGGTGCGGGTCGGGTTGCCGCTGCGGCTGTACTCGTAGCCGTCGCGCAGGCCGCCGACGCCGTCCTGCTTGTACGTGGACACCTGGTAGATCGGTGGCACGACCGCACCGGTCCGGGGGTCCGCCGTATTGCCCGCATGGATGGCGCGGGTCTCGAAGCTCTGGTGCTCGTGGCTGTGGTCGCTCATGGTCCGATGCTATGCCCCGACCGGGGGCCCCCTCTATTGGCCTGTCCGCCCCTCGGTCTGGTTCGCTGGGGACATGGAGATTTTGTGGTTGCTGTTCTCGATCGGCCTGCTCGTGGCCATCGTCGGCCCGTACATACGGCGCAAGCGCGGCGGCATCCGGCTGGCCGCGCCCGGCAGCCCCGACGCCGCGGACCCCGAGAACTACGGGTTCGCGCGGCAGGAGCAGCTCGACATCCGCGTGCCCGGGCCCGACCAGGACCTGATGGACGCCCTCGGCAACGTGCAGCGCAGCGGAACGTGGCAGGCGGCGTCGGGGCTGCTGGCCGGCACCCCGAAGGAGGGCGAGCGGCGCTGGCAGCGCGTGCAGGCCTTCGGCGGCGCGGCGGCGCTGGAGCTCGTACAGCAGCCGGGGGCGGGCGCGCAGTGGCTGAAGGCCTGGCGGCTGGAGGCGGAGAAGGACGCGGGCGGCGCGCAGGTGCACGCCGAGCTGCTGGTGCAGCAGGCGTGGCGGCACTCGGGCGGGGTCGGTTCCGACGACCACCGCATCATCCTGGAGGAGGCCCGGGAGGCGTGCCGCAAGGCGGCGCTGCTCGCGCCCGGCGACCCGGTCCCGTACATCACGGAGCTGGCGATCGCCCGCGGTCTGGCCTATCCGGAGGCGGAGTTCGACGCGCTGTGGGCGAAGGTCATCGACCGCGCGCCGGACCACATGGGCGCGCACATCGCGGCGCTGCACTACTGGGGCGAGAAGTGGCACGGCTCGCGGGAGAAGGCCGACGCGTTCTCGCACGCGGCGGCGGCCCGCGCCCCGCGGGGTTCGCTGCTGGCGGCGCTGCCGCTGTTCGCGCTGTACGAGAACCTGCCGGACGTGGTCCTGGTCGGAAGCTTCTGGCAGAGCGCGGTCGTGACGCGGGCGGTGGAGGGCGCGCTGTACGCGGTGCACACCGCGCGCCAGGACGACCCGATGCTGGCGCACGTACGGCACCTGCTGCTGTCGTTCCTGGTCAGCATGGAGCGCTGGGCGGAGGCGATGGAGCAGGTGCGGCACGTCGACGGTTACGTGGGCGCGCTGCCGTGGTCGGCGACGCCCGACCCGGCGGCGGCGTACGCGGTGCACCGCGCCCTGGCCGTCGCGGGCTACGAGGCGAACGGCGGCTCCCCCGCGACCCTGCCGCGCTGACCCGCGCACGGCGCCGGGGCCGGGGCGGCGGGCGGCGGGGGCGTGACGGCGGCTCGGCCGGCGCTCACCGAGGGCCCGCCGTCAGCCGCGGGCCCTCGGCGGTCAGCGGCGGGGTGGCCGGGGAGGGGCGGGAATCCCGGCCCGCCCCCGGTCGTTCACACTGCAACAAGGAGGGAATCCATGTTCTCGTACCGCCGCACGCCCGAGCTCCCCACCCGCGAGGAGGCCCTCACGGGCCGTCCGGAACCGCTGTTCGCCGTCCCCGACCGCCACACCGTCCTCGGCAACCCGCTCTCCGGGCCCTACCCCGCCGGCCTGGAGGTCGCCGACTTCGGGCTGGGCTGCTTCTGGGGCGCGGAACGCAAGTTCTGGCAGACCCCGGGGGTGTGGACCACGCTCGCCGGATACCAGGGCGGCTTCACCGAGAACCCCACGTACGAGGAGGTCTGCTCGGGCCGCACCGGCCACACGGAGGTCGTCCGGGTGGTCTTCGACCCGTCGGCCGTCTCCTACGAGGCCCTCCTGAAGCTGTTCTGGGAGTCCCACGACCCCACCCAGGGCTTCCGCCAGGGCAACGACGTCGGCACCCAGTACCGCTCCGCCGTCTACACCCACTCCCCCGCCCACCAGGCGGTGGCCGAGGCCTCCCGCACGGCCTACCAGCAGGTCCTGACGGCCTCGGGCCACGGCGAGATCACCACGGCGGTCCTCCCGGCCTCCGAGCGCCCCTTCTGGCCGGCCGAGGCGGGCCACCAGCAGTACCTGGACAAGAACCCCGGCGGCTACTGCGGCATCGGCGGCACGGGCGTCTCCTGCCCGATCGGGGTGACCGGCGCCCCGTAACCCCCGACGGCCCCGGTCGCCGCGCCTCACCCGTTCGGGTGGGGCGCGGCCGGACCGTCATCCGCTCCCGTGCGGCGCGCCGCACGGGACGCGCCGCACGGGACGCGCCGTCAGATGGTCGCCGTGTCGATCACGAAGCGGTAGCGCACGTCGCTCGCCACGACCCGGTCGTACGCCTCGTTGATCTGGTCGGCGCCGATCAGCTCGATCTCCGCTCCCAGCCCGTGCTCGGCGCAGAAGTCCAGCATCTCCTGCGTCTCGGCGATGCCGCCGATCATCGAGCCGGCGAGGGTCTTGCGGCCGCCGATGACGGAGAACAGGTTCAGCGACACCGGCTCCTCCGGGGCGCCGACGTTCACGAACGCCCCGTCGACCTTCAGCAGCGCCAGGTAGGCGTCGAGGGGGAGCGGCGCGGAGACGGTGGAGACGATCAGGTCGAAGTGTCCGGCCAGCTTCTCGAAGGTGGTCTCGTCGCTGGTGGCGTAGTAGTGCGAGGCGCCCAGCTTGAGCCCGTCGTCCCGCTTGCGCAGGGACTGCGACAGCACGGTGACCTCGGCGCCCAGCGCGTTCGCGATCTTCACGCCCATGTGGCCGAGACCGCCGAGGCCGACGATGGCCACCTTCTTGCCGGGACCGGCGCCCCAGTGCCGCAGCGGCGAGTACAGCGTGATGCCGGCGCACAGCAGCGGGGCGGCGACGTCGAGGGCGACGCCCTCCGGAATCCGGAGAGTGTAGTTCTCGTCGACGACGATGTGCGTGGAGTAGCCGCCGTAGGTGGGCTCGCCGTTCTTGTCGAGGGCGTTGTAGGTGCCGGTCATGCCCTTGACGCAGTACTGCTCCTGGCCGCGCAGGCAGTACTCGCACTCCCGGCAGGAGTCGACGAAACAGCCGACGCCGACGCGGTCGCCGACCTTGTGCAGGGTCACGCCGGAGCCGACCTCGGCGACGACGCCGGCGATCTCGTGGCCGGGCACCATCGGGAAGATCGCCTCGCCCCAGCCCTCGCGGGCCTGGTGGATGTCGGAGTGACAGATGCCGGCGTACTTGATGTCGATGAGGACGTCGTGTTCGCCGACCGGGCGGCGCGGGACGGTGGTGCGCTCCAGCGGGGCCTTGGCGGCGGGGGCCGCGTAGGCGGGTACCTGGGTGACGGACATGGTGGGGCTCCTCAGCGGTGACGCGGTAGGGGTGTGCGGTGCGGCGCTGCCGTGCCGTGCGTACCGGTGGCGGCGCCCGCTCGTACCGGGGCGGCGTCTGCGCCGCGGTACGCGTTCCAGCGTGCCCCGCGCGGCGGGCCTCACCCAGCCCCCTGCCCTGCCTAGGACTGCCGGACCTACCACTGGCGGGGTCAGGCTGGGGCCCGCGCCCCGTGCGCCGCCCGGAGATACTGGCGGTATGGACCAGCTTGATCAGCGAGCCGAACTCGGCGAGTTCCTGCGCTCCCGCCGGGCCCGCCTGCGCCCCGAGGACGTGGGCCTGCCCGACTACGGGCGCCACCGGCGCGTCCCAGGCCTGCGCCGGGAGGAGCTGGCCCAGCTGGCGGGGGTCTCGGTCGCGTACTACACGCGGCTGGAGCAGGGCAACGGGCACAACGTGTCGGCGGAGGTCCTGGACGCGATCGCGCGGGCCCTGAGGCTCGACGACACGGAGTACACCCACCTGACCCACCTGGCCCGCCCCAGGACCCGCAAGCAGCGCAGCCGCGCGCACCGCCCCCAGCAGGTGCGGCCCGAGCTGCGCACGCTGATGGACGCGATGGACGGCGTACCGGCGTACCTGGTGGGGCGGCGGCAGGACGTCATCGCCTGGAACCGGCTGGCCGCGGCGGTCTTCGGGGACTTCGGGGCGCTGCCCGCGCAGGAGCGGAACCTGGTGCGGCTGGTGTTCCTCGACGCGGCGACGGCGGAGCTGTACGCCGACTGGGAGTGCCGGGCCTGCGAGGTGGTGAGCAACCTGCGGATGTACGCGGGCCGGCACCCCGAGGACGAGCAGCTCTCCGCGCTGGTCGGCGAGCTGTCGGTGAAGAACGAGGAGTTCCGGCAGCTGTGGGCGGCGCACACGGTGGCCGCGGACAAGACCCACGGGGTGAAGCGGCTGCGGCACCCGCTGGTGGGCGAGTTGAGCCTGGCGTTCGAGACCCTGCGGCTGCCCGACGACGCGGAGCAGGCGCTGGTGCTCTTCCACCCGGCGCCCGACTCCCCGTCGTCCGACGCCCTGCGGATGCTGTCGTCGTGGTCGACGCCGTCGGCCGCCCCGGAGCCCTCCCCGGCCCCGCCGCAGGCCCTCACCTAGGCCGGACGGGGCGCCCCGGCGCGCACGGAGAAGCGGACGGCGGGACCCTTTCGGGCCCCGCCGTCCGCCGGGTTCTCTCACGCGGACCGGGAGGTCAGACGGCCGCGCCGGCCTTCCACTCGGCCCAGCCCATGTTCCAGCCGTTGAGGCCGTTGTCGGGCTTGATGGTCTTGTCGGGGGAGTTGACCACGGTGACGACGTCGCCGATCAGCGAGTTGTCGAAGAACCAGGCGCCGGGCTGGTTCGGGTCGTTGGCACCCTTCGCGTCGTTCAGGCCGACACAGCCGTGGCTGGTGTTGGCGCTGCCGAAGATCGAGTCCGCTCCCCAGTAGTTGCCGTGGATGAAGGTGCCGGAGTTGGACAGCCGCATCGCGTGCGGGACGTCCTTGATGTCGTACTCGCCCTTGCCGTCGTCGTCCGTGAAGCCGACGGTGGCGCCGTTCATCCGGGTCTCCTTGAACTTCTCGGAGATCACCATCTGGCCGTTGTACGTCGGGTTCTCGGGGGAGCCCGCCGAGATCGGGATGGTCTTGAGGACCGCGCCGTCCCGGGTGACCGTCATCTTCTTCGTCTTCGCGTCGACCGTGGAGACCTGGCTGCGGCCGATCTTGAAGGTGACGGTCTTGCTCTGGACGCCCTGGACCCCGGGAGCGCCCTGCACGCCCTCCAGCGCCAGCTTCAGCGTGACGGTGGAGTTCGCCTGCCAGTACTGCTCCGGGCGGAAGTCGAGGCGCTGCGATCCGAACCAGTGGCCGACGACCTCCTGGCCGCTGCTGGAGCTGACGTTGATGGCCGCCTGGACGGCCTTCTGGTCCTTGATCGGCTTGTTGAAGGTGATCGAGACCGGCATGCCCACGCCGACGGTCTGACCCTCGTCCGGGATGAACGAGCCGACGAAGCTGTTCTCCGGAGAGACGGTCGTGAAGGAGGCGTTCTCGTGCGCCTCGCGCCCGTCGGCGTCCTTCGCGGTCGCCGCGAGGGCGTACTTCGTGGAGCGCTTCAGGGCGCCGTCGGGCTTCCAGCTCTTCCCGTCGGCAGCGATCTTGCCTGCCACGGCCGCGCCCTCGGAGCTCTTCAGCTCCACCTTGGTCAGGGTGCCGTCGGTGACGGCCACGTTGGTGGCGTCGTTGAGGCCGACGTTGGTCGCGCCGTCCTTGGGAGTGATGGCTATTCGGGCCTTGGACGCGTCCTTGGCCGCCGCCGCGTCGACGTCCGCCTGGGACTTGCTGGTCTCGCTCGCGCTCGGCTTGTCACCGCCCTCGCCGCTGCAGGCCGAGAGCACCAGTACGCCGCCGAGCACGGCGGATACGGCCACCAGGGACCTTCTCCGCCGCTTGCTGTCCGTCCTCAACACGTCACTCCATCGTCGCCGGGTACCCCGCGGCTGCCGTCGCGGGGATGGCCGGGCAGGGGACACAGCCCCCTGCCTCGTCCCTGACAACGCGTTGACGTCGGAGTGCGGTTCCACCATCCGTTGGGATGTGGGCAACCCCACGGTCAGGCGTTGTCGGTTTCTTGGTCGAAGTCCCCATCTTCCTCGTCCAGGTCCCACTCCATGGACTCGGGGTCGTATTCAACGGGCTCGCTGCTCCAGGAGGCCTGCGCGAGCTCCACCCCGGGGATGTCCACGACCAGGTCAGTGGGGTCGACGAGGTAGGCGAGGGCCTCCGACTCGTCCTCGCGGACGGCGGACTCGGCGTGGCCGCGCTCCTCGTCCGGCATGAACTCGTCGGCCTTGATGTGCGCGAGGGCGGCTCCGGTGAGTGCATCCGGATCGGGCACCTCCAGTACCAAATCGACCCGAAGCCGTACGTACCGTGATGTCTCAGAAGGTTCCATACGACGGAGGGTAAGCCCGGGGAACCCCCGGCTTTCCCACGACCCGCCCCTTTCCGTAGCATCACCGCACACGGCCAATTCGCTGCTGCCACAAGGGGGATCGCACCGTGTCCGCACGCCGACCGCTGCTCACCGCTCTCGGAGCGACCACCCTCCTCGCCGCCCTGTGGTTCGTACCCTCGGCGGGTGCCGCCGCGCCGGGTCCCGGCGCGGGCCGTTCCGGCGCGCCCGCCGCCGCGAACGGCACGGGCCCCGCCGCCACGGCGACGACCGGAACCATCACGGGCGGGGCCGTCCCGCACGCGGCCGGGAAGCCCGCGCCGCTCCTACTCGCGGACACCGGCTCCGTGGACACCACCCCGTACCTGCTGGGCGGCACCGCCTGCCTGGGCCTCGGGGCGGGCTTCGTGGTCTTCTCGGTGCGCCGCTCCCGGGCGGCCTAGAGCCGGAACCCGCGGGCGCCGGGGCGACGCCCCCGGAAACGGAAACGGAAGGGGCCGCCCCCCGTCGGGGGGCGGCCCCTTCCGCTGCGCGACGCCGGCCGGATCAGGCCAGCGGGCCCGTCACCGGTTCCACGGCGGCGAGGAGCCCGCCCGTACGGACGAACTCGTCCGCGGCGGCCAGGTCAGGGGCGAGGAAACGATCCGGCCCGGGACCCTGCACGCCCGCCGCCCGGGCGGCGGCGATGGCGGCGCGGCTGGCCGGGGCGGGGGTCAGCCCGTGGCGCAGCTCGATGGCGCGGGTGGCCGCGTACAGCTCGATCGCGATGATCCGCGTCAGGTTGTCGATGGCGGTACGGAGCTTGCGCGCCGCCGACCACCCCATGGACACGTGGTCCTCCTGCATGGCGGAGGAGGGGATGGAGTCGGCGGAGGCCGGGACCGCGAGCCGCTTCATCTCGCTGACCAGGGCGGCCTGCGTGTACTGGGCGATCATCAGACCGGAGTCCACGCCGGCGTCGTCCGCCAGGAACGGCGGCAGGCCGTGGCTGCGGTTCTTGTCGAGCAGCCGGTCGGTGCGGCGCTCGGCGATGGAGCCGAGGTCGGCGGCGGCGATGGCGAGGAAGTCCAGCACGTAGGCGACCGGGGCGCCGTGGAAGTTGCCGTTGGACTCCACGCGTCCGTCGGGCAGGACCACCGGGTTGTCGACGGCGGCGGCCAGCTCGCGGGAGGCCACGAGGGCGGCGTGCGCCATGGTGTCGCGGCCCGCGCCGGCCACCTGGGGGGCGCAGCGCACGGAGTAGGCGTCCTGGACCCGCGGGGCGGTCTCCTCCTGGTAGTGCCGGACGAGCCCGGAGCCCTTCAGGACGGCGGCCATGTTCGCGGCGGAGGCGCCCTGGCCCGGGTGCGGGCGGATGGCGTGCAGCTCGGGCGCCAGGACCTTCTCGGTGCCGAGCAGCGCCTCCAGGGTGAGCGCGGCGGTGATGTCGGCGGAGGTGTACAGCCTGCCGAGGTCGGCGAGGGCCATGACCAGCATGCCGAGCATGCCGTCGGTGCCGTTGAGGAGGGCCAGGCCCTCCTTCTCGCGGAGCTCGACGGGCTCGATGCCCGCCTCGGCGAGCAACTCGCCGGCGGGGCGTACGGTCCCGTCCGGGCCCTCCGCGTCACCCTCGCCCATGAGCGCGAGCGCACAGTGGGAGAGGGGCGCGAGGTCGCCGGAGCAGCCGAGGGAGCCGTATTCGTGGACGACGGGGGTGATGCCCGCGTTCAGCACGTCGGCCATGGTCTGGGCCACGGAGGGGCGGACTCCGGTGTGCCCGGAAGCGACCGTCTTCAGCCGCAGGAACATCAGGGCGCGCACGACCTCCCGCTCGACGCGCGGCCCCATGCCGGCGGCGTGCGAGCGGACGATGTTGCGCTGGAGCTGGGCGCGCAGCTCGGGGCTGATGTGCCGGGAGGCGAGGGCGCCGAACCCGGTGGACACCCCGTAGACGGGCTCGGGCTTGGCGGCGAGGGCGTCGACGATCGCGCGGGCGCGGGCGAGCGCGTCGAGCGCCTCGCCGGACAGCTCGATCCGGGCGTTGCCGCGGGCGACGGCGATGACGTCCTCGGCGGTGACCCCGGACGTCCCCACCACGACAGTGTGCATATCCATATTCAGCACCCTACGGACTGAATCCCTTCATGTCACTAGCGACTTCTACGAGGGCTCCTTACGCGGCTCCGGCCCGTGCCGCGGGAGGCGGGGACGGGGGCTCCCGACCGCGCCGGGGGAGGCGGGGGCAGGCGCGGGGCGGGCCGCGTTCCCGCCCCCGCGAGGTCCCGGGGGCCTGCCGGTCACTCGCGGCCGCGGAAGCGGCGGCGGTCGCCGGGCCCCTGGGGCGGGGCGTCCGCGAGGCGCACCACGGCCGTGTCCCGGCCCGCGACCACGGGCTTGGCGGAGCGCGCGGCCTTCGCCTTGTACTGGGCCGCGTCCGCAAGCCGGAACAGCCGCCGGGAGGACTTCACCAGCCCGATCGGATCCCCGGTGGAGGCCACCCCGATGGCGACGCCCTCCCCCAGCTCCAGCTCGGCCGCCCGGGCGCACACCTCCTCGGCGACCCGTACCACCTCGTCCGCCGTGGGCCCCGCGCTCACCAGGCAGAACTCGTCCCCGCCCAGCCGCGCCACCAGCGCGCCCGGCAGCATGGCACCGCACAGGCTCAGCACGGACCCGAACCGCTCCAGCAGCCGGTCGCCCATCGCGTGGCCCAGGGTGTCGTTGACCCTTTTGAGCCCGTTGAGGTCACAGACGGCCAGACTCACCACGGCCCCGGTGCGCCGGTGCTCCTCCAGTGCCTCGTCGAGCCGCATGTCCACCGCCCGCCGGTTGGCGAGCCCGGTCAGCGGATCGGTGAAGGCGAGGCGCCGGGCCTCCGCCAGCCGCTCGTTCTGCGCGAGCCCCGCCGCGACCACCGCGGCGAGGACGGTCGCGAACTCCGCGTCGTCCTCGTCGAAGTCCGGAAGGCCCTCGTCCCGGGCCACGTACAGCTCCCCCCAGGCCCTCCCGCTGAGCACGATCGGCGCCACCACGCACGTACCGCGCCCGCGGCGGCGCAGGCACTCACCGCGCCGTCCGGGACGGTTGCCCGCGGCGCTCTCGACCCAGGCGTGCGGGCCGCCGCCGCCGGCCCAGCGCTCGTGCAGGAACTCGGTGATCTCGGGGAAGTCGTGCACGGGGTAGGACTCGTCCTCGGGGAACTCCTCCTCGCCGGCCCGCCGCTCCCCCTCGTTCACGAGCACCCGCAGGCGGCCCCGCTCCCGCTCCCAGGCGGAGATCGCGGCGAACGACCCGTCCATCGCCACCCGCGCCCCGCGCGCGGCCGCCCGCACGCTGTCCTGCGGCGCGCACGCCGCGGCCATGGCCTGCGCGAGTCCCACCACGGCCCGGAGCCGTGCGTCTACGCCCATCACCCCAGGTTAGGGGGTTTGTCTGATTTAGTGATAATTTGGCGCGGCATTCCACCACCCCGAAGTCCCGGCGCCACCCGGCCCGGGCCCGGGCCGGGTGGCGCCGGGGCACGGCCGCTGACGGAGCCAGGGGACCCGACGCCGGCGCAACCGGTCCGGTACGGGAGGCGGGCCGTCGCACGGCGGCTCCGCACTACGGCCGTTCGACCGGCCGCGGGCCGAGCCGCCGACAGCGGCTGCTCGCCGGGCGCTCGCGCGGGGCCGGGCGGCGCCACGCCCGACCTGGGCCGGGCCGGTCAGGCCCGGCGTGGCGGGGCGGGGCGAGGCATGACCGGGCCAGGCCGGGCGCCGCCGGACCAGGGCCGGGCCTGACCGGGCCTGACCGGGCCTGGGCCTGACCTGGGCCTGACCTGGGCCTGACCTGGGCCTGACCTGGCCCGGCCAGGCCTGGCCTGACCTGGGCCGGGCCGGGCCGGGCCGGTTAGGTTCGGCGTGGCGGGGCCCCGCCTGGGCCGAGCCGGACAGCGCCGGGCCGGGCCGGTCAGCGCACGGCCGGGGCTACTGCCCGGGCCAGTTCGGCTTCCGCTTCTCGTTGAACGCCGCCACGCCCTCCGCGCGGTCCCCCGAGAAGGCCACCGTGCGCCAGGCCGCGTCCTCGATCTCCAGACCGGCCTGGAGGTCCATCCCGTGCCCCAGCCGCAGCGCCCGCTTGGCCGCCCGCAGCCCCACCGGGGAGTTCGCCGCCATCCGGGCCGCCAGCGCCAGTGCCTCCGCCGTGTCCGTACCGGCCGCGACCACGGAGTCCACCAGCCCCAGGGACAGCGCCTCGGCGGCCTCGACCCGGCGCGCCGTGAAGATCAGCTCGGCGGCCCGGGCCGCGCCCACCCGGCGCGGCAGCAGCTGCGTGCCGCCGCCGCCGGGGATGACGCCCACGGACACCTCGGGCAGGCCGACCACCGTCGTCTCGTCGGCGACGATCACGTCGCAGGCCAGCGCCAGCTCGAAGCCGCCGCCGAGGGCGTACCCGTGCACCGCCGCGATCGTGGGCATCGGCAGCTCCAGCACGCCCCCGTACGCCCCCCGCGTGGTCGGCCGCTGCCGTACCAGCTCGGCGTCCGACAGCGAGTTCCGCTCCTTGAGGTCCGCCCCGACACAGAAGGCCCGCTCGGCGGCCGAGGAGACGACGACGACCCTCACGGACGGATCGGCGGCGAGACCCGCGCAGGCCGCCCCGATGGCGCGGGCCATCTCGGTCGAGACCGCGTTCATGGCCTTCGGGCGGTCCAGGACCAGCTCCACGACCCCGTCATCGCCGTGGCGGCGCACCGATACGAATTCCGACTCGACAGCCGACGGTTCCACTGGCACAGGCCCTCCCGGTTAACGAACGTTACCGGGATCCTAGGGGGTGCCGTCCGCGCCGGACCAGGCCCGCACCCGTCGCCCGCACGCCGCACCGCACACCGCACCGCACACCGCACCGCACACCGCCGCCGCCGCACCGCACACCGGCCGCCCGCATCTCCCCGGGCCCGCCGGAGGCCCGCGCCGCGCCCGGCACCCGCCCGACCGGTCCGCGGCCCCGACGCCCCCGCCCGGCCACCCCGCCGCACGGGTGCGCCCGGCCCCGCTGCGCGCACCCCGCCCACCCGGCCGGGAGGCCCTACGCCGAGCCCGCCCGCTTGCGCCGCGTCAGCGACCACGGTTCCACGACGCCGAGCCCGCGCACGGGCCGCTGCCACATCGGCTGGAGCGCGAAGCGGTACCCGCCGCCGCCCTCCTCCGACTCGGCCTCCTTCTCCGACACCGGCGCGGCCCCGGTCCGGCCCAGCTCCTCGGCCATCGCGCCGTCCACCAGCACCGCGTCCTTCGGCGCTATCGACGTCAGCCTGCTCGCCAGGTTCACCGTGGTCCCGAAGACGTCGCCCATCCGGGTCGTCACCGTGCCGAAGGCGATCCCGACCCGCAGCTCGGGCATCTGCGGGTCCGCCTCCATCGTCTCGATGAGCCGCAGCGCGATCTCCGCCGCCGTCGCCGCCTCGTCGGCGCAGTACAGCACCTCGTCGCCCAGCGTCTTGATCAGCCGGCCGCCGTGCGCGGCCACCAGGTCCGCCGCCGTCGTCTCGAAGGCCTCGACCAGCTCGCCGAGCTCCTCCTCCTCCAGCCGCCGCGTCAGCCGGGTGAAGCCCACCAGGTCCGCGAAGCCCACCGCGAGCCGCCGGTCGACCATCTCCTCGTCGTCCGCCACCTGCACCACCCGCCCGGTCGCGGCCGCCAGCTGGCGCCGCCACACGTAGACGAGGAACTCCTCCAGCTCCGGCAGCAGCAGCTCGACCAGCGGGTACGTGACCTCCGTACGGGTCATCCCCGGCTCAGGCGGCTCCGTCAGCCCCTCCAGGAACGAGTCGATCTGCCACTCCGCCAGCCGCGCCGTGGTCTGCCCGGTGGACCGCGCCACCTGCACCGCCATCGGCTCGGACAGCAGCCCGGCCTCCACCAGGCCCGCGAGCCGGCGCAGCGCCAGTACGTCCGCCTCCGTCAGCGCCTTGGCCTGGCCGATGTCGGCGAAGCCCATGGCCCGCCAGAAGCGCGAGGCCAGCTCCATCGAGACGCCGGCACTGCGGGCGGCCTGGAAGGGGGTGTAGCGGCGCTCGGCGCCGAGGATCAGCTGCTCCAGCCGGATGGCGAGCGGATCCGCCGTCGGCTGCGCCGTGTAGTCGACCTCGTGGTGGGACGTGTGCTGGTCCCGCCCGATGGGGGTGCCGGGACCGGTCCCGGGCCCGTTGGAGGAGGCGCTGGGCGAAGGGTCGTCGACGGTCAAGGGCCGCCTCCTGTCCATTCCGTGCGCAATGCCCTGCCGAACCGGTTGATCACCACGAGCACTGGGATCGCCTAAACCATACGGCAGGTGTGCCGTAGCTCACTCCCCCTGCTCGTTCTTTGAGCACTCCCCCGCCCGCGCCCAGGTCGGCCCGGCCCCTGGGCCGTACGGGGGAAACGGGCGGGGAGCCGCGTGGACGGCGGGGCGGGGCGGGAAACGGGCGGGGAGGCGGCCCCGGCGGTGCCTCAGTGGACGGAGCGCAGGTGGATCACGTCGCCCGCGCCCACCGCCTCGTGCCGGTCCTCGGCCGTACGGATCACCAGGCGGCCGTCGGCGTCCACCGCTTCGGCCGTTCCGGTGAGGGTGCGCCCGCCGGGGAGCTCCGCGCGCACGTGCCGGCCGAGGGTGGCGCAGCCCGCCGCGTAGGTCTCCTGGAGGCCGCTGGCGGCGGGGTCTCCGCCGGCCGCGCGCCAGTTCCCGTACCACTCCTCCAGGGACCGCAGCACGGCCCGCAGCAGGGGGTCGCGGTCGGTGACGGACGCCTTGGCCAGGGCGAGGGACCCGGCGGCCGGCACCGGCAGCTCGTCCTCGGTGAGGGTGACGTTGAGCCCGATCCCGAGAACCACTCCTTCGGCGACCCGCTCGGCGAGGATCCCGCCGGCCTTGCGCTCGTCGCCGTCCACGGTGACCAGCAGGTCGTTGGGCCACTTGAGGGCGGTGTCCACGCCCGCCGCCCGGGACAGCCCGGTCGCGGTGGCGACCCCCGCCAGCAGGGTCAGCCAGCCCCAGCGCTCCTGCGGCACCGCGTCGCCCGGCTTGAGCAGGACGGAGAAGAACAGGCCGGACCGGGGCGGCGCGACCCAGCTGCGGTCGAGCCGCCCGCGCCCGGCGGTCTGCTCCTCGGCGACGAGCACGGCCCCCTCGGGCAGCGTCGCGGCCCGGGCGGCGAGGTCGCTGTTGGTGGACCCGGTGGCGGGGACCACCTCCAGGGAGGTCCACAGGCCTCCCTCGACGACGAGGGCCCGCTGCAGGCCCGCGGCGTTGAGCGGCGGCCGGTCCAGGCTCGACCAGCGTCCGGCGGAAGCTCCGGCTGATGCATCTGAAGGCGTCATGCAACCCAATGTAGGTGTGTCAAACGCCGCACTGCCGAGCGCCATGCCCGCCGATACGCTACGCACCAGTAGCCAGCAGTAGTCAATCAATTGACCAGGCCGTTGACACCACGCAGGGAGCCGCGACCCCGATGTCACAACCGTCAGAGCCGATCGACATGCACACCACCGCGGGCAAGATCGCGGATCTGCAGCGCCGCGTCGACGAAGCCACCCACGCCGGGTCCGCGCGGGCCGTGGAGAAGCAGCACGCCAAAGGAAAGCTGACGGCGCGCGAGCGGGTGGCCCTGCTCCTGGACGAGGGGTCCTTCGTCGAGCTCGACGAGTTCGCCCGGCACCGCTCCACCAACTTCGGGCTGGAGAAGACGCGGCCGTACGGCGACGGCGTCGTCACCGGCTACGGCACCGTGGACGGGCGGCCCGTCGCCGTCTTCTCGCAGGACTTCACCGTCTTCGGCGGGGCCCTCGGCGAGGTCTACGGCCAGAAGATCATGAAGGTCATGGACTTCGCGCTGAAGACCGGCTGTCCGCTCGTCGGCATCAACGACTCCGGTGGCGCCCGCATCCAGGAGGGCGTCAGCGCTCTGGGCATGTACGGCGAGATCTTCCGCCGCAACGTTCACGCGTCCGGCGTGATCCCGCAGATCAGCCTCGTCGTCGGGCCGTGCGCCGGCGGCGCCGTGTACTCCCCCGCCATCACCGACTTCACGGTCATGGTCGACCAGACCTCGCACATGTTCATCACCGGCCCGGACGTCATCAAGACCGTCACCGGCGAGGACGTGGGCTTCGAGGAGCTGGGCGGCGCCCGGACGCACAACGCCACCTCCGGCGTGGCCCACCACATGGCCGGGGACGAGAAGGACGCGATCGAGTACGTCAAATCGCTGCTCTCCTACCTGCCGTCGAACAACCTCTCCGAGGCCCCTGCCTTCCCCGAGGAGGCCGACACCGCGGTCTCGGACACCGACCGCGAGCTCGACGTCCTCATCCCGGACAGCGCGAACCAGCCGTACGACATGCACACCGTGATCGAGCACGTGCTGGACGACGCGGAGTTCCTGGAGACGCAGTCCCTGTTCGCCCCGAACATCCTCACCGGCTTCGGCCGGGTCGAGGGCCACCCGGTCGGCATCGTCGCCAACCAGCCGATGCAGTTCGCCGGCTGTCTGGACATCGACGCCTCCGAGAAGGCGGCCCGCTTCGTCCGGACGTGCGACGCGTTCAACGTCCCGGTGCTGACGTTCGTGGACGTACCGGGCTTCCTCCCGGGCACCGACCAGGAGTACAACGGGATCATCCGGCGCGGCGCGAAGCTGATCTACGCCTACGCCGAGGCCACCGTCCCCCTGATCACCGTCATCACCCGCAAGGCCTTCGGCGGTGCCTACGACGTCATGGGCTCCAAGCACCTCGGCGCGGACCTCAACCTGGCCTGGCCGACCGCCCAGATCGCCGTGATGGGCGCGCAGGGCGCGGTCAACATCCTGCACCGGCGGACCATCGCCGAGGCGGAGGCCGCCGGCGAGGGCGAGGAGACCCGGGCGCGGCTCATCACCGAGTACGAGGACGCGCTGCTCAACCCGTACACGGCCGCCGAGCGCGGGTACGTCGACGCGGTGGTGATGCCGTCCGAGACGCGCGCGCACGTGGTGAAGGGGCTGCGCCAGCTGCGCACCAAGCGGGAGTCCCTGCCGCCGAAGAAGCACGGCAACATCCCCCTCTAGACCGCCGAGACCGTGAGGAGCGCACAGTGGTGATCAAGGTCGTCAAGGGCAATCCGACCCCGGAGGAGCTGGCCGCCGCACTGGCGGTGGTCCAGGCGCGTGCGGCGGCGCTGGCATCGGCACCGTCGGAGGCGCCGCGGGTGCCCGACGCGTGGTCCGCGCCGTCCCGGCTGGCGGCGCACCGGCTGCCGCAGCCGGGGCCGGCCGCGTGGGGCCGTACGTACTGGCCGGGCTAGCCCGCGCGCGAAAGATGGTGTGAACGGGGGGTGGCGCCTGAGTACGGGTACTCAGGCGCCACCCCCGTCCCGGGGCCAGGATCGGGGCATGCTCTGGTCCGATCCGAAGAACGAGCCCCCGAAGGACATGCGCGACGCGCAGGCGATGATCCGGCGGCTGACCCTGGTCCTGGGGCTCGCGATGCTCGTGGTGGTCTACGTCCTGGGCGTCGGCTTCTAGACCGCGTCCCGCGCCGCTCTCCCGGGCGCCGGCTTCCGGACCGCGGTCCGCGCCGCTTCCCGGGGCGTGCCCCGCGACCGCTCTCCGGGGCCTCCTCCGGGTCGTCCCGGACCGCCTCCGGGGGCCCCGTCCGCGCGCCCCTACGATGGCCCCCATGACTGCCGAACCGCGCTCGCTCGTCCTCGCCTCCGCCTCCCCCGCCCGGCTGAACCTGCTGCGGCAGGCCGGCCTCGCCCCGCACGTGATCGTCAGCGGTTTCGACGAGGACGCCCTTCAGGCCGACTCGCCGTCCGAGCTGGCCCTGGCCCTCGCCGAGGCCAAGGCCGGCGTCGTGGCGGGCCTGGAGGAGGCGGCGGGCGCCCTGGTCATCGGCTGCGACTCCGTGCTGGAGCTGGACGGCGAGGCCCTGGGCAAGCCGGCGGACGCCGAGGAGGCCACCGCGCGCTGGAAGTCGATGCGCGGGCGGTCGGGCGTGCTGCGCACCGGGCACTGCGTGATCGACACGGCGGACGGCCGCCGGGTGTCGGCCACGGCGTCCACGACGGTCCGGTTCGGCGAGCCGACGGACGCGGAGGTCGCGGCGTACGTGGCCAGCGGCGAGCCGCTCCACGTGGCGGGCGCGTTCACCCTGGACGGGCTGTCGGCGCCGTTCATCGACGGCATCGACGGGGATCCCGGGAACGTGATCGGCCTGTCGCTCCCGCTGCTGCGCTCCCTGCTCGGCGAACTGGATGTATCCATCACGGATTTGTGGGCCTGAGCTCCCCGAACGGCGGTGGCGGCGGCGTGTCCCGGGCCGCCGCGCGGCCCTCGGGCACCGGGGCGTAGAGCATCAGGACCAGGACGAGCAGACACAGGATCAGCATCAGCGCCACGAAAGCGGCCCAGCCGACGAGTGCGACGGCGAGGATGCCGAGCACTCCGTGGGTGACGGCGGCGGTGAACAGGACGATGCGGGCGAAACGGCCGGGGGCCCGGTCGCGCACGGCGGCGACGGCGACGAGCACGGCGCACAGCACGAGGAAGGCTCCCATGCCGGCGCCGAGTCCGTACGTCGCCGTGGACATGAGGTCCGGGTCGCTCCCCGCGATGGACATCGACTGGTTCTGCGTCGTGCGGCCCAGCACGACGTGCACGAGCACGAGCACCGCCGCTTCCGCGACCAGCACGATCGCGGCCAGTGCGGCCACGAGTCTGCGCAGCACGACGTCCACCCCCCACACGTCACAAGCGTGTTCGACGCCTGGAGGCTACTAACGGGTAAACGTGCGGACAAGGGGTCGGGCCCCCTGGGTTGCGGAAGGAGCCCCCGGCGTGGCGATCAGGCAAAGAAAACGCGGGCCGTTCGTAGGGACTCCACAAAGAATCACCCGGGCCCGCTGACCGGCCGGACAGAGACCCCGGCCACACGACAGGGTTACTGTGCAGTCGGGGATCCCCCTGACCTGGGGCGCCACAAGGGTTTTCCGCTGGATCGGACCACGCGTCACATTCCGTGTGGGCAAGGTCACCACCGGGAAAGGGTCGAAAGGCCGTGTGGGCTGTCCCTAAACTCAGCTTGTTTTCAAGGAGGGAGCCATCGTGCGCAAGGTGCTCATCGCCAACCGTGGCGAAATCGCTGTCCGCGTTGCCCGGGCCTGCCGGGACG
>NZ_JBHXSY010000035.1:44744-81516 GCF_042715295.1 Streptomyces sp. NPDC058701 | reverse complement strand
GCGAAGTCCGCTACGCCCGCGACGCCTTCGAGGGCCTGCGCCTCATGGACGCCCTGATCGCCGTGAAGCGCGGCGTCCCCGGCGCGTCCCTGCCCGAGCTCAAGCAGCGCCGCGTCGCCAAGCGGGCCACTCCCGTCCTGGAGGTGGAGGAGCCGGAGGAGCCCGGCGGCCGCTCCGACGTCGCCGTCGACAACCCCGTCCCCACCCCGCCGTTCTGGGGCACCCGCGTCGTCAAGGGCATCCCGCTCAAGGACTACGCCTCCTGGCTCGACGAAGGCGCCCTCTTCAAGGGCCAGTGGGGCCTCAAGCAGGCCCGCGCGGGCGGAGCCACGTACGAGGAGCTCGTCGAGACCGAGGGCCGTCCGCGGCTGCGCGGCCTCCTGGACAAGCTGCACACCGAGAACCTCCTGGAAGCCGCCGTCGTCTACGGCTACTTCCCCTGCGTCTCCAAGGGCGAGGACCTCATCCTGCTCGACGAGCAGGGCAACGAGCGGACCCGCTTCACCTTCCCCCGCCAGCGCCGCGGCCGCCGCCTGTGCCTCGCCGACTTCTTCCGCCCCGAGGAGTCCGGCGAGACCGACGTGGTCGGCCTCCAGGTCGTCACCGTCGGATCCCGGATCGGCGAGGCCACCGCCAAGCTGTTCGAGGCCGATGCCTACCGCGAGTACCTCGAACTGCACGGCCTGTCCGTCCAGCTCGCCGAGGCCATGGCCGAGTACTGGCACGCCCGCGTCCGCTCCGAGCTCGGATTCGGCGGCGAGGACCCGTCCAAGGTCGAGGACATGTTCGACCTGAAGTACCGCGGCGCCCGCTTCTCCCTGGGCTACGGCGCCTGCCCCGACCTGGAGGACCGCGCCAAGATCGCCGAGCTCCTCCAGCCCGAGCGGATCGGCGTCCACCTCTCCGAGGAGTTCCAGCTCCACCCCGAGCAGTCCACCGACGCCATCGTGATTCACCACCCCGAAGCGAAGTATTTCAACGCACGCTGACGCGGACCGACGTACACTTGTCGGTCCCATACAGGCCGGTCGCCTGTTCCCCCGGGGATGCCCCGCGGGAAGAGGTGACCGGCCTTCTCGTCCCTGCTGAGAGGTGCGCGCATGACGAGCACGGTTCCCGCCCCCGTCGCCCGTACGGCCGACGGCTCGGCCCTTCAGGCGGTGCTGCTCGACATGGACGGCACCCTCGTCGACACCGAGGGCTTCTGGTGGGAGATCGAAGCCGAGATCTTCCGCGAACTCGGACACCGGCTCGACGACGCCTGGCGGGACGTCGTCGTCGGCGGCCCCATGAGCCGCAGCGCCGCGTTCCTGATCGAGTCCACCGGCGCGGCCATCGAGCTCGCCGAGCTGAGCGTCCTGCTCAACGAGCGCTTCGAGGCCCGCATCGCCGACCGGGTGCCGATCATGCCCGGCGCGGAGCGGCTGCTGGCCGAGCTGGCCCAGCACAACGTGCCCACCGCCCTGGTCTCCGCCTCCCACCGCCGGGTCATCGACCAGGTGCTGCTCACCCTCGGCCGCGACCGCTTCACGATGACGGTCGCCGGCGACGAGGTGGCGCGCACCAAGCCGCACCCCGACCCGTACCTGCACGCCGCCGCGGCCCTGGGCGCGCACCCCTCGCGCTGCGCCGTCATCGAGGACACCGTCACCGGCGTGACCGCCGCGGAGGCCGCCGGCTGCCGGGTCGTCGCCATCCCCTCGGTCGGGCTGATCCCGCCCGCTCCGGGGCGTACGGTCGTCCACTCGCTGGAGGACGTGAACCTGGCGTTCCTGCGCTCCCTGATCGCCCCGATGAACTGAGCGCGCACGGCGTTGCACGCTCCGTACCGAACGGAACGCCCGCAGGAACCAGGTCCGACGGAAGGATCTTCCGTCGTAGGCCCCGGAGGCTGAAATTCCACGCGCCCCGGGGCGATCGCTCGGGTGACCTTGGTCACCCGTCCGAACCCCCGCAGGCTTGCCCGAGGGCTCCTGCGCCTTCCTTTGTGTCCGGATTGATCAGCTCCTGACCGAATCTGCGCGGACTTCCACATGAACAACCAGTCCGCTCCCATCACCGTGCGATTACGCCCCAAGTCCGGCCAGTTCCAGCCATCCCGCCCCGGCCCACTAGTGTCAGCGAGGGCACTGCGCCGCACCTCAGCCGTCCCGGACACACACCCCTGTGCCGGTACCGCGTGGACCGATCGTCATACCACCGGCCCGATCGTTCCGCCCTGAACGGGCGACCGCCGCGAAGTGCCCTTTACGCCGCTTTGAGCAAGTGCCGGTTACAGGGAGTTCTTCCAGCATGAACCGCAAGACCATGGTGCTGACGGCCGCGGCCGGACTGCTCACGCCCACGCTCGCCGCATGCGGCAGCGCCAGCGGCGGAGGAGCGGGATCCGGAGCGATCGTCGTCGGGACCACCGACCGGTTCGAGGCCGCCGAGTTCGCCCCCGCCCCGTTCGACCCGGCCTACGCCTACGACGCCGGAGCCTGGAACGTCCTGCGCCAGACCGTCCAGACGCTGATGCACACCCCGCGCGGCGGCGGCCAGCCCGTCCCCGAAGCGGCCTCCGACTGCCGCTTCACCGACACCGGCAACGAGAG
The DNA here is from genome assembly GCF_042715295.1 of Streptomyces sp. NPDC058701. Lineage (NCBI taxonomy): Bacteria > Bacillati > Actinomycetota > Actinomycetes > Kitasatosporales > Streptomycetaceae > Streptomyces > Streptomyces sp. NPDC058701. The sequence goes on along the minus strand of NZ_JBHXSY010000035.1, from coordinate 78,922 downwards.
CTACCGCTGCACCCTGCGTCCCGGCCTGAAATTCGCCGGCGGCGACCCGCTCACCGCGAAGGACGTCAAGTTCTCCATCGAGCGCGTCCTCGCCATCAAGGACGAGAACGGCCCCTCCTCGCTGCTCTCCACCATCGACACCGTCGAGGCCAAGGGCGCCGACACCGTCGTCTTCCACCTGAAGACCCCGGACGCGACCTTCCCGTACAAGCTCTCCACCCCCGCCGCGGGCATCGTCAGCGCCAAGGACTACGACCCGAAGAAGCTCCGCGAGGGCTTCTCCGTGGACGGTTCCGGCCCCTACACGATGAAGCCCGAGGTCAAGGACAACCGGCTCGTCCGCGCGGTCTTCACCAAGAACCCGAACTACAAGGGCGACCTGAAGGTCCAGAACGACAAGGTCGAGCTCCGCACCTACCCCGACTCCGCCGGCATGGGCAGGGCCCTCACCGACGGCTCCGTCCACGTGGTCTCCCGCACCCTGGCGCCCGCCCAGATCGCCGAGCTCTCCAACAAGCCGCCCAAGGGCGTCCGGCTCGTCCCCCTGCCCGGCCTGGAGATCCGCTACCTCGGCTTCAACACCGAGGCACCGGTCGTCAAGGAGAAGGCCGTACGCCAGGCCCTCGCCGCCGCCGTCGACCGCAACGCGGTCATCACCAAGGTCTACGGCAAGGCCGCCCAGCCGCTCTACTCGCTGGTCCCCACCACCGTGCCGGGCCACGTCAACTCCTTCTTCACCAAGTACGGCGAGGCCAACACCGCCAAGGCCGCCGGCCTGCTGAAGGAAGCCGGGATCAAGACCCCGGTGAAGCTGACGCTGAACTACACCACCGACCACTACGGTGACGGCACCGCGGCCGAGTTCGAGGCCCTCAAGGCCCAGCTGAACTCCACCCAGCTGTTCGACATCACCGTCCAGGGCAGTGACTGGGCCGACTTCCGGCCCGCGCAGAAGAAGGGCGACCACGCCGCCTACGGCCTCGGCTGGTTCCCCGACTACCCGGACGCCGACAACTTCCTCGCCCCGTTCCTGGAGCAGGACAACTTCCTGGGCACGCCGTACGCCAACGCCGCGGTGCGCACCAAACTCATCCCCGAATCCCGCCGGGCCGTCGACCGCAGCGTCGCCCTCCCCGCGATCACGGAGATGCAGGACATCGTCGCCGAGGACGTACCCGTCCTGCCCCTGTGGCAGGGCAAGCAGTACGTCGCCGCACGCGACGGGATCACCGGAGTGGAGTGGTCGGTCAACGCCATCTCCGACCTCCAGCTGTGGGAACTCGGCCGCGGTGTCAGCGGCTGAGACCCGCAGGGAACCGGCAGCGGGTGTCGCGGGCCGGCGCAACGATTCGTCAAAACTGTGAAGGATTCGCGTGATGAGACGTAACCAGTGGTTGGCGGCCCCGCTCGGCGCAGCCACCGCCGCCGCGCTGCTCAGCGGTTGCGGTTCGACCGACGGCTCCAATGCCGGAAGCGGCAAGGGCGTGGTCATGGGGATATCCGACAAGGTGAAGTCGACGGACCCCGCGTCCGGCTACGACCCCGGCTCCTGGCTGCTCTTCAACAACGTCTTCCAGTCGCTGCTGAGCTTCCCCAAGGGCGGCACCACGCCGGAACCCGACGCCGCGCAGGCCTGCGCGTTCGAGGGCGCCGAGAGCAAGGTGTACAAGTGCACCCTGCGCGGCGGCCTGAAGTTCAGCAACGGCAACAGCCTCACCGCCAAGGACGTCAAGTACTCCTTCGAGCGCACGCTGAAGATCAACGACGACAACGGTCCCGCCGTGATGCTCTCGTCGATCGACGGCATCGACGCCCCCGACGAGAAGACCGTCGTCTTCAGGCTGAAGACCTCCGACGCGACCTTCCCGAGCAAGATCGCGTCGGGCGCGGGCGCCATCGTCGACCACACCGAGTACCCCGCCGACAAGATCCGCAGCGACGGCAAGGCCTTCGGCTCCGGCGTCTACAAGCTGGACTCGATCAACGACAAGAGCGCCACCTTCTCCGTCAACGAGTCCTACAGCGGCAAGGCCAAGCCCAAGAACTCCGGCGTGACCATGAAGTTCTTCAACGAGGACCAGGCCGCCCTCCGCAAGGTCCTGGAGAGCGGCGACGTCGACTTCGCCTTCCGCGGCCTCGCCGCCAAGGACATCGCCGGCCTCGCCGACAAGACCGGCGACCAGAAGGTCGAGGTCATCCAGGGCGCCGGCGCCGAGGTCGAGCACCTCGTCTTCAACATGAACGACCCGGTCGCCGGGAAGCTCCCCGTCCGCAAGGCCGTCGCCTACCTCATCGACCGCGAAGCGCTCGTCAAGGACGTCTACGACGGCACCGCGACCGCGCTCTACTCGATCGTCCCGGCCGGCATCGCCTCGCACAACACGGCCTTCTTCGACCGCTACGGCGGCAGCCCCCAGCCCGACAAGGCCAAGGCCGTCCTGCGCGCCGCGAACATCAAGGACAAGGTGAAGATCACCCTGTACTCGACGCCCTCGCGCTACGGCCCCTCCACGGACGAGGAGTTCGCGCTCATCGCCAAGCAGCTCAACAACAGCGGACTCTTCGAGGCCGACGTCAAGTCCGTCGAGTACGAGCAGTACGAAAAGGACATCCAGGCCGGCAAGTACGGCGTCTACGTCAAGGGCTGGGTACCGGACTACCCCGACGCCGACAACTTCACGCAGCCGTTCTTCGGGCCGGACAACGTCCTGCAGAACAACTACGACAACAAGGAGATCACCGGGACCATCATCCCGGCGACCTCCGCGAAGTCCGACCGCGCCGCCGCGAGCACCGACTTCAACCGCCTCCAGGACATCGTGGCCGAGGAGATCCCCCTCCTGCCCCTGTGGCAGGGCAAGCAGTACGCGGTGACCCGCCCCAACGTCACCGGCCTCCAGTGGTCGCTCGACGCCTCCACCGTCTTCCGCTTCTGGGAGATCAGCAAGGGCTGAGCGGCCCCGCCGCCACCCCCGCCGGCCGGCCCCCACCGGGCCCGGCCGGCAGCACACGCGAAGAACGGGCCGGGCCCGGGACCCACACAGGTCCCGGGCCCGGCCCGTCCGCACACCCACAGGCCGCCTACTGGGCGCCGGGCCGCACCAGACCGCTCTCGTACGCGTACACCGCCGCCTGCACCCGGTCGCGCAGGCCCAGCTTCGTCAGCACGTGACCCACGTGCGTCTTGACCGTCGTCTCGCTCACGAACAGGTCCGCCGCGATCTCCGCGTTCGACAACCCGCGGGCCACCAGCTTCAACACCTCGACCTCGCGCTCGGTCAGCGTCCCCAGCGTGTCCGGCACACTGTCCTCGCCCGAGGGCAGGTGGCCCGCGTACTTGTCCAGCAGCCGCCGCGTGATGCTCGGCGCGAGCATCGCCTCGCCCGCCGCGACCACCCGGATCGCCTGCACCAGCTCGGTCGCCGGCGCGTCCTTCAACAGGAACCCGCTCGCCCCCGCCCGCAGCGCCTCCACCACGTACTCGTCCAGGTCGAACGTCGTCAGCACCAGCACCTTCGCCGGACCGTCCCGCCCCGGACCCGTGATCTGCCGCGTCGCCTCCACCCCGTCCATCCGCGGCATCCGGATGTCCATCAGCACCACGTCGGGCTGCAGCGCCCGCACCTGGTCCAGCGCCTGGAGACCGTCCCCGGCCTCACCCACCACCGCCAGCCCCGGCTCGGCCTCCAGGATCATCCGGAAGCCGGTGCGCAGCAGTGGCTGGTCGTCGACCAGCAGGACGCGGATCGCCACGGGGTCTCCCTCGTATTCGTCGGACGGCTCGGCGGACGCCGCCCATTCTGCCCTGAGAGCCCGATCAGCCCTCCGCCGGGCGCAGCGCCGCCGCCGCGGCCGTCTCCACGGCCACCTCCGCCCGGGCCCCCGGTACCTCCCCGCGCCGACCCGGCGAGACCTCCAGGGGATACACCGGGGGAGTCCCGCCGAACTCCGGACACACCGCCTGATGATCACACCAGCCGCACAGCTTCGTCGGCCGCGGACGCCAGTCACCCGTCTCCGTCGCCTCCCGGATCGCCTCCCACAGCGCGAGCAGCTTGCGCTCCACCCGCTCCAGGTCCGCCACCACCGGGTCGTACGTCAACACGTCCCCACTGCCCAGGTACACCAGCTGGAGCCGCCGCGGCACCACCCGCTTCAGCCGCCACACCACCAGCGCGTAGAACTTCATCTGGAACAGCGCACCCTCGGAGTACTCGGCCCGCGGCGCCTTCCCGGTCTTGTAGTCGACGATCCGCACCTCGCCCGACGGCGCGACGTCCACCCGGTCGATGATCCCGCGCAGCCGCAGCCCCGAATCCAGCTCCGTCTCCACGAAGAACTCCCGTTCCACCGGCTCCAGCCGCGTCGGGTCCTCCAGCGTGAACCACCGCTCCACCAGCGCCTCGGCCTCCGCCAGCCACCGCGCCAGCCCGGCCCCCGCGTCATCCCGCGGGAACAGCTCCGCCAGCTCCGGCTTCGCCTCCAGCAGCCGGTCCCACTGCCCCGGGACCAACGCCTTCGCCCGCGGCACCGTCCGCTCCGTCGCCGGATGGTCGAACAACCGCTCCAGCACCGCGTGCACCAGCGTCCCCCGGGTCGCCGCCGCACTGGGCTTCTCCGGAAGCCGGTCGATCACACGGAACCGGTAGAGCAGGGGGCACTGCATGAAATCGCCGGCCCGCGAAGGGGACAGCGACGTGGGCGCCGCAGCGCGCCGCGCCGCATCGGCATCGGCCGCGCCTGGCACGGCACCGGAGCTCGTCGTCATGGACAAAACCCTACGACCCGCGACCGACAGCACGCGCATACCATCGACTCCGGGGCCCCGAGCACTGCATGATCGGAGCACCACGCCCCACCGAAGCGCGACACCGCCCCACCCGCACCACCGGAAACACGATCCCCCGGACTACGACCGCGGGAACCCCCAGAACGAAGGACAGCCGTGGCAGACACCGACGAAACCGGCGAGCGCGGAGGACGGCGCTCCGGACCGGGCGGCGGACTCCTCATGGGCCGCCCCTTCGGCGTACCCGTCTACGTCTCGCCCAGCTGGTTCCTCGTCGCCGCCCTCATCACCTGGGTCTTCGGCGGCCAGCTCGACCGCATCCTCCCCGACCTCGGACCCGTCCGCTACCTGGTCTCCCTCTTCTTCGCCGTCGCCTTCTACGCCTCGGTCCTCGTCCACGAACTCGCCCACACCGTCGCCGCCCTGCGCTTCAAACTCCCCGTGCGCCGCATCCGGCTCCAGTTCTTCGGCGGAGTCTCCGAGATCGAGAAGGAATCCGAGACCCCCGGCCGCGAATTCGTCCTCGCCTTCGTCGGCCCCCTCCTCTCCCTCCTCCTCGCCGGAGCCTTCTACCTCGGCATGAAGGCCGTCGACCCCGCCACCGTCCCCGGCGTCCTCCTCGCCGGACTCATGATCTCCAACCTCCTCGTCGCAGCCTTCAACCTCCTCCCCGGCCTCCCCCTCGACGGCGGCCGCATGCTCCGCGCCGTCATCTGGGGCATCACCGGCAAACCCATGGCCGGCACCGTCGCCGCCGCCTGGATCGGCCGCGCCCTCGCCGTCGCCGTCCTCCTCGGCCTCCCCCTCCTCACCCACACCGGCGCCCTCGGCACCCGCACCGACTCCACCGGCGGCATGGACACCGTCATGGACGCCCTGCTCGCCGCGATCCTCGCCGCCATCATCTGGACCGGAGCCGGCAACAGCCTCCGCCTGGCCCGCCTGCGCGAACACCTCCCCGACCTGCGCGCCCGCACCCTCACCCGCCGCGCCATCCCCGTCGAGAACGCCACCCCCCTCTCCGAAGCCCTCCGCCGGGCCAACGAAGCAGGCGCCCGCGCCCTCGTCGTCGTCGACGGACAGGGCGACCCCACCGCCATCGTCCGCGAGACCGCCATCGCCTCCGTCCCCGAACACCGCCGCCCCTGGATCGCCGTCAGCGCCCTCGCCCAGGACCTCACCGACGGCATGCGGGTCTCCGCCGACCTCAACGGCGAAGCACTCCTCGACCACCTCCGCGCCACCCCGGCCACCGAATACCTCGTCCTCGAACCCGGCGGCGAGATCTACGGCGTCCTGTCCACCCTCGACGTCGAGAAGGCCTTCGTGAAGGCCATGGCGCGGCCCCAGTCCTGAAGCCAATACACTGGTCACATGTCCGAACCGACCGGTGCCGCCCGCCGACGCGGGCCCTTCGAGGTCGGGGACCAGGTTCAGCTCACCGACCCCAAGGGCCGCCACTACACGTTCACGCTCGAAGCCGGGAAGAATTTCCACACCCACAAGGGTTCCTTCCCGCACGACGAGCTGATCGGTGCTCCCGAGGGCAGTGTTGTCCGCACCACGGGCAACGTCGCGTACCTCGCGCTGCGTCCCCTGCTCCCCGACTATGTCCTGTCCATGCCCCGCGGTGCCGCCGTGGTCTACCCCAAGGACGCGGGCCAGATCCTGGCCTTCGCCGACATCTTCCCCGGCGCCCGCGTCGTCGAGGCGGGCGTCGGATCCGGCTCCCTGAGCAGCTTCCTGCTGCGCGCCATCGGCGACCAGGGCATGCTCCACAGCTACGAGCGCCGCGCGGACTTCGCCGAGATCGCGACCGCCAACGTCGAGCGGTACTTCGGCGGCCCGCACCCCGCGTGGCAGCTGACCGTCGGCGACCTCCAGGACAACCTGTCCGACACGGACGTCGACCGCGTCATCCTCGACATGCTCGCCCCCTGGGAGTGCCTCGAGGCCGTCTCCAAGGCCCTGGTCCCCGGCGGCATCCTGTGCTGCTACGTCGCCACCACCACCCAGCTCTCGCGCACCGTCGAGTCCATCCGCGAGTTCGGCTGCTACGCCGAGCCGCAGCCGTGGGAATCGATGATCCGCAACTGGCACGTGGAAGGCCTCGCGGTCCGCCCCGACCACCGCATGATCGGCCACACCGGCTTCCTCGTCACCGCCCGCCGCCTCGCCGACGGCGTCGAGCCGCCCATGCGCCGCCGCCGCCCCTCCAAGGGCGCCTACGGCGAGGACTACGACGGCCCCGGCAGCGACCGGTCCGCCTGACCCCGGCCGCGGCCTGACCCCCGCCGCCGCGGACGACCGACAGGCCGCACCGCACGCCCAACACGAAGGCGCTGTGGCGCAGTTCCCCCGACGAACCGGGAACTGCGCCACAGCGCCTTTTCGTTGTCGTGTACGTCGGGCCGGCCCGCCCGGACCCAGCCGTTCCGCCGCCGTGTGAGGTGTGGCACGATGCTGGCTCCCCGTCACCCGTCACCCGTCGCACAGGAGACACCCCGCGTGCTGCACAGCCCCACCGAGCCGGCGCCGACCGCGGAAACCCTCGCGCACAGCGGCACCAAGCCCGTCCACTGGCTCGCCACGGCCACCGCCGTCGCCGCCGTCATAGCCGCCGCGGGACTCGTCCAGCCCGCCGCCGGCGCATCCACCACGACCGTGACCGCCCCCGCCGCGAACGGGCCCCGGGCGGCCGCCCCCGCCGTCACCGCGGACGCCCCCGACGCCGCCGCCGTCACCTACCCACTCGACTGCAAGGGCGCCCCCCAGGCCGTCACCGCCACCGCCCGGGGCGACCTCGACGGCGACGGCCGCCCCGAGACCGTGGCGGCCGTCCGCTGCGACGCGGGCTCGGGCACTCCGCCCCACGCCCTCTACGTCCTCACCCGGGACCGCGCCGAAGGCGCACCACCCCGGGTCGTGGCCACCCTCCTCGACACCGGCCGGCGCCAGACCGCCACCGACCTCACGGTGAGCGACGGCGCCGTCACCGCCACGCTCCTCGGCTACTCCTCGCCCGAGGTCCCTCGCTACAGCCCCGACGTGAGGAAGCTCGCCAAGTGGCGCTGGACCGGCGGAAAATTCCGCCAGGAGCTGACGGACCCGTCCGCCAAGAGTGTTTGAACCGTCACTCGGCGTCGGGGCCGAAGACTTCCACCCTGTCCGAGACGCGCCTCACGTGAATGCAGTCACCCGGGCATTCCTTGGCCGAGTCCACCACGTCCTGGAGCAGCGTCAACGGAACCGGAGTCGTCGCCCCCGCGTCCTGCAGCAGCTCGTCCTCCCCGCCCTTCACGTACGCCAGACCGTCGATGTCCAGCTCGAACACCTCCGGCGCGTACTGCGCGCAGATGCCGTCCCCGGTGCAGAGGTCCTGATCGATCCAGACCTCAAGGGGCTCTCCGGCCCCGCCGGTGCCGCCCGTCGGAACCTCCTGCTGCACGGTCATATCTCCTGCCGTTTCCTGCGCTGAGTGATCCACCCCGGTCACAACGCGCGACAAGTCGCGCGGGCTCTGACGGGTGTTGAACACTTCGACCTTACAACCGGGCGCATCCCGAGTTTGATGGGTGGGTATTTCCTTGGCGTGAGGGAGTACGCAAGGGTGAAGATCGGACACACCCCTACCGTCTTTGTGATCTAGGGGTTTCAATCACCACCAGCCCAGGTAGGGTCAGGAAGCGTCCAGCTCCCCTTGGAGGAGGTGAGGACCGTGGCAGCCCACGACGACGACATCAACCGCGGCATCCGGCCCGGGCGAGGGTCTGAGGACCCCGCCGGCCAGGTTGCCTTTCTCGAGCAGGAAATCGCCGTCCTGCGACGTAAGCTCGCCGACTCTCCGCGACACACGAGGATTCTCGAAGAGCGGATCGTCGAGCTACAGACAAATCTGGCCGGCGTCTCCGCTCAGAATGAACGACTCGCAAACACGCTCCGCGAGGCCCGCGACCAGATCGTGGCCCTCAAGGAGGAAGTCGACCGGCTCGCACAGCCGCCGGCCGGTTTCGGTGTCTTCCTGCAGGCCAACGAGGACGGCACCGTCGACATCTTCACCGGCGGCCGGAAGCTCCGCGTGAACGTCAGCCCCAGCGTCGAACCGGAAGAGCTCCGGCGCGGCCAGGAGGTCATGCTCAACGAGGCCCTCAACGTGGTCGAGGCCATGGCGTACGAGCGGGCCGGGGACATCGTCACCCTCAAGGAGATCCTCGAGGACGGCGAGCGCGCCCTGGTGGTCGGGCACACCGACGAGGAGAGGGTGGTGAGGCTCGCCGAGCCGCTCCTGGACATCACCATCCGCCCCGGCGACGCCCTCCTGCTCGAACCCCGCTCCGGCTACGTCTACGAGGTCGTCCCCAAGAGCGAGGTCGAGGAACTCGTCCTCGAAGAGGTCCCCGACATCGACTACGACAAGATCGGCGGCCTGGGCGACCAGATCGAGCTGATCCGCGACGCGGTCGAGCTCCCGTACCTCCACCCGGACCTGTTCAAGGAACACGAACTGCGGCCGCCCAAGGGCATCCTGCTCTACGGCCCGCCCGGCTGCGGCAAGACGCTCATCGCCAAGGCCGTCGCCAACTCCCTTGCCAAGAAGGTCGCCGAGGTCACCGGCCAGCCCGCCGGAAAGTCCTACTTCCTGAACATCAAGGGCCCCGAGCTCCTCAACAAGTACGTCGGCGAAACCGAGCGGCACATCCGCCTCGTCTTCCAGCGCGCACGGGAGAAGGCGAGCGAGGGCACCCCCGTCATCGTCTTCTTCGACGAGATGGAATCCCTCTTCCGCACCCGCGGATCCGGAGTCAGCTCGGACGTGGAGAACACCATCGTCCCCCAGCTGCTCGCCGAGATCGACGGCGTGGAAGGCCTGGAGAACGTCATCGTCATCGGCGCCTCCAACCGCGAGGACATGATCGACCCGGCCATCCTGCGCCCCGGCCGCCTCGACGTGAAGATCAAGATCGAGCGTCCGGACGCCCAGGCGGCCAAGGACATCTTCGCGAAGTACCTCAAGGCCTCGCTGCCCCTGCACCCGGACGACCTGTCCGAGCACCAGGGCTCGACCGCCGGCACCGTCCACAGCATGATCCAGACCGTCGTCGAGCAGATGTACGCCGAAACCGAGGAGAACCGCTTCCTCGAGGTCACGTACGCCAACGGCGACAAGGAAGTCCTCTACTTCAAGGACTTCAACTCGGGCGCGATGATCCAGAACATCGTGGACCGTGCGAAGAAGATGGCCATCAAGGACTTCCTCGAGCACAACCAGAAGGGCCTCCGCGTCGCCCACCTCCTCCAGGCTTGCGTGGACGAGTTCAAGGAGAACGAGGACCTGCCCAACACCACCAACCCGGACGACTGGGCCCGAATCTCCGGAAAGAAGGGCGAGCGGATCGTATTCATCCGCACGCTCGTCACCGGAAAGCAAGGCGCGGACACCGGACGCTCCATCGACACGGTGGCCAACACCGGTCAGTACCTCTGACGAAGCGGAGCGGCTGCGGATGCCCTCCCGGGTATCCGCAGCCGACTGCTTTACCGACTGCTTTTCAGCCGGTGACCACACCCATTCAATGACGGAAACGATCTCCCCACGAGCGCTCAGTGGTCCTAGGCTCTTCCGTACCGCCGGACGCGCAGTGCGGGGACGGGCACCGCACACACAGACGCACCGGAGCACCAGCGGTACTTGAGCGCCGCCCCCGAAGGGGGCGCCGCCGGGCAAGGAGGGCCGCATGACCGTACGGCGAGTAATGGGGATCGAGACGGAGTACGGGATCTCCGTCCCGGGGCACCCGAACGCCAATGCCATGCTCACCTCGTCCCAGATCGTCAACGCCTACGCGGCGGCGATGCACCGGGCGCGACGCGCCCGCTGGGACTTCGAGGAGGAGAATCCGCTGCGGGACGCCCGCGGCTTCGACCTCGCCCGCGAGGCCGCCGACAACAGCCAGCTGACCGACGAGGACATCGGCCTCGCCAACGTCATCCTCACCAACGGCGCACGGCTCTACGTCGACCACGCGCACCCCGAGTACAGCTCGCCCGAGATCACCAACCCGCTCGACGCCGTGCTCTGGGACAAGGCCGGTGAGCGGATCATGGCCGAGGCCGCCGTACGGGCGGCCCAGCTGCCCGGAGCGCAGCCGATCCACCTCTACAAGAACAACACCGACAACAAGGGCGCCTCCTACGGCACGCACGAGAACTACCTGATGAAGCGGGAGACCCCCTTCTCCGACATCGTGCGCCACCTGACCCCCTTCTTCGTCTCCCGCCAGGTCGTCACCGGCGCGGGACGCGTCGGCATCGGCCAGGACGGCCGCGAACACGGCTTCCAGATCAGCCAGCGCGCGGACTACTTCGAAGTCGAGGTGGGCCTGGAAACCACCCTCAAGCGCCCCATCATCAACACCCGCGACGAACCCCACTCGGACGCCGAGAAGTACCGCCGGCTCCACGTGATCATCGGCGACGCCAACCTGTCCGAGATCTCCACCTACCTCAAGCTGGGCACGACGGCCCTGGTCCTGTCCATGATCGAGGACGGGTTCATCAACGTCGACCTCGCCGTGGACCAGCCGGTGCGCACCCTGCACCAGGTCTCCCACGATCCGGACCTCGGGCACCTGATCACGCTGCGCAGCGGGCGGACCCTGACCGCCGTACAGCTCCAGATGGAGTACTTCGAACTGGCCAGGAAGTACGTGGACGAGCGGTTCGGGTCGGACGCCGACGAGCAGACCCGGGACGTGCTGGCCCGCTGGGAGGACGTGCTGGGCCGGCTGGAGACCGATCCGATGAGCCTGTCGGGCGAGCTGGACTGGATCGCCAAGCGGGAGATCCTGGAGGGCTACCGGCGCCGGGACGGGCTGGAGTGGGACGCGGCCCGGCTGCACCTGGTGGACCTCCAGTACGCGGACGTACGGCCGGAGAAGGGCCTGTACAACCGCCTGGCCGCGCGCGGCAAGATCAAGCGGCTCCTGGAGGAGCCGGCGGTCGACCGGGCGCAGAGCAAGCCCCCGGAGGACACCCGGGCGTACTTCCGCGGCCGCTGCCTGGAGCAGTACGCGGACGACGTGGCGGCGGCCTCCTGGGACTCGGTGATCTTCGACCTGCCGGGCCACGACTCGCTCCAGCGGGTCCCCACGCTGGAGCCGCTGCGGGGCACCAGGGCCCACGTGAAGGAGCTCCTGGACCGGTGCCGCACGGCGGAGGACCTGGTGCGGGTGCTTTCGGGCCGCTGATTGCGGCTGAAAGGCCCCGGGTCCGGGAATCATGAAGACAGCCGGACGTTATGCCGGGACCTTTTGAACAACTGCGGGGACGAATGTCGGACCCTCCTTGTAGGGTCCGACGTAAGGTCTGATCTTGAGGGAGCCCCGAATCCCGGGGTCCCTCGACGTGAGCGTGCGAACCGAGCGGGGTGAGGTAGACATGGCGACCAAGGACACCGGCGGCGGACAGCAGAAGGCGCAGCGCTCGACCGAGGAGGTCGAGGAGGCGGCGGTCGAGGAGACCACCGACCTCAAGGAGCGCCAGGAGAAGCTCTCCGACGACGTCGACTCCGTACTTGACGAGATTGACGATGTCCTCGAGGAGAATGCCGAGGACTTCGTGCGCTCCTTCGTTCAGAAGGGTGGCCAGTAGGTCATCTCACCTTCGAAGCGAAGGTGGGAAGCGGGCCGCAGCGGAAAACGTCAGCAACCGGTCGGTGCCCGAGGGCGCACGGACCCTCGCCGCACCTGTCCGGCTGAGTACCACGAGCAGTGCCACGGGGCGAAAGACGGGGCGGTGCGGGCGAAGGCGCCCGTGCCGCCCGGCCGCAGACGGTGCCCTCAACAGAGCAGGACGACCTCGATCGCCGCTCACGGCGGTGTCTGCGTGCTCTGCCGAAAGGCTTCGGCGGATCATGTTGATCACGATCATCAGACGGGTAGGGTCCGAGGCGTGCTGTGCTTCAGCTGCAACGCGGCCTCGGGGCAGTTCAAGGATCGGCCGGACGTCATACGGCGTGCAGCCGCTTACGTGGAAGGAAACCTGTGGAACCCAACACTCGTAGCACAGGGCGTCTACCGGCAGCCTTCCTGACGCCGGGCTCGTCCTCCTTCATGGATTTCCTGGGCGCGCACTCGCCCGAGATGCTGCCCGGCAACCGCAGGCTGCCGGACGGGGTGATCGAGGCGCCGCACGGGACGACCATCGTGGCAGCCACCTTCCCCGGCGGGGTCGTGCTCGCCGGTGACCGGCGGGCGACCATGGGCCACATGATCGCGCAGCGGGACATCGAGAAGGTGTTCCCGGCGGACGAGTACTCCGCCGTCGGCATCGCCGGCACCGCCGGTCTGGCCGTGGAGATGGTCAAGCTGTTCCAGCTGGAGCTGGAGCACTTCGAGAAGGTGGAGGGGGCGACCCTTTCGCTGGAGGGCAAGGCGAACCGCCTGTCCACCATGATCCGGAGCAATCTGGGCATGGCGATGCAGGGGCTGGCCGTCGTACCGCTCTTCGCGGGGTACGACGAGGCCAAGGAGAAGGGCCGGATCTTCTCCTACGACGTGACCGGCGGCCGCTCGGAGGAGCACGGCTTCGCCGCCACCGGGTCCGGTTCGATCTTCGCGCGCGGCTCCATGAAGAAGCTGTACCGCGACGACCTGACGGAGCAGCAGGCCACCACCCTGGTGGTGCAGGCCCTGTACGACGCCGCCGACGACGACTCGGCGACCGGTGGTCCCGATCTGTACCGCCGGATCTTCCCGATCGTCACCGTCATCACCGACGAGGGCTTCCGCAGGCTCACCGAGGCCGAGTCCTCGGAGCTTGCCCGCGCCGTCACCGAACGGCGCATGGAGCAGCCCGACGGCCCGCGCGCCGCCCTGCTCTGACCATCCGCCGCCCCGTAGGAGCCCAGAAGAAAGGGACGGACAGCCGGTGTCGACTCCGTTCTATGTGTCACCCCAGCAGGCCATGGCGGACCGGGCGGAGTACGCCCGCAAGGGCATCGCCCGCGGTCGCAGCCTCGTCGTGCTCCAGTACGCCGACGGCATCGTGTTCGTCGGCGAGAACCCGTCTCGCGCGCTGCACAAGTTCAGCGAGATCTACGACCGGATCGGCTTCGCGGCCGCCGGCAAGTACAACGAGTACGAGAACCTGCGGATCGGCGGTGTGCGCTACGCGGATCTGCGGGGATACACCTACGACCGCGACGACGTGACGGCCCGTGGGCTGGCGAACGTCTACGCCCAGACGCTCGGCACCATCTTCTCCTCGGCCGGCGAGAAGCCGTACGAGGTGGAGCTGGTGGTGGCCGAGGTCGGGGCGACCGCGGCGGGCGACCAGATCTACCGGCTGCCGCACGACGGGTCGATCGTGGACGAGCACGGCTCGGTCGCGGTCGGCGGCAACGCCGAGCAGATCAGCACCTTCCTGGACCAGCGTCATCAGGACGGGATGACCCTGGCCGAGGCGTTGAAGCTGGCGGTGCAGGCGCTGTCCAGCCAGGCGAACGGTGCAGACAAGGCGATTCCGGTGGAGCGGCTGGAGGTCGCGGTGCTGGACCGCACGCGGTCGCAGCAGCGCAAGTTCAAGCGGATCCGGGGCCGGCAGCTGGCGCGGCTGCTGGAGGCGGATGTTCCGGCCGCGGTGCAGGCGGATGCGGTGTCGAACGACGAGGCGCCGGAGGACGAAGCCGAGTAGCAGCCGAGCAGCAGTGGTCCGGGAAGCCCCGGTCCGCCCCCGCGTGGGGTGGGCCGGGGCTTTCGCGCGTGCGGGGCGGGTGCGGGTCAGGTGGCGGGGGCGGGGCCGGTGGAGTCGCGGACGACGAGGCGGACGGGGAGGTCGGGAGCGGTCCACGGGGTGCCGTCGAGGACGGCGAGGAGAGCGGCCATGCCGTGTTCGCCGACGCGTTCGGCGGGGAGGTGGACGGTGGTGAGTTCGGGTTCGACGGCGGTGGCCAGGGCGAGGTCGTCGAAGCCGGTGACGGAGAGGTCGTCGGGCACGCGCAGACCGAGGCGGCGGGCGGCCTTGCAGGCGCCGGCGGCGAGGATGTCGTCGTCGCAGACGACGGCGGTGGGGCGTGGTCCCGGGGCGGTCAGCGCGGCCTCCATGGCCGTACGGGCGCCGTTCACGGTGAGGGGGGCCCGTACGGTGCGCAGTTCGGCGGAGGGGCTCAGGAGGGCGCTGAGGGCTTCGGCGCGGATGTCGAAGGTCCAGGAGTCGACGGCGGAGGCGAGGTGGAGGAAGCGGCGGTGGCCGTGGGCGAGGAGGTGTTCGGTGACCTGGCGCATGCCGTCGGCCATGGCGAGGTTGACGTGGGCGGCGGCACCGTGGGCGGCGGGGTCGCTGTCGAGCATGACGAGGGGGAGGCCGGTGCCGCCGGCGCCGCCGAGGGCGGTGAGGGTGTCGGTGGCCATGGAGGAGGCGATGACGCCGTCGAGGGCGGCGCGGGCGGAGGCGAAGGGGTCGCGGGCGGGGCCGGTGCCGTCGGGGGAGGGGTAGAGGACGACGCCGAAGCCGTGTTCGGCGGCGACGCGGGCGGCGCCGGTGTAGACGCGGGCGAAGAACTCGTTGGTGAGGGCGGGGACGACGAGGAGGGCGGTGCGGGTGGAGCCCAGGCGGAGGTTTCGGGCGGCGAGGTTGGGGCGGTAGCCGAGGCGTGCGGCGGCCTCGCGGACGAGGCCGGCGGTGCGTTCGGAGACGCGGCCGCGCCATTTGTCGCCGAGGACGAGGGAGACGGTGGCCTGGGAGACCCCGGCGGCGGCGGCCACGTCCCGGCTGGTGGGTCTCGTCACAAGGGGTCTCCCAAGGTGCTGGTGGGGCGGGGGCGGAGGTGGGTGGTGCGGTGCGCGGGGTGGACCGGCGGACTGCGGCCATGGTACGTATGACGCGTCAAGTTATACGTATTACCCCGGCTGGGGCCGGGCGGAGAGGGGCGGACATGGCCGCGGGATACGCGGAGCTGCTCAGGACCCGGCATGCCGCGAGGCTGCTGGTGGGCACGCTCGTGGGCCGACTGCCGAACGCCGTGGCGCCGATCGCGATCGTGCTGTTCGCGCGTGCGGAGGGGGGCTCCTACAGCCTGGCGGGCGCGCTGGCCGCGGCGTACGGCGTGGCGAACGCGGTGGGCCAGCCGCTGCTGGGGCGGGCCGTGGACCTCGTCGGGCAGCCGCGGGTCCAGCTGCCCGCGGCGGTGGTGTCGGCGCTGGGGATGGTGTGGCTGACGCTGGCCGGGACGGGGTCGGTGGCGGTGGCGTACGCCGCCGTGGTGGTGGCGGGGCTGTTCACGCCGCCGCTGGAGGGCGGGCTGCGGGCGCTGTGGCCCGGGGTGCTGGGCGGCAGGGAGGAGCGGGTGCACGCCGCGTACGCGATGGACGCGGTGGCCCAGGAGATCATGTTCACGGTCGGCCCGCTGCTGGTGACGCTGTGCGTGGCGCTGTGGAGCCCGGGGGCGGCGCTGCTGGTGCTGAACGCGGTGGGCGTGCTGGGCGCGCTCTCGGTGGTGGTGAGCGAGCCGTCGCGCGCGTGGCGTTCGGAGCCGCGGGAGGCGCACTGGCTGGGCGCGCTGCGCTCGCGGGGGCTGCTGGCGCTGCTGGGGGCGTTCTTCTTCGTGGGGACCGCGCTGGGCTCCATCACGGTGGCGGGCGTGGCGTACGCGGACGGCCACGGCGGTCAGGCCGTGTACGGGTGGATGATGGCGGCGCTGGGTCTGGGCGCGCTGGTCGGCGGCGTGTTCTACGGGTCGCGGCAGTGGCCGGGTGCGCCGGAGTCGAGGCTGCGGCTGCTGATCGCGCTGCTGGCGGTCTGCTACCTGCCGCTGGTGCTGACTCCGGGGCCGGTGGCGATGTCGGCGCTGGCGGCGCTGGCCGGGGTGTTCCTGGCGCCGGCGCTCGCGTGTGCGTTCATCGTGGTGGACCGGCACGCGCCGGTGGGCACGGTGACGGAGGCGTTCTCGTGGCTGGTGACGTTCTTCGGGGTGGGTGCGGCGATCGGCACGGGCGTCGCGGGGCCGGCCGTGGAGCTGGGTGGTACGGCGACGGGCTTCGGCGTGGCGGGCGCGGCGGGTGCGGCGGCGCTGCTGGTGCTGACGGTCACTCAGCGGGCGCTGGCAAGTCCGGGCCCGGGCCGGGCGGTGGCGGATGCGCCGGAGGGGGCGTCAGGGACGCCGTCCGGGGCGGTTTCCGACGTGTCCTCGGCGGGCTGAGCGGCGGTCCGGAGGGGGGCCCGGCGGGGGTCTCATCGGAAAATGATCGTAACGGCGCTCTCGAACTCGGTTTCAGAACAGGGCCAGAGGCGTAATGTTCAGTCATGGACCGCCGCATTTTCGGGCTGGAGAACGAGTACGGCGTCACGTGCACGTTCAGGGGACAGCGCCGACTGTCTCCTGACGAAGTGGCGCGCTACCTCTTCCGCCGTGTTGTGTCATGGGGCCGCAGCAGCAATGTCTTCCTGCGGAACGGCGCCCGCCTGTACCTCGACGTGGGGTCTCATCCGGAATATGCAACACCGGAATGCGACAACCTGACCGAACTGGTCACCCACGACAAGGCCGGCGAGCGCATTCTCGAAGGACTGCTCGTCGATGCCGAGCGCCGCCTGCACGAGGAGGGAATCGCGGGCGACGTCTATCTCTTCAAGAACAACACCGACTCGGCGGGCAATTCGTACGGTTGCCACGAGAACTACCTGGTGGCCCGGCACGGGGAATTCTCCCGCCTGGCGGACATCCTGATTCCGTTCCTGGTCACGCGGCAGCTGATCTGCGGTGCGGGCAAGGTGCTGCAGACCCCCCGGGGCGCGGTCTACTGCGTGAGCCAGCGGGCCGAGCACATCTGGGAGGGCGTGAGCTCCGCGACGACCCGTTCCCGGCCGATCATCAACACCCGGGACGAGCCGCACGCGGACGCCGAGCGCTACCGCCGGCTGCACGTGATCGTCGGCGACTCGAACATGTCCGAGACGACCATGCTGCTCAAGGTCGGCGCGACCGACCTCGTGCTGCGCATGATCGAGGCGGGCACGGTGATGCGCGACCTGACCCTGGAGAACCCCATCCGGGCCATCCGCGAGGTCAGCCACGACATCACGGGCCAGCGCAAGGTGCGCCTGGCGAGCGGCCGGGAGGCCTCGGCGCTGGAGATCCAGCGCGAGTACTACGACAAGGCCGTGGACTTCGCCGAGCGCCGGGGCATCCGGACCGGCGTGGTGGACCAGGTGCTGGAGCTGTGGGGCCGCACGCTCGACGCGATCGACGCCGAGGACCTGGACCGGATCGGGACCGAGATCGACTGGGTCATGAAGTACCAGCTGATCGAGCGGTACCGGGCCAAGCACAACATGACCATGTCGAACCCGCGGGTGGCGCAGATAGACCTCGCCTACCACGACATCCACCGTCGGCGCGGGCTGTACTACCTGCTGGAACGCAAGGGACAGGCGGCGCGGATCTGCAACGACCTCAAGATCTTCGAGGGCAAGTCGGTGCCGCCGCAGACGACGAGGGCGCGGCTGCGCGGCGACTTCATCCGCCGCGCGCAGGAGCAGCGGCGGGACTTCACGGTCGACTGGGTGCATCTGAAGCTCAATGACCAGGCGCAGCGGACGGTGCTGTGCAAGGACCCGTTCCGGTCGGTGGACGACCGGGTGGAGAAGCTGATCGCCGGCATGTAGGACCGCGGTGTGACATCGCGCTGATCTTCCCCAGGGCCCCGTACGCGTCTCGTACGGGGCCCTGCGCACGGCTTAGAGTGGCGGCGACCGCCTTGTCGTCTGAGATCTGAGGAACACGTGCGCCGACTTGCCGGCCTGCTGGTCGTACCCCTTCTGCTGCTGTCGACAGCAGCGTGTGGCGATGACAGCGGCTCCGACTCCAGTCAGATGAAGAACGGGGTGCCCGCGATCACGAAGGGCGCCAAGTTCGGGGAGGAGCCCACCCTGTCGCAGGGCACGGGCGAGCCGCCGAAGGAACTGAAGGTGGAGGTCATCAGCGAGGGCAAGGGCCCGGCGCTGAAGAAGGGCGACATCGCCCAGGTGAACTACCTCGGCCAGGTGTGGGACGGCAAGGAGCCGTTCGACGCGAGCTTCGGCAAGGGCAAGCCGTTCGACGTCACCATCGGCGCGGGCATGGTCATCAAGGGCTGGGACCAGGGCCTCGAGGGCCAGAAGGTCGGAAGCCGCGTGGAGCTCGTGATCCCGCCGGCCCTGGGCTACGGCGAGCAGGGCTCGGGCGAGAAGATCAAGCCGAACGCCACGCTGGTCTTCGTGGTGGACATCGTCAAGGGCACGACCGTCCCGGTCTCCGCCACGGGCAAGGAAGTCGCCCAGGAGAACAAGGACCTGCCCAAGGTCGGTACGAACACGGACGGCAAGGAAGTCGCCGTGACCGTTCCCAAGGACGTGACGCCGCCGGCGAAGCTGGTGTCGAACTACGTCCTGGAGGGTGACGGCGAGGCGGTGAAGGACTCCGGCAGCGTCGTCGTGAAGTTCCACGGCAAGACGTGGAAGGACGACAAGACGTTCGAGAGCACGTACGCCAACGACACCACGGTGACCTGGCCGATGGAGCAGCTGTCGGTCAAGGGCCTGAAGGACGGCCTCATCGGCAAGAAGGTCGGCAGCCGCGTCCTGCTGGTCATCCCGCCGGACATGGCCTTCGCCGACAAGGAGCAGGGGACGATCCCGGCGAATTCGACGCTGGTCTTCAGCCTCGACATCCTCGCGGTGATGTAAGACTGTTCCGGTCGTCCTCCCGGCCACCGCCGGGCGGGGCCCCTGTTCATACGTCTGAGGAGCAGTTCCGTGAGCATCGAGAAGCCCGAGATCGACTTCCCCGGGGGCGACGTCCCCGCCGACCTCGTCATCGAGGACATCTGGGAGGGCGACGGCGCCGAGGCCAAGGCCGGATCCAGGGTCTCCGTCCACTACGTGGGCGTGGCCTTCTCCACCGGTGAGGAGTTCGACGCCTCCTGGGGCCGCGGCGCGCCGCTGCAGTTCCAGCTCGGTGTCGGCCAGGTCATCTCCGGATGGGACCAGGGCGTCCAGGGCATGAAGGTCGGCGGCCGCCGCAAGCTGACGATTCCGGCGCACCTCGCGTACGGCGACCGCGGCGCCGGCCCCGCCATCAAGCCGGGCGAGACGCTGATCTTCGTGTGCGACCTGATGGGCGCCTGATCGGCCCGCAGTGAAGTCGTGGGGCCCCCGCCGGTCGGCGGGGGCCCTCGCTTTTGTCCGGGCGCGCCGGGGCGGTACGGTCAACGGTCACGAGTGTGTGTCGAGAGCGGGGGAACGGCGTCGATGGCGATTGCCAAGGCCGAGAGGCTGATGAATCTGGCGCTGTGCCTGCTGGGAACCCGACGACCACTCAGCAAGCGCGAGCTGCGCGGCTCCATCGAGGCCTACATGGAGGCCGGTAACGACGAGTCCTTCAACCGCATGTTCGAGCGGGACAAGGACGACCTGCGGGAACTCGGCCTGGTCATCGAGACCGTGGAGAACCTGGACGGCGACACCGGCTACCTGGCCCGCCGGGACAGCAACCGGCTGCCGCCCGTGAGCCTGGACGCCGAGGAGGCCGCGGCGCTGGGCCTGGCCGCCAAGGTGTGGCAGCAGGCGCGCCTCGCGGGGGCCGCCAGCGGGGCCCTGCAGAAGCTGCGCGCCGGCGGGATGCCGGAGGCGGGGGATCCGTACGAGGGCCAGCACAGTGCCATCGAGCCGCGCATCCCGGTCCACGAGGCGGCCTTCGAGCCGCTGATGCTGGCCTGCCGGGACCGTCGGCCGGTGGCCTTCGACTACCGCAAGTCCAACGCGGCCCGGCCCGAGCCCCGCCAGGTCGAGCCCTGGGCGCTGGAGTGCTGGCGCGGTCACTGGTACCTGGCCGGCTACGACCGCGACCGCGGGGCGGAGCGGGTGTTCCGGCTCTCCCGGATCACCGGGAAGGTCCGCTCCCGGGCGGCGAGGTACACCGCCGAGGTGCCCGACGTGGTGACCGTGCGGGAGACCGTGGCGAGCTGGGCCGGGGAGGGGGCGGAGCGTTCCGCGCTGATCCGGCTGCGCGCCGGGGCGGGGTACCCGCTGCGGGCCAAGGCCACCGCCGTGCGCGAGGGTGCCGAAGGCTGGGACGAGCTGGAGATCCCGTACGGGCACGGGCTCGACGCCTGGCTGGTGGAGTTCGGCCCCGACGTGGTGGTCGTGGAACCCGCCGACCTCCGGGCCGACGTGGTGGACCGGCTCCGCGCCGTCGCCAAGGGCTGACCGGCCCGCCCGCCGGCCGGACCCGCGGGCCCGGCGCCTCACTCCGCGCAACCGCGCCATCCGCAAGCACGCCCTGAGGGGGAGACGTACCAGCATGGCTGCCAACGCCATCGACCAGACCCGCCGGATGCTGTCCCTGGTGACCTACCTGCGCGAGCGCCCCGGGGCGCACGTCGCCGACGTCGCGCGCGCCTTCGGGATCACCGAGGACGAACTGATCTCGGACCTCGACGTGCTGCCCATGTGCGGGACCAGCTTCCGCGGCGGCGACCTGCTCGACATCGACACCGACGGGGAGCGCATCTGGTGGCGCAACCCGGACGCCTCGGGGGAGTCCACCGCCGAGCCGCTGCGCCTGGCCGCCGACGAGGCGACCGCGCTGCTGGTCGCCGCCCGCGCCGTGGCCACCCTGCCCGGCCTGCGCGAGAGCGACCGGGACGCCCTGCTGCGGGCCACCGCCAAGCTGGAGGCTGCCGCGGGGGAGGTCGCGGGGGCCAGCTCGCGGCTGTCGGTGACCTTCGAGTCGGAGGGCGGGGTCTTCGCCGACGTCGACCGGGCCATCGCGGAACGCCGGCGGCTGTGGGTGCGGTACTACTCGCCCGCGCGCGACGAGCTGACCGAGCGCAAGGTCGACCCGATCCGGCTCTTCGCAGTGGGGCACACGTACATGGAGGGGTGGTGCCACCTCTCGGAGGCCCGGCGCACCTTCCGCCTCGACCGGGTCGCCGAGATCCGGATCCTGGACGAGCGGGCCGATCCGCCCGCGATCGAGCCCCGCGACCTGTCCGAGGGGCTCGTGCAGCCCGCCGCCGAGGACCCGGAGGTCGTGGTCGAGGTCGGGCCCGGCGGCCGCTGGGTCGCCGAGTACTACCCGCACGACAGTGCCGAGGAGCTGCCCGAGGGGGGCCTGCGGATCACCCTGCGCAGCCCGGATCCGGCGTCGCTGCGCCGGCTCGCGCTGCGGCTGGGCCGCGAGGGCCGGATCGTCGTTCCCGCAGAGCTGGCGGAGAGCGCGCGGAGCGCCGCTCGAGAAGCGCTCGCGGGGTACGGGGAACAGGTCTGAGGGGAGCGTCGGTCGATGTCGCGCACGTCCGGGCCCGTCGCCTTCAAGGCGGCCTGCCCCGATTGCCGGTCCCGGTTCGAGCTGGACGCGGGCGCCCTGCGCCTGGCGATCGGCGTCAGCCGGCGGACCACGTTCTACTCGTTCACCTGTCCCGAGTGCGGCGCCGCCGTACGCAAACCCGCCGGTGAGCGCATCGTGGAACTGCTGACCGGGGGCGGCGTGAGCACCCTGCGCAGCGTCTGACCGGGCCGGTGCCCTACGCTCGTCCCATGCTGTGGCCGATGATCGCAATTGCCCTGGGCTTCCTCGGGGTCGCCGTCCTCGCCGTCCTGGCGCTGCGGGTCCACGTGGAGGTGCGCAGGCTGTCCGGCCAGGTCGCGCGGGCGAGCCGGCGGATCTCCGACGCTTCGGGCGACCTGGAGCGTGCGGCGGCCGACCTGGCCCGCGCGGGACGCACCGTACGCCCGTAGAAACGGTACGAACCCGTGTGAACGGGGCATGAAGAACGGCGTCCGGGGCGAGTGCGACGTCGCCGGGGGATTGCCGGGCGTTAACCCCCTGGGGTTACGATCCTCGGTAGAGACCGTCCTAGGCGCCCGTCGGGTGTGCTGTGAACCTCGGAGAAAAGGTAGATACCTATGTTCGGCAACCTCAGGGGTTGGGAAATCTTCGTCATTCTCGGGGTCATCATCCTCCTCTTCGGTGCGAAGAAGCTCCCGGACATGGCCCGCTCCCTCGGCAAGTCGGCCCGCATCCTCAAGAGCGAGGCCAAGGCCATGAAGAAGGAGGGCGAGGCCGACGACGCGGCCGCCGCCCCCACCGTCGCGGACGCCGCCCCGCAGCCGCCGGTCGCGCCCCGCACCATCCAGGCCGCGCCCGGTGACGTCACGAGCTCCCGGCCCGTCAACGAGCCGAACCGCACCACCCAGGGCTGACACAAGCCGCACACGCCAGCCAACTGCAACGAACCAAGGGACGTGGGTTGCTCAAGTCTGCCCGCAAGCAGGGGAAAGCGGACAAGGACGCCGAAGGGCGGATGCCTCTTGTCGAGCACCTGCGTGAGCTGAGAAACCGTCTGCTGAAGTCGGTCCTGGCGATCCTCCTGATCACCATCGTGTCGGCCTTCTTCTACAAGGAACTCATCGACTTCATGCTGAAGCCGATGCTGGACTCCGTCGGCTGCACCGGCGGGGTGGTCTCGCAGCGCAACGGCCGCCCCTGCGCCGACATGACGGTGAACGGCCTCATCGCGCCGTTCTCGATCGCCCTGAAGGTCTCCCTCACCGCCGGTGTGGTGCTGTCCGCGCCGGTGTGGCTCTACCAGCTGTGGGCCTTCACCGCCCCCGGCCTGCACAGCCACGAGAAGAAGTACGCGATGAGCTTCGTCGCGGTCGGCGCGCCGCTGTTCGGCGCCGGCGCGGTGCTCGCGTACAAGGTCCTTCCGCAGACCGCGACGGTCCTGCTCGAATTCACCCCCGACAACGCGCGCAACCTGCTGCCGGTCGACGACTACCTCGACCTGATCACGCGCATGGTCGTCGTCTTCGGCCTGGCCTTCGAGCTGCCGCTGCTGCTGATCCTGCTGAACATCACCGGAGTGCTCACCGCGAAGCGACTGGCGAGCTGGTGGCGCGCCATGGTCCTCGGGATCACGGTCTTCGCCGCGTTCGCCACGCCCACCGGCGACCCGCTCACGATGCTGTCCCTCGCGGTCCCGATCGTGGCCCTCTACTTCCTCGCGCTGGGCGTCTGCCTGGTCAACGACCGCCGCCGCCGACGCAACAACCCCGACGCGGAACTGGACGACGACGAGGCCTCCCGGCTCGACCTCACCCCCGAGCCCGTCGGGCGGATCGAACCGGCCCCGGCCGCCGCGGCCCTGCCCGGCCAGGCCGACGGCGGACGCCAGCGGATCAACGGGTACGACGACGCGACCTGACGGGTGCCTGCCGCAGTGGCTGTGCCTGCCGGAGGGTGAGCTCCGAGACCGCCCTCCTCGTCGATCCCACCGCGTACGCGGACGACGAGCCGCCGGGACCGCTGCCGGTGACCGCGCGGTGGGCGCCGGCGGCCCGGCGGTTCCCGGTGCGGCGGCCGCCGCGGGCCCCCTCGGGAGCCCCGCGGGGAACCCGTCGTGCTCCGCTTAAATGATCGCGACTGTTGTCAGGGGTGGCGGGTAGGCTCGATCCCAAGATGACCGAAGAACTCTCACCCGCCGACCGGTACGCCGCGTTCCGGCGCCGCGCCGCCGAAGAGGCCACCGCGCTGCACCCCTTCCGCGAGATGTACGCATTCGAGCTGGACCCGTTCCAGATCGAGGCCTGCAAGGCCCTGGAAGCCGGCAAGGGCGTCCTGGTGGCCGCCCCCACCGGCTCGGGGAAGACGATCGTCGGCGAGTTCGCCGTGCACCTGGCCCTCCAGCAGGGCCGCAAGTGCTTCTACACGACGCCGATCAAGGCCCTGTCGAACCAGAAGTTCGCCGACCTCGTCAAGCGCTACGGCGCCGACAAGGTGGGCCTGCTGACCGGTGACAACAGCGTCAACGCGGATGCGCCGGTGGTCGTGATGACCACCGAGGTGCTCCGCAACATGCTGTACGCGGGCTCGCAGGCGCTGCGCGGTCTCGGCTACGTCGTGATGGACGAGGTGCACTACCTCTCCGACCGGTTCCGCGGGGCCGTCTGGGAAGAGGTGATCATCCACCTCCCCGAGTCGGTGACCCTGGTCTCCCTGTCGGCCACGGTGTCCAACGCCGAGGAGTTCGGCGACTGGCTGGACACCGTGCGCGGCGACACCGAGGTCATCGTCTCCGAGGAGCGGCCCGTACCGCTGTGGCAGCACGTCATGGCCGGACGCCGGATCTTCGACCTGTTCGAGGAGGAGTCCGACCACGGCGGCCGCGGCTCCGCGCGGCGGGAGGTCAACCCCGACCTGCTGCGGATGGCGCGCGAGGAGAACAGCCGCTCGTACAGCCCCAAGGACCGGCGGCGCGGGAAGATGGTCCGCGAGGCCGACCGGGAGCGCGAACGGCGCTCGCGCGGCCGGATCTGGACCCCGTCGCGGCCGGAGGTCATCGCCCGCCTCGACAACGACGGGCTGCTGCCCGCCATCAACTTCATCTTCAGCCGGGCCGGTTGCCAGGCCGCCGTCCAGCAGTGCCTGTACGCGGGCCTGCGGCTCAACGACGACTCCGCGCGGCTGCAGGTCCGCGAGATCGTCGAGGCGCGCACCTCCTCCATCCCCACCGAGGACCTGCACGTCCTGGGGTACTACGAGTGGCTGGAAGGGCTGGAGCGGGGCATCGCCTCGCACCACGCGGGCATGCTGCCCACCTTCAAGGAGGTCGTGGAGGAGCTGTTCGTCCGCGGCCTGGTCAAGGCCGTCTTCGCCACCGAGACCCTGGCGCTGGGCATCAACATGCCCGCGCGCACGGTGATCCTGGAGAAGCTGGTCAAGTGGAACGGCGAGCAGCACGCCGACATCACCCCCGGCGAGTACACGCAGCTGACCGGCCGGGCCGGCCGCCGCGGGATCGACGTCGAGGGCCACGCCGTCGTGCTCTGGCAGCGCGGCATGGACCCGGTGGGGCTGGCCGGGCTCGCGGGCACCCGTACGTATCCGCTGCGCTCCAGCTTCAAGCCCTCGTACAACATGGCCGTGAACCTGGTCAGCCAGTTCGGGAGGCACCGGTCGCGCGAACTGCTGGAGACCTCCTTCGCGCAGTTCCAGGCCGACCGCTCGGTCGTCGGGATCTCCCGGCAGGTGCAGCGCAACGAGGAGGGCCTGGAGGGCTACCAGGAGGGCATGAGCTGCCACCTGGGGGACTTCGAGGAGTACGCGCGGCTGCGCCGCGACCTCAAGGACCGCGAGACCGACCTGGCCAAGCAGGGCGCGGCCCAGCGCCGGGCGCAGGCGGCCAGTTCGCTGGAGAAGCTCAAGCCGGGCGACATCATCCACGTGCCGAGCGGCAAGTTCGCCGGGCTGGCGCTCGTCCTGGACCCCGGCGTGCCGGCCGGGCGGGTCAACGGGCACCGCGGACACGAGTACACCGAGGGGCCGCGGCCGCTGGTGCTCACCTCCGAGCGGCAGGTCAAGCGGCTCGCCGCGATCGACTTCCCCGTTCCGGTGGAGCCGCTCGACCGGATGCGGATCCCCAAGACCTTCAACGCCCGCTCCCCGCAGTCCCGTCGGGACCTGGCCTCGCAACTGCGGACCAAGGCCGGCGACTTCAGGCCCGGGCGGGCGCCCCGCGGACGGGCCGCGGCGGCCGACGACCGTGAGATCGCGCGGCTGCGCGCGGCGCTGCGGGCGCACCCGTGCCACGGATGCGACGAGCGCGAGGACCACGCCCGCTGGGCGGAGCGCTACCACCGGCTCCAGCGCGACACCCAGCAGCTGGAGCGGCGCATCGAGGGCCGGACGAACACCATCGCCCGCACCTTCGACCGGATCCACGCGCTGCTGACCGACCTGGACTACCTGCGCGAGGACGAGGTCACCGCGCACGGCAAGCGGCTCGCCCGGCTGTACGGGGAGCTCGACCTGCTGGCGTCGGAATGTTTGCGCGAGAAGGTCTGGGAGGGGCTGAGCCCGGCCGAACTGGCCGCCTGCGTCTCGGCACTGGTCTTCGAGGCCCGGCAGTCCGACGACGCGGTCGCGCCGAAGGTCCCCGGGGGCGCGGCGAAGGCGGCGCTGGGTGAGATGATCCGCATCTGGGGCCGGCTGGACGCGCTGGAGGAGGAGCACGGCATCAGCCAGACGGAGGGCGTGGGTCAGCGCGAGCCGGACCTCGGCTTCGCGTGGGCGGCCTACCAGTGGGCCTCCGACAGGAGCCTGGACGAGGTGCTGCGCGAGGCGGAGATGCCGGCCGGTGACTTCGTGCGCTGGTGCAAGCAGGTCATCGACGTGCTCGGGCAGGTCGCCGCGGCGGCGCCCTCGGCGTCCGGCGACAGCGGGAGCACGGTGGCGCGCAACGCCCGCAAGGCAGTGGACGGACTCCTGCGGGGTGTAGTGGCCTACAGCTCGGTCGGCTAGGCGCTTTTGGGGCTTCCTCCGAGAGCGGGCATGGCCCGATCTGATCTCTTGCCATGATCGAATCGGCGTGCGCTGTGCGACGATCGGCGTATGAGTGGCGGAGCAGACGAAGGTCCGAGACGGGTCGGTCGGCCGCGCGCCGACCGGCTGAGGCCGCAGAGCGGCCGGCCGCCGCGGGAGGAACTCCTCTGCGCGGCGGCCGAACTGTTCACCGCCCAGGGGTACGCGGCCACCACCACGCGGGCGGTCGCGGAACGGGCCGGGATGCGCCAGGCCACGATGTACCACTACTTCGGCGGCAAGGAGGACCTCCTCGCCGAGCTCCTCGAATCCACGGTCGCGCCCTCGCTGGTACTGGCCCGGCAACTGCTCGCCGACACCGGCCGGCCCGCCGCGCGGCGGCTGTGGGAGCTGTGCCGTTCCGAGGTCCTGCTGCTCTGCGGGGGACCGTACAACCTCGGCGCGCTCTACCTGTTGCCCGAGGTGGGCGGGGTGCGGCTGGCCCGGTTCCACCGGATGCGCGCGGAACTGCGGGACGCCTACCGGCAGTTGCTCGGAGGCACCAGTGCGGGGGCCGAACTGGCCGGGGACCGGTCCGGGCTGGCGCTCCGCAACGACCTGGTCTTCGGCCTGATCGAGGGCGTCATGCTGATCCACCGGGCCGCTCCCGCGCGGCCGGTCGCCGTCTTCGCCGAGGCCACCGCCGACGCGGCGCTGCGGATCGCGGGCGTCGGGTCGGGGGCGCGGACGGCTTAATCGCCGCGGCCGGACGGCGGCGGGCCGGCGGCTCCGGACTCCCAGGACGGGCGGTCGTCCCAGGCCAGGAGGGTGCGGGTGCTCTCGAAGCGGTGGGCGGTGCCCGTGACCGGGTCGGTGAACGCCAGGACGCGGGCCAGGAGTTGGAGGGGGCGCCGGTAGTCGTCCGGCGCGGGGTCGGTGACCTGCGGGTACACCGGGTCCCCCAGGATCGGCAGGCCCAGGGCGTTCATGTGCACCCGCAGCTGGTGGGTCCGGCCCGTGTGCGGGGTCAGCCGGTAGCGTCCGAGTGCGCCCGCGGTCCCGGTCAGCTCGACGAGGGTCTCGGCGTTGGGCACCCCGTCCGGGACCTCGACCGCCGCGATGACCCCGCGGGTCTTCTCGATCCGGCTGCGGACCGTGCGCGGGAGCGCCACCGCGGGGTCGTGGGGTGCGAGGGCCTCGTACTCCTTGTGCACCCGGCGGTTCTGGAACAGGAGCTGGTACGCGCCCCGGTCGGCGGGCCGGACGCTGAACATCACCAGCCCCGCGGTCAGCCGGTCCAGCCGGTGGGCCGGGCTGAGTCCGGGCAGGTCCAGCTCCCGGCGCAGCAGGGCGAGGGCGCTCTGGGTGACGTGGCTGCCGCGCGGCGTGGTCGCCAGGAAGTGCGGCTTGTCCACGACGAGCAGGTGCGGGTCGCGGTACAGGACGCGGATCGGGAAGGGCACCACCGGCTCGTCGGGAAGGTCGCGGTGGAACCACAGGTGGGCGCCCGGCTCGTACGGGTCCCCGGCCCGGCACACCCGGCCGTCCCGGTCGACGATGCCGCCGGTGGCCAGCAGCCGGACGACGGCCTCGGCGCCGGCGCCGGCCGCGTACCGGGCGGTGAGGTACCCGCCGAGGTCCGGCCACGTCCCGTCCGGGTCGGGCGGCAGGCGCAGCCGGACCGGGTCGATACCGGCGCGCTGCGGGAGGGGCGAGGGGGGTGCCTGGGCTCTGCGGGTCATCGGGGACAGGCTATGCGGCGCGGCTACCGCTCGGTGAAGGTGCCCAGGCCGGTGGTGTCGAGGTACTCGACGCGGACGGTGCCGTCGGCGAAGGTCACCCCGGTGCGGCCCACCGCGTTCTCGCCGGCGGTCTCGAAGCTGAAGACGTTCCCGTCGTAGTGGGTCAGGGGGAAACGCAACGGCTTCGGGCCGAGGGCCAGGGTGAGGGCGCCCTTGTCGTCGGCGGTGACGGTGAGCGGGCCGTAGTACGGGTTGTCGTACGTCCCGGTGTACGTGGCGCTGTCCCCGGCCGGTGCTGCGTCGGCCGGCGGGCGGGCGTAGTCGGTGGGGGAGCGGCCCGTGTCGTCCGCCTGCGCGTAGAGGGCTGCGGCCAGCTCCAGCCAGTCGGCGGTGACCTTGCCGTGCTCGGCGAAGTCGAAGAAGTCCAGGGCGACGGCGTCGGCCTGGCCGACGGGCGCGCCGTTGGTGAGGACGACGATGCCGAGCTGTTCCAGGGGGAGCATCGTCACGTTGGTGTTCGCGCCGAGGTCGAAGGCCCCGGAGTGGCTCAGGCGCAGCCGCCCGGCGTCGTCGTACGAGACGTTCCAGCCGAGGCCGTAGAAGCCGGTGCGGGCGGTGGGGCCGGAGGGCGGCTGCGACACGATCTCGGGCAGGTGGGTGCGGGCGAGGGTGTCGGCCGGGACGATCCGCCGTCCGTCGAGGGTGCCGCCGGCCAGCTGGAGGCGGAGCCAGCGGGACAGGTCGCGGGCGGTGGAACTGACACCGCCGGCGGGGGCCTGGGCGTCGGGGTCGCGGACGTAGCGGGGGCTCCACGTGCCGTCGGGGTTCCTGACGTGGGTGGCGGCGTGGTCGGGGGAGTTGGCGAAGGCGGAGAACTCCGTACTGGTGCGCGTCATGCCGGCGGGCTTGAACAGGGTGTCCTCGCTGAGCTTCTGCCAGGACTTTCCCTCGGAGCGGGCGACGGCCTCGGCGGCGGCGGTGAGGCCGAAGTTGGTGTACGCGTAGCTCGCGCGGAACGGGGCGAGGGATTCCAGTCGGAGGTGGTCGAGGATGTACGCCCGGTCGTAGCCGAGGTCCTCCAGGAGGTCCCCGGCGTGGTCCGGGAGGCCGCTGCGGTGGGAGAACAGGTCGGCGGTGGTGACGTGGCCGGTGACCCAGGGGTCCTTGAGGGAGAACCCGGGCAGCTCGGTGTGCCGGTCCCAGCCGTCGGGTCCGGTGAGGGTGCCGGCCACCACCGTGGAGGAGACGGGCTTGGAGAGGGAGGCGATCTGGAAGACCGTGTCCGGGTCGACGCCGCCGGGCTCGCCGACGCGGCGGACGCCGTAGCCCTTGAGGTGGACCACCTTGTCCTTGTGGACGACGGCCACGGAGACCCCGGGAACGCCGGTGCGGCGCATCATGTCCTGGACGCTCCGGTCGAGGTGGGCGACCGCCTCGTCGACCCGGGCGTCGGTGATCCGGGGCTTCGGGGCCGGGGGCGGGCTGGGGGCGGCCGGCGCCGCGGCGGGCGAGGCCGCGGCGGCCGCCGGGGTGGCGGTCGCCGCCGTCGCGATCAGCAGGATCACGGCCCCGAACGAGCCGAGAGCGCGGAGCGTACGCATGCCGCCCATTCTCCCGCCGTACGGGTGAACGCGCCCGTCGTGCCGGTGACCCCGGTGGGGGCGGGTGGGGGGGGGCGGCGGGTTGCGGGGCTCTGCCCCGGGCCCCGGGCCCCGCGCCCGGAACTCCTGCAGGGCTGGAAGGGGCCCGGGCGGGCGGGAGCGTCGGCGCCGCGGTAGTGCGGGGCTCCGCCCCGGACCCCGCGCCTCAAACGCCGGCGGGGCTGGATGTGGCCCGGGGCGGGCGCCGCTGTGGGGAAGGGGGTCAGGCGGCTGCGGCGTGGTCCTGTTCGGCTTCCACCGCCGCGTTCCAGTCGCGCTTGATCGCGCGCCAGCCCTCGTCCGTCTCGCCCAGGCGCCAGTAGCCCGAGATCGACAGCCGTTCGCGCGGCACGCCCCGCTCCAGGCGGAGATGGCGGCGCAGCTCCCTGACGAAGCCCGCCTCGCCGTGGACGAACGCGTGCACGTCCTTGGACGGGAACTCCAGGGCGGTGACCGCCTCCACCAGCGCCTCGCCGATCGGGCGGTCGCCGCGGTGCAGCCAGACCGGGACGACCCCGTCCGGCGTGGTGATCCTCTGCTCGTCGTCCGGGCCGTCGATCTCCACGAACGCGTGCACCCGCGCACCCGCCGGCATCCGCTCCATCGCCGCGGCGATCGCCGGCAGGGCGCTCTCGTCGCCCACCAGCAGGTGCCAGTCGGCCGTCGGGTCCGGGGCGTACGCGCCGCCCGGGCCGAGGAAGCGCACGAGCTCGCCCGGCTGGACGCGCGCCGCCCACGGGCCGGCCAGGCCCTCGTCGCCGTGGACGACGAAGTCGAGGGTCAGCTCCAGGCGGGCCGGGTCCCAGGCCCGCACGGTGTACGCGCGCTGGCGCGGCCACTGCGCACGCGGGAAGTCGGCGCGGATCTGCTCCAGGTCCCACGGCGCGGGGTAGGTGACCCCCATCGGCGGGAACAGGAGTTTGACGTAGTGGTCGGTGTGCGTGCCCGCGCCGAATCCGGCCAGACCGTCACCGCCCAGCACGATCCGCACCATGTGCGGCGTCAGCCGCTCGGTGCGTACGACGACGGCGGTGCCGACTGCGCGGGCGCGTCCTTCTGCCACGGTGTCTCCCCTGTCTCCCCTGAAACTTAGGATTACCTAAGTTAGCACCTCAGGTGCGCAGCGCGCCGCTCAGGCGCGACACGGCTCCACCGAGACCCCATCGGCGGGCGAGTGCGTCGACCAGTTCCGGATGGGACGGAAGTGACGGGAGGGCCGGGTCGAACTGCGGAATCGGCACGTCCCCGGCTACCTGGACCACCTTGGGGGCCACGGCCAGGTACGGCCGCGATTCGTCCAGTCGCTTGCGCTGGGCCGGGGTCAGCTTCGACTTCGGGTCGTCGATCGCGGCGATGATCCCGTCCAGCGTGCCGTACGCGTCGAGCAGCTTCGCCGCCGTCTTCTCACCGATGCCGGGGACGCCGGGCAGGCCGTCGCTGGGGTCACCGCGCAGCAGCGCCAGGTCCGCGTAGCCGGGGCCGTCGACCCCGTACTTCTCGCGCAGCCACGCCTCGTCGGTCACCTGGAGGGTGCCCACGCCCTTGAGGGGGTACAGCACGCGCCGCTGCCTGGCGTCGTCCACCAGCTGGTAGAGGTCCCGGTCGCCGGTGACGATGTCCACCGGGCCGGTCGCGCGGGCGGTCAGCGTGCCGATCACGTCGTCCGCCTCGTACCCGGCGACCCCCACGCGGGCGATGCCGAAGGCGTCCAGTGCCGCCTCGATGATCGGCACCTGCGGGGCGAGGGTGTCCGGGGTCTCCTCCACGTCCGGACCCGTGTCGGTCTCCTGTGCGACGCGGTGCGCCTTGTACGACGGGATGAGCTCCACCCGCCAGTGCGGCCGCCAGTCGGCGTCCATGCAGGCCACCAGGTCGTCCGGACGGTGGTCCTGGACCAGGCGGCCGATGAAGTCGAGCAGCCCGCGCACGGCGTTGACCGGGGTGCCGTCGGGGGCCTTCACGGAGTCCGGCACACCGAAGTAGGCGCGGTAGTAGAGGGAGGCGGTGTCCAGGAGCATCAGGCGTCGTGTCGTCACGCAGACGATGATGCCGCAACCCGGTGACGGAACCGCCGGGTGCCGGGGGCGGTGCGCCGGCCCGGCAGCCGCCGCTGCGCCGTCGGTCCGCACCGGCGGAACCCCGGCGGTTCTCCAGGACGAGGGCGTACGGTGGCGGCCCGCGGACGACCGCGGAAGGTGACCGGGCGGGCACGGGTGATCACCGGTGGCGGGGGGCGAGTGCGCTCGTGCACGCGAAACCGGAGGCGGTTGCTGCGTAAGGTGCTTACAGCACACCGATGTGCGACGGACAAGGGGAGGGCAGCCCCGACATGAACGACAGGGACGGCACGGACGGCACGCCGGATGGCAAGGACGACAAGGGCAAGGACAAGGACGCCAAGGAGCCGCTCCGCGTGGGCGTGGCCGTGCGCAAGCGGCGCCGCGCGCTCCAGCTGACGCTGGCCGCCGTGTCGGCGCGCAGCGGCCTGTCCGTCCCCTTCCTGAGCCAGATAGAGAACGAGCGGGCCCGCCCCAGCATGCGCTCCCTGGAGCGGGTCGCGGACGCGCTGGAGACCACGGCCGTCGAACTGCTGGCCGCCTCCGACACGGCCCGCACCGTGGACCTCGTACGGGCCGGTGACGACTCCGCCCTCACCCCCGTGCCCGGCGTACGGCCCCTCGTGCGCGGGCACCACCAGCTGCACGCCCTGGAGTTCACCGGGGACCAGGACGCCGGCCGGGAGTACCAGCACCGCAACGACGAACTGATGTACGTGGTCGCCGGCGCCTGCCAGGTGGAGGCCGAGGGGCGGGCGTACCGGCTGGAGAGCGGGGACGCGCTGTTCCTGTCCGGCGGGGTGCGGCACCGCTGGCGGGCCGTCACCGAGGACACCCGGATCCTGGTCGTCGCGGTCGGCGAGCACATCCACGCCACGTCCGAACCGCCGTCCCCCGGGCGCTGAGCGGCGTGCGGCGGGTCGTGTCGCTGGTGCCGTCGCTGACCGAGGCGGTCGCGGTGAGCGCGCCGGGCCTGCTGGTCGGGGTCACGGACTGGTGCACGCACCCCACGGACCTCGGGGACGCGGCGCGGATCGGCGGGACGAAGAACCCCGACGTGCGGCGGATCGCGGAGCTGCGCCCGGACCTGGTGATCGCGAACGAGGAGGAGAACCGGGCCCCCGACCTGGCGGCGCTGCGCGCGGCGGGGCTGGAGGTGCTGGTCACCGAGGTGCGGGACCTCCCGCAGGCGCTGCGGGAGCTGGACCGGCTGCTGG
The DNA here is from genome assembly GCF_042715295.1 of Streptomyces sp. NPDC058701. Lineage (NCBI taxonomy): Bacteria > Bacillati > Actinomycetota > Actinomycetes > Kitasatosporales > Streptomycetaceae > Streptomyces > Streptomyces sp. NPDC058701. The sequence continues at coordinate 45,138 of NZ_JBHXSY010000035.1, read as the reverse complement.
TGGGCGTACTGGGGCTGAAGAGGCCGGGATGGCTGGCGGACGCCGGGGCGGCCTGGGCCCGGGCCGCGGAGCCGGCGGTGTCCGCGACGGCCTTCGTGCCGATCTGGCGGCGGCCGTGGATGGTGCTGGGCCGGGACACCTTCGCGGGGGACGTCCTGGCCCGCCTGGGGGTGCGCAACGTCTACGCCGGACACCCGGAGCGGTACCCGCGGATCCCCGCCGAGGAGCTGGCGGCGAGCGGCTGCGACCTGGTGGTGCTGCCGGACGAGCCGTACCGTTTCACCGCCGAGGACGGTCCGGAGGCCTTCCCGGGGCTGCCCGCCGCGCTGGTCTCGGGACGCCACCTGACCTGGTACGGGCCCTCCCTCGCCGAGGCCCCGGCGGTCCTCGCGCG